>JALGUR010000011.1 GCA_029820565.1 Candidatus Zipacnadia bacterium
CGAGTGAAGGAGGGTAGCCTGGTATTGCCCGGTCGGGTCTACCATAGACTCGGATACAGCGTGCCCACAAACGGGGAATAGGCTGTAGATGATGATAGCACTGCCAGGTTTCCTCATGCTGCCGCTACGGGCCAAGGCGTTGGCCGACAAGGGCTGGCTTGAGCCGCCGAATACAGGGCTTGAGGCGGCTGGTCTGCGGTCATTTTGCCAAGTAGAGAATCACTGCCAAAGGAGGATAGTATTATGTTGAGAGTAATAAACCTACTGACCGCTGGAATGATAATTGTTGTGGTGGGATTAGTCGCCCAACTTGGGAGTATTAGCAGCGCCGATGAGGCCGATGAGGAAGCGATAGGAGGAGATGAAATGCCGGCCGAGGACGAACTGAAGGTGACAGTTGGAGAGCCGATTGTCATGGCGCCGGCACCTGGGTACACTAATCAGGCGACCTTGGCCGTCTCCCGGACTGGCGCCGTGGCTGCCTTGTATGAATGCCTCGGTCCTGAGGGCACTAAGGTCCGGGTCAGAAGAGTCTCGCCCGACGGCGGGCGGACATGGGGCGAGGAGATGCCGTGGCCCCTCCCCGATTCCCTTGCAATGTCCGTAGGCCTGCGTGAAGGTGGCGTCCTCGCGATGACCGGTCAGGCTACCCCGGATCCGAAAGATGAGCGAGCCCCGAGGTGGTCCCTGTTTTCCGACGATTTTCGGCGCTATGAGAGTAGTGTAGCGACGGTGGACCTGCCCAACGCAGTCCTGAACACGAAATGGGCCCGGTTTTATCCGGTTTTCGATAAGGGAAAGATCGTTCAGTTGGCCACCGGCGATTTGCTGGCCACTATGTACGGGAATCTGGAAGGAGATACTCAGTACCGCACAATGATCGTGCGCTCCACGGACCGGGGCCGGACCTGGCAGTACCGTGCCACCGTAGCGTATGATCCCAACGATCCCAACCCGGAATTAAGCATCGGGATGGGTAAATACTGTGAATACTGTGGCTATTGTGAGCCCAGTCTGGCCTTGCTGCCTGACGGGCAACTTTTGTGTATGATGAGAACGCAGGGGGCGCAGCACCCTCCTGACTACCGGCCGATGTACACCAGTTGGTCCGACGATGAAGGAAGAACCTGGACTAAGCCAATACCCACGCAACCGTACCTCAATAATGTCTGGCCGACCCTGGCCGTGCTTGACAATGGGGTGGTGGCATGCATTTATGGACGTCCCGGGGTCCATGTAGTGTTCAGTACAGACCAAGGCCACACCTGGACCAACCGGGTGACCTTCACTGACCGGCCTGAACCAGAGACTACAGGCTATGCTGACATGGTTAAGGTGGGACCGAACAAACTGCTGGCAATCGCCGGACTTGGCGACCCCGATGGGACCAGGGTCTTCCCCATCACTGTGGAACGAATGAGGCATTAACGAATTGCAGACTACGGTTCTCCCTGCCAATCGCGGCAGACGCATTTAGGGCCAGGCGAGACGCCTGTCTTACCAGAATTCTCACTATGACTGAGGACGGTCCGACTCCGAACTCCGCTGATTCCCCCAAACGAAGTAATGTTGTCGCTCGGCGGGTAGATATGACCCAGGGGCGGCTGCTGGTGCAGATTGTCTATCTGTCCTGGCCGATAGTAGCCGGCTCCCTATTGCAGGTGGCGGTGGGAATAGCCGACATCAAGATGGTGGGTATGATAGGTCCTGATCCCATCGCAGCGGTGGGGATGGCCCGCTCGGTGGTTTTCACCCTCATAGCCATAGTCTTCGCCGTCTCCATGGGCGTGCAGGTGTTGGTGGCCCAGTTTTCGGGCCAGGGCGACCGCGACAGTGCCGATGCCACAGTCAAGCAGGGATTGATAGCAATAGGGCTGGCCAGCCTGCTGCTTATCATGCCGGGGGGCCTGGTGCTGTCGCGCTGGATTATGGTCCGCCTGGGGGCAACCGAGTCGGTAATGGCTCACGGCGTGCCGTATCTTCAGATATTGTTCGGCGGCATCCTGTTCATTATGCTTAGTTTCGTCATTACCGCCGCCCTCCAAGGCGCCGGTGACACCCTAACGCCGCTGCTCCTGCTTTTAGTTGCCAACGCCCTTAACATCTTACTCAACTACTTGTTCATCTTTGGCGTGGGACCTTTTCCACGCCTGGGAGTACCAGGGGCCGGTGTGGGAACGGTAATATCGCGCTTCATAGCCGCCCTGGCGGGCATCATTATTCTTGCTTCGGGCCGATTCGCTGTGACAGTGTATTTGCGCCGCTCCTGGGCCATCCGTTGGGAGTTGTGGCGGAAAATATTCTATGTGGGAATACCCGCAT
The DNA here is from genome assembly GCA_029820565.1 of Candidatus Zipacnadia bacterium. Lineage (GTDB taxonomy): Bacteria > Armatimonadota > Zipacnadia > Zipacnadales > Zipacnadaceae > JALGTV01. The sequence goes on from JALGUR010000011.1 coordinate 2,323, forward strand.
CTATTCAAGGCTTCACGCGCAATATCGCGTTTATGATCATCATCAATATACTGAGCCTGACTGCGGCGGGAATGTATGCAATCTCGGCCTACACCGTGGCTGGGCAGATCCGCGGCGTAACTATCCTCGTCGGGCTGGCGCTGATGGCGGCCGCGACCACCGCCGTAGGCCAAAATGTGGGGGCAGGAGACACGCAGCGGGCGGCGGCCGCTGGCTGGCTGTCGGCGAAATTAGCGGCTGGCTTGAGCATTCTGGCGGCTATCACGTATGCGTCAGTCGCCGCTTGGTTGATAGGATTCTTCAGCACCGACCAGCAGGTAATTCGCATCGGCACCCAGGCCCTTATTGTCCTGGCGGTCTCTGAGCCCTTTCTCACCGCCGGTATGAGCCTGTCGGGTTCGCTGCGGGGTGCCGGCGATACCTATTCTCCGCTGTATATCAGCCTGGTGTGCACCTCCATACTGGGGCCACTGGCCTGCTACGTATTGGCGATTGTCTTGGGGATGGGCACTATGGGGGTGTGGATCGGTTTCGATATTTCCGTGGTAGCCCAGTTCGGGGTATTAGCGTGGAAGTTTAATCAGGGCCGATGGGCGCAGATTCGGCTGACCTGACGCCGCCTACTGCGCCGTCTGGGCCGATAACTCGGCCAGGGCGCGAGGCTGCGGCGGCCCAAGGAGAGCGGAACGGATTAAGATCAGGGTCGCATTGCCGTTGTCGTCTGTAGGGGCGGAAGTGCAGAGCATCTTCCGCCCGCTGTCGTAGGAGCGACATTCGTCTCGCGATTGTTCTTCTACCTCACCACCCGGGTCGCGGCAAGGATGCCGTTCCTACGGGAAGCACATCTATGCCGTTGGCCGTCGCGGTTCCCAGTACCCAGTTCCCTGTCCCCTGTCAGTTCGCGGCAAGAATGCCGCTCCTACCACATCAGCACGTCTGAGGGATGGTTATCCCGCCATCTGGGCGGATAATTCGGCCAGGGCGATGAAGTTACGAGCGGCGGGTTCGGTGTAGGTGCCCGAGGCGGTGCCTCCGAGGATAAAGCCATCCGGCCCCGCCTCCTGGATAAGTTGCCGGCCCATCCCCAATACTGTCTCGGTGGGGAGTTTACCCAGCACTTCCATATCGTCAAGATTACCGACCAGACAGATTCTGTGGCCGATGCGCCGCTTGGCCTCGGCAATATCACAGTCACCCCACGGCGGGGCTTCCAGCGGGTCAATAGCGTCAATACCTATTTGCAGTAGTTGGTCGTAGTACCTGGTCGTCGGGCCGTGGTTGTGAAAGTAAGCAACCCCGTCGTACTCGTGAATTATATCAGTCAGGCGGCGGTCAGGCTCCACTACCAGCACTTGATAGGCCTGGGGACCTAACTGTACTGAGACATACTCTCCTCCAACTATCCGAAATGTCCTTACTCCAGCCCCGCACAGCGCCCGGTAGTAGTAACACAACCGTTCGGTGCCCACCTCCACCAGTTCAATCATCTTCTGCGGCGCTTCGGCCCACAGCAGGCAAAAATCCTGGGGCGAGAACAGTTCCGCTGGCCAGCAGACGCCGTCAGCGACTCCGACTATCACCAGCCCCTTCTCCCCTATCCTGTCCAATGACCGGTCATGCTCGCCGGTGTCTATAACTGGTGGCTCATAAGGGATGGACAGGATTTTGTCCACATCTGAGGGCGCCTGACAAGGGAACTCTATGCGCCCTGTAGTGCGCTTGGTGTGGCGGAGGACCAATTGTAGCGGGCCGTGAGGCGTCTCGTAAGTGGTTATGGTCTTGTCACTTTCGGTTCGGGTGTGTATCCGGGCAGTATGCCCCAGAAACGCGTCATCGCCACCACAACCTATTGAGTAGAGAATATCCGTACAGTCTATGAGTTGCTGGCCGAGGTCACTTTCCCGCCTAATATTACCCATGCCCCAAGGGGCTACTGGTATGCGATCAGGCTTGCCGCCCTGTAGTGCACAAATTAGTCGCTCGCGGGAAGTCATTAGCACTATTCCTGTTTTAGTGGTCGTGAAGAATTGGGTAATAAGAAGGATAACCCGATCGGTTAGCGAATTGTACCACATAACAAATTAGCCCGCAAAACATAATTCACCAGCGCATGACAATATTTCAATCAGGAGGCTACAACTATGGAAGTATCAGTTGGCATGGTTGGTTACAATTTTATGGGGAAGGCGCACAGTAACGCCTACCGGCAGGTGGGCATGTTTTTCCCTGAGTTGGCGGCCCGGCCGGTGCAGAAGGTCATCTGTGGTCGTAACGAGGAGCGGGTGACAGCGGCCGCTCAACAGTTGGGCTGGGAGGAGACTGAGACTGATTTTGACCGGCTGGTAGCGCGGGACGATATTGACCTGATTGACATCAGCACCCCCAATAATGTCCACATACCCATGGCCATCAAGGCCGCCCAGGCTGGCAAGCATGTGTTCTGTGAGAAGCCGTTGGCGATGAACCTGGCCGAGGCGCGCGAGGGTCTGGCGGCGGTGGAGCAGGCGGGCATTGTCCACATGATTTGCCACAACTATCGCCGTGCCCCGGCCGTCTCGCTGGCCAAGCAGATGATTGACGATGGCATCCTGGGTACTATCTACCACTGGCGAGCCCAGTATCTACAGGACTGGCTGCTTGATCCGCAGGCGCCGATGCGCTGGCGGATGCGCAAAGAGGTCGCCGGCTCCGGGGTGTTGGGCGATCTGATGGCCCATAGTATTGACCTGGCTCTGTGGTTGATGGGCGATATTGACCAGGTGGCCTGTGATATGGAGACCTTTGTCAAGCAGCGCCCCCTGCTGGAAAAGGTAGACACTGGCTTGGGCGCTGAGGCAGCGGAGGGCGCTGAGATGGGTACGGTGGACGTGGATGATGGGGCAATTGCCCTGGCCCGCTTTGCTAACGGGGCCCTGGGTACGTTTGAGGCCACCCGCTTTGCCGCCGGTCGCAAGAACTACAACTGCTTCGAGATTAACGGGTCGCGGGGCAGTGTCCGCTTCAACCTGGAGCGGATGAATGAACTGGAATACTACAACGCCGAAGACCCGGCCGACCGTATGGGCTTTCAGGTTATCCAGGCCACCGATCCCGGCCATCCGTTTATGGGCCTGCCGGAAGGCGGTGGGCCGCGCTACTGGCCGCCCGCGCACATCATCGGCTATGAGCATACCTTTATCAACACTGTAGCCGACCTGATGCGTGGCATCGCTGCGGGCGAAAGTCCGCGCCCCAACTTTGAGGACGGCGTCAAGGTCCAAGCGGTCCTGGAAGCCTGCGAACAAGCGGCCGATAGACAAGAGTGGATAAAGGTGGAGAGTATTTAGCAATGCAGGTTCCCGCGAGGTGGCTACTTGTGATATAATAATCTTAGATAGGTGGGACGCCAGGTTCCTATTATACATTTGTGACGAGGAGAGTTGCTATGGAAAACGAGGAGAAAGCAAGCAGACTAGGTAGCGATGATGAATTCCAGCGCGTGCTTCAGGTAACTAAACGGCTTCGCGAGGAGGGATGTTTTTATTTCATTTTCGCCCCCGGGGGCGGGATTAGCGCGAGCGTGGACGAGACTGTACTACCTGATCATCTGAAAGCGGCTGATATTGACGAGCAAACTTTCAAGCGAATCTTCCGCAGAGAAGTTACTGACCTAATCTTTGCTGTGGCGGCCGATATATCCGACGACGGAATGGTAGCGGACCCCGGCCCATTCGGAGACTTTCCCAAGGCCGACAAAGACCTCCTTGTCAAGAGGCGAACCGATGTAGCAGAGATACTAGATGTCGAGAACCTGCGTGAAGAGTTCAGAGCCAAGATGAGTGCCTGCACGCAAGTCCTCGCAGAGATAGAGTGGAGAGCCTTTCGCGGTGCTGATGTTGAGCCGGAGGCCACCTCTCGGTGTGCAATGGCCGTCATAAGAATCAGTGGGGAGTTGCCTGTAGGGCCAAGTATGGCTGGCCATACCGCGTGGGGCGGAGCCAGCCTGCGGCGGCTATTGCGTCCCGAGACAGCGTCGGTAACGCTGACGGCCACACTGAGCGACGTCCAATACCTTCGTGGCCGCTTGGAAAAGATTGAGCGACAGCTAATTGCTCTTGAGGAGGACGAACATGCGAAGGGAAGCTGAACAATCTCTCCTTAAGGTAATCTTCCGTGCTCTGGAGGACCACGGTATCCGTATAAGCGAGCTCGAGCGGGCGGAACTTCTGCGCGCGTCACAGAGTACCGTTCGCTTTGAAAGGAGCGTTGAAAGCCCCATCGACAGCATTGAGGAGGCCGCACGGCTAATCGGGGTGGCGCGGGCCAGCGCGGAACTCGAACAGCGCTTGGATGCCGTGCTCGACCTGAAGCAGCTCTTGTCTCAGGCGATTGACAGGGCTGAACGGGTCGCTCCGCGTATGTACAAGCATGCGCTGGTAATTGTTTATGAGGCACTCAGCAATACCTACGCGGAGGACATCACGGATCACCAATTCGAAGTCCTGGAAGTGACAATCGTGTCACTCCGACGAACAGATCTCAGTAGAGAGCAAGTACGCAGTATCGCCAGCTCACTCCGGCAAGCAGGTCTGCGGCCTGTGCCAGTTTCCACGCGCGCGCAGCGCGATAAGATCCTGCGGTCGTTAGGACTATAGCTAATGGGCATCATTTACGCTGACACTACCGTATTGGCTAGTCGGGTGTGTGGCTGTCGGGACGAGCAAACTGCAATTGAGCAAGTTATCGAGGGGCATATTGTATCCACATCTGGATACGTGGTGGAAGAATTGCGTTGCACGTTCCTCTACGATGCGGTCTTGCTACACAAACTATTGGTTAATTCGTCAAGAACCGACGAAGCTCTAAGACGGGTAAATCGATACTTTGGGCGCCATCCAGCGCGCATGTGGCAGCTTCTCAGTTTGTGTTGTGACGTGAGGGGCGATCCATTGCCACGAAAAAGACTGATAAATCGTTTAGAGGAATTAATTGAGATTCAATTGATGGACTCGGTCTTGGCATGTGTAGGCGAAGGATTATTGGTCGATTCTACGGAGTGTGCCAGGTCTAGCGGTGAACCCTTTTGGAGAGGGGACCGGTACTGTTTTGCTTGTAGGTGCCAAAAGGGTGACAAGCCCACGTGCGACATCATCGCCTTCTACGGTCAGCATCGTGCCGCCCTTCGGCGTTTGGCAAAGGGGCCCAGAAAACTTGACAAAATCCACCGCGAGTTTCGCCGCACCGCGCGCCGTGTATTGGACGACCCCAACGAAGGCAGAGGCACCAATTGCTATCGGGTCCTGGCGGACGCTGTAATTGTGTTAGAAGCACCCTCGAATATGCCTATATGTAGCACTAATGCCTCTGACTTTGAGCCCCTCTGTCAAACCCTCGGGAGAGAGTTCTTGGACGCTCGAGTCCCACGACGTTAGTACGCTTTTACACCTTTCGTTATGCCTATAAAGGGAGATGATACCAAGATGAAAGTCGGAGCGTTTACGGTAGCGAAGGCGGATTTGCCGTTTGAGGAGGCGTTGGATTGGTTTGTGGAGGCCGGGATTGAGGCGGTGGAGATTGGGACCGGGAACATGCCGGGAAATACCCATTGCAACCTGGCGGAACTTAATTCCAGCAAGCGCAAGCGGGATGCCTTTATGCGGGCCATTGAGGGACGGGGGCTGGTGCTCTCGGCGCTGTCCTGTCACGGAAATCCGCTGCATCCAAATAAGAAGATGGCGCAGGAACATCATCAGGTCTGGCGGGAGACGGCCAAACTGGCCAGCAAATTGGGGATAGAGTGCGTGAATAACTTCTCAGGCCTGCCGGCTGGCTCAGCGCGGGATAGAACCCCCAACTGGGTAGTAGCGCCCTGGCCGGAGGACCACTTGGAGGCGTTAGAGTACCAGTGGAACGAGGTGGCTATCCCCTACTGGAGGCAGGAGGCCGCCTATGCCGCGCGGATGGGGGTCTACGTTTGCCTGGAGATGCACCCCAACTTCCTGGTGTACAATCCCGAGACCCTCATAAAGTTGCGGGAAGCCTGTGGGAAGAATGGCGATCGTATTTGTGCCAACTTTGACCCCAGCCACCTATTCTGGCAGGGCATTGAGGTGCCGGCTGCTATCCGCTGGCTCCAGGAACAGGGCGACGTCATCAAGCATTTCCATGCTAAGGACTCGCTGGTCTACCAGCCGGTGGCCCGGATTCACGGGGTGCTGGATACCAAGCATTACAGTGATGAGCCGCGCCGGTCCTGGATTTTCCGCGCCGTGGGCTATGGGCACGATGACGCGGTGTGGAAGGACATTATCAGCACTCTGCGGATGTATGGCTACGATGGGGTCCTCAGTATCGAGCACGAGGACAGCCTGATGAGCGCTGATGAGGGATTTTTGAAGGCAGCGGCTTTCCTGCGCGAAATGGTCATTGAGGAGATGCCTGGCGAGATGACGTGGGCGTAGCGCAGCGCCGAATTGTTAGAACTGCCAGAGATGTGGTATAATTGATAGTATAGAGATTGCAATAGCGGCACACATGGCCCTGTCGCGCCCCTCGGGAGGCCGGATGTGTATATGCCAGAGGCATGTTAAGGATGATTGACTGATGGATCTACTTATTTATCTGGACGGCGAACTGGTGCCGGAACACGAAGCCAAAGTGTCAGTCTTTGACCACGGTCTGCTTTATGGCGATGGGGTCTTTGAGGGCATTCGGGCTTATAACGGGCGGATATTCAAATTAGATGAGCACCTGCGGCGGCTGTATGGTTCGGCTAAGGCCATAATGCTGGAGATCCCGCTGGGCTTTGATGAGATGAGACAGGCGGTGGTAGAGACAGTTCGGGCCAATGAACTGCGCGACGCCTACATCCGGTTAGTGATAACGCGAGGAGTGGGGGATTTGGGTTTGGACCCGCGTAAGTGCCCCAAGCCCACGGTCTTTATTATCGCGGCGTCCATTGAACTGTACCCGGAGGAAGTCTACGAGAAGGGGTTACCCTTAATAACCTGTGCGACGCGACGCAATGCCCCCGAGGCTCTGGACCCCGCCATCAAGAGCCTCAACTATCTGAACAATATCCTGGCCAAAATCGAAACCGTTCGGGCCGGAGTGCCCGAGGGCATTATGCTTAGTATTGACGGATATGTGGCGGAGTGTACTGGGGATAATCTGTTCGTCGTCAATGACGACAATGTGCTAACGCCGCCGGCAGCCATCGGGAACTTAGAGGGAATTACTCGTAATGTAGTGATGGGACTTATCAGAAAACTGGATATGACCGCTGAGGAGAAATCATTCCGCCTGCGCACGGTTTATTGCGCTGACGAGGTATTTCTCACTGGAACTGCTGCCGAGATTGTGCCGGTAGTATCGGTGGATGACCGGCGCATTGGCGATGGTAGGCCGGGCACAGTCACTAAGCGTCTACGGAAGGAGTTTGCCGACTTAACAGCACGGGAAGGATTCCCGATATACACTTAGTAGCAGATCCATAACAGGCAGGACATTGAAACTTTCGGCTATATGTAAGCGTCTTATAAGAATGAAGAAGGATCATAGGTAAAGATAGCCCAACATATTTGTGGTAACTGCGAGGATCATTGGCCATGGAATTATGGCAAAGATTTACCAGCCGGGCGCGGCGGGCGATACTGTTGGCTCACCACGAAGCGACACGTAGTCGGGCGCAACTGATAGGCACCGAACACATGCTAATGGGGCTGTTGCGCTTAGGTGAAGGGTTAGCTAGTGAGGCCTTAGAGTCAGCGGGGATCGCTACCGAGGCGATGCGAGCCGATTTGGCCGAACAAATGGAGGCGGGTGGCTCTGATGAAAGGAGTCGAGAACTGTCGTTTACTCCTGATGCTACCCAGGTGTTGTCGCTGGCCTATGCCGAGGCCCGTCATTTGGGTGATCCTCACATCGGTACCGAGCATATTCTGCTGGGCCTGCTGCGACTTGGTAAGGGCCCGGCCTACCGGCTACTGCGAACCCATGGAGCAGAACTACGACAGGTACGGCACTTGGTCCGCGAATTATCCGGGGCCGCCGGGGGCGAAGAGAGGACCGGACGTAAATCCAAGACGCCACACCTGGATCACTTCGGCCGTGATCTAACTGAACTGGCTCGTCGCGGCGAACTGGACCCAATTATTGGTCGCGAGACCGAAATGGAACGGGTCATACAGATACTGTGTCGGCGCACTAAGAACAACCCTTGTCTGATTGGAGATGCTGGGGTGGGCAAGACCGCCATTGCCGAAGGTCTGGCGCAAAGGATTGCTGGCGAGCAGGTACCTGAACCACTTAAGAACCGCCGCGTAGTGGCCCTGGATTTGGCGGGGCTGGTCGCCGGCACCAAGTATCGCGGGGAGTTTGAGGAGCGGATGAAGCGAGTAATGGAAGAGATTCGCAACTCCCAGGGCCAGATCATAATATTCATTGATGAGTTGCACACCGTGGTGGGTACGGGAGCCGCCGAAGGAGCCATGGATGCTTCTAACATCCTCAAGCCGGCCCTGGCCCGCGGCGAATTGCAATGTATTGGAGCCACTACCCTTGATGAGTTCCGCAAGCATGTAGAGAAGACGCCTTCGTTGGAGAGGCGATTCCAGCCGATTACGGTGCGCGAGCCTACCTCAGAGGAGACTTCGGCGATACTGGAGGGCATTAAGGACCGCTACGAGGAGTTCCACCAGATCCGTTATGCGCCGGAGGCCCTGGAGGCGGCCATTGAGTTGTCTGTGCGGTACATCACTGACCGGGCCTTGCCCGATAAGGCTATAGACCTGATTGATGAAGCCGGCTCACGGGTTAAACTGCGCCAGTATCAATTGCCTACCGACCTCCAATCGCTGACTGAAGAGTTCCACGAGGTACAAGACGAGGCCGAGTCAGCATGGGATAGATACCAAACTCCCCCACCGCGTCTGGAAGAGCTGCCCGATTTTGACCACGAGGAGGGCGAAGAGCAGCATTATTCTGTAGTATACCGTGAGGATATTGCTCATATAGCCTCTACTTGGACGGGTATTCCGGTTACTTCACTGACACAAGAGGAATCCGAACGGCTGATCCGGATGGAGCAGGTGCTGCACGAAGATATCATCGCCCAGGACGAGGCGATCAATGTCGTCTCCCGGGCGGTACGGCGGGCCCGCGCCGGCCTTAAAGACCCGCGCCGGCCCACGGGCTCATTCGTTTTTCTGGGGCCGACCGGAGTGGGCAAGACACTATTAGCCCGAGTGCTGGCAGAGTTTTTGTTCGGCAGCGAAGATGCCCTGGTACGAATTGATATGAGCGAATATATGGAGAGGTTCACCGTCTCGCGTCTGACCGGAGCACCTCCCGGTTATGTGGGATATGAAGAGAGCGGACAACTGACTGAGGCGGTCAGGCGCCGGCCTTATTGTGTGGTCCTGTTTGATGAGATTGAGAAAGCCCACCCGGAGGTCTTCAGCATCCTGCTACAGATTATGGAAGACGGCCAGTTGACCGATGCTCAGGGGCGAAAAGTTGACTTCAAAAATGCCGTGGTCATTATGACCAGCAACGTGGGAGCCCGACTGATTAGTGAAGATCAGCGGATGGGCTTTGCCACCGAACAGCGCGAGGCCTCGGCGCGCCAGCAGGACCGTGACTATGAACGGATGAAGTCCAAGGTTACCGACGAACTCAAAAAGGCATTCAGCCCCGAATTTCTCAATCGAGTTGACGACGTGGTCGTTTTCCACGCGCTAAGCTCTGAGCACATTGAACAAATTGTTGACCTGGAATTGCGGTCGGTGCGCGAGCAACTGAACCGACAGGGCCTGACCCTAACCCTCAACGAGCCGCTACGCCAGTATCTGGTGACCGAAGGTTATGACCCCAGCATGGGTGCTCGGCCGCTACGTCGGGCTATACGTCGGATAATTGAAGACCCCTTGGCCGAGAAGGTATTAGAGTGGGGCGATCAGGTCCAGGGCGAGATTTACGCCGACATCCACGACGGGGAAGCCTCCTTTGAACTGCTTGAGGCCGGAGTGCTCTCCCCGTAGGCTAACGGGAAAAGAAGCATGGGGACAAGCCATTAGGCTTGTCCTTTTTTTGTCCTCGGTTTGACACGGTTAATAGAAAATGATACAGTGGCCCGGTATTTGGTGAAATAGCAGCAGGAGGCGAGAAAATGATAGATGTCACAGTGGGCGTCAAGCCAGTGTTTGGCCCATTAATTCATAGTGGCGCTTGGGAAGGTCCGTGCCGAACCGGTAATTTGACGGACTTAACACCCGAGGCAGAGAAGACGGCGGCCCAACAGCGGTTTAGCCAACTTAAGCAAGAACTTGAAGAGAATTTGACTGCCGAAGCCACTATGTTAGAGCCAGTAATGATAGAGTACGGCGAAGATCTGGTGATTAGTCCGAAAGATCTCGAAAAACTGGAAACCGACTTACGGGAGACAGACTTGTATGTAGTTTCGGGCACCTCTATTCCCCAGTATTTTGCCGTCACAATAGGTGAGAGATATAAGAAACCAGTGGCTACGGTATCAGCGGGTGTGGCAAACGTAGACGTTGCCGCTTATCTGCGCAGCAGAGGCCTTGAGGGTTTCGCACCATTGGACTTTGATGAACTTAACCAACTCATCTCCCTACTACGAGTCAGAAAGACTTTCCAGCGAACAAGAATGCTATTGATTGCCGACGAAGAACTGATCCCGCAAGGAGTGGTAAGTAGTATTTGGAACTTAGAGGATCTTAAGACCAGGTTTTCAATAGGCTCAAAACGTATCTCGTTCACGAGGCTTTCTGAACAGTTTGAAAGGGTTACTGAGAGTGAGACTGAGCAGCAAAAAGCACAGCAAATAGTTGATAAACTGGTTAGCAACGCCCAGGAGTTGCGCATTGATAGAGAGTATGTTATCAATGACGTTAACTTCTACTTGGCAGTCAATAACCTAATGGAGAAATATCAGTGCAACGCAGTTACAGTACCGTGTTTTGAACTGTGTAGTGCCCAGTTACCAGCGAAGTGGAAAGCTGTTCCTTGCTTAACACATACTTTGCTAAAAGATGCCGGATATCCCTCATCGTGTGAAGGAGATATAAGTGTACTATTGGCTATGGTGTTATTGATGTCTGTCTCCCAGAAATCCTCGTTTATGGGTAATCCCAGCCTAGACAAAGACCTTCTCACCGTTACTCACAGTGTGCCAGGACTAAAGATGAACGGCTTTGATAGCCCCGACTTACCTTATCACTTGGCGAGTTTTACTGCTGCAGGCTGGGGAACCAAAGTACAGATAGACCTGGCTGACAACGAAGAGAAACAGGTTACCTTGGCTCGCTTCAATCCGTTGGCTACCAGGATTCTGGTCGCGACGGGCACAATAGTTGACTGCACCTTCAATGAGATTGCCTGCAGTCCGAGAGCATATATTCAGGTCCCCGACGCGAGAGGACTAATTCATAAACAGGTTGATTTTGGTCACCATCTGGCGATGGTTTATGGCGACTACACCGCACAGTTAGAGAAGTTGGGCGAGTTGTTAGATATAGAGGTGGAGGTTGTCTAAACAAACGAAGCGGAATTCTTGCAGCCTCACAGAGAGTCCCAGTAGCCCGGTTCCTGGTCGCGCAGGAAACTAAGAGTTTCCTCATAGCCCTCAATGCCGCCGGTAGCGCCGACCGCGATTGTGGCCAGAGCCCCCAAGGCGTTGGCGAACTTGGTAGTGCGCTCCAGGTCCCAGTCGTGCAGATGGCCATAAATGAATCCTGCGGTGAAAGCATCGCCCGCCCCAGTGCCGTCTATCGCCTTGACTTGATAAGCCTCCACGTGCAGCTCAGTATCAGACGTCCGCACATAGCAGCCTTCGGGACCCATCGTCAGGGCCACTGTCTTCACCCCCGCATCCAGCAGGGCGCGAGCCACCTCGGGCGGGTCAGTTAGCCCGGTGATTTGCTGGCCCTCGGCCAGAGCCGGGGTAAAAATATCAGTGTAAGGCAGGACCGGTTCTAACAGTGCCATCCAGCGGCCCATGGCGTCCCATACTACGTCCATGCAGGTGGTCAAGCCAGCGGACTGGGCCTCGGCCATCACCTCAGCCTGAGGTGGGCCGTCAAAGCCGGGCATAACCAAAGCCCCGCCCAGATACAGCAGCCGACCTGATCTTATCAAATCCATGTTCAGTTGTGCCACACGTATCTCGGCGTCAGCGCCATAACAATGCAGGAAGCTGCGCTCGCCGCTGTCGTCAATCATCACCAAGGTGGTCGAAGTGTTGGTGGCCTCGGTGCGATATATTCCGCTAATATCCGTTCCTTCGCGTTGCAGCTCGGCCAGAACAAGATCGCCGAAGCCGTCCTGGCCGACACAGCCCATTACAGCCACATCCATGCCCAGACGAGCCAAATCCCTCCCAGCATTGGCGGGGTGCCCGCCCACACGCAACCCGACCTCGTCAACGAGCACCAATTGCCCGCGCTCTGGCCACTGGTTGACCGGTCGGGCTAGCACATCAACGACCAGTATCCCCAGGCATACTACCTCGGGCATTACGCAGTCACCCTCCTAATGGGTATAACCGGCACAGTACAAAAGATGATACCCAAGTCATATCGTCTAACTTCCACTTAACCGGATTCTTTTTTAGCGGCCGCCCAGGCTATATCCAGCGCGGCGCGCGCAGCGCGGCTCAGAAACACCGAATCCATGCCCACGGCGAGGAAGGTATATCCCTGTGCAATCGCGCCTTTAACGGCTGCTGGATCGGGGATCACTGCGTGCAACCCCGCCGCTTTCCCGGCTCCCTGGGACACCTGCAATATCTTCTGATACGCTTCCTCCATGATTGGGTGGTCGATTTGGCCGGGGATGCCGTACGAACCACTCAGGTCATAGGGGCCGACAAGAACACCATCTACTCCTTCTACGTCCAGAATCTCGCTGATATTCTGTACCGCCTCCTGCGATTCGATCATCACCACAACAGCAATGTCGTCATTGGCATGCTGCACGTATTCTTCAAAATCAATCCCGTAGTTATCCATGCGGGAGATACAGAACCCCCGAACGCCCAGCGGCGGATACTTTGCAGCCGACACTGCCTTCTGGGCGTCCTGGGCGTTGTTGACCAGTGGTACCACTACTCCCTGAGCACCTATGTCTAACATCTGGCGGATGGCAAGTGTGTCGTTTTCCCGGACACGGGCCAAGGGCACGGCCCCGCGCCCGTACATACCGCGCGCTAAGTTAGCAAACAACTCAACGTCAATATCCGAGTGTTCGCAATCGGCAACGATCCATTCATAGCCGGCCTTTGCCAGTATCTCGCTCATGGCAGCATGGCCGATCTGAATCCAGGTGCCGACGGTAAACGTGCGCTGTAGCAGTGCCTTGCGAAACGGATTTCTGGTCATACATTCTCCTCCTTGGCGATTGAGAACTGGTAAAACCTCTTCCTACCCCGTAAGTTGATTACTTGTACCAGTATCGAGGCGGCGGTGAGAATTGCTGCCCCTGTGTGTACGTTCACTGTCTATTTGTCGAATCCCGGAATCCCCTCTATGGCCACGACACGTACTGGGCACGAATCCAGGCCCTTGAAGGGGAGCGGAAGCGCGGACAGGAAAAAGACATCCTGCTCCAATTCGTCAAAATTCTCCAGAACCTCAATGAAAGTGATATCATAGGCCATCGCGACCCGGTGGAATTCCTTAAACTCGGGGACATTGGTTTCAATGTCTACACTATCGGCAAAGCCGACACACTTGACTCCTTTGTCCACCAGCCACTGCCCCATTTCGGCGTTTACGTACGGGCGGATTTCCTTCTCCGGATAGGTGAAGGGCGGCAGATGATAGGGAGTGTCAACCAGTACAATGTCTCCCTGGCCTACGCGGCCCCCATCGGCTTTGTCCATGTGGGCGGCGGTAATTTTCCCCGCCGGTTCGATGTCCGTAATCTTGAGCATCACACAACGCCCCATATAGGCTGTGACGGGGAGGTCGGAAACGTCTTTCCACTCCAGGTCCCAGTGATAGGGGGCCTCAACGTGAGTTCCCAGATGACTCATAATGTCTATGTCGCAATTATAATCATCGGTGCGTTCGGAATAGTTGAGACGAATCTCACAGCGCCGTCCCATCTGGCCAGGCACGATCTTCTTGGTCAAATCAACGACACGATAATTCCCCAGTTTTTCAATCACGGGCATATCTCTCCTTCATAACCGATATTCTTCGTACAGGTGATTCGTCAGCATAGCATTCTTTGCGCCAGACTTCAACTCCTCTATGTACCGACTGTTTGCTATCAGGAGTCAGTGATTCGCGTACTTATTGGTCGAGGTGAGAAGGCTGCTGCAAGAATTGCGAGCCATGTTTTTCTATCAATTCTACGACATTACGCTCGTCACCGGCGGGACAGAGGATATAGACGGCTTCCAGCGGCTCGTCCGGTGAAGTATTAATCAGTTGATGAGGCACCGGAGGTGGCCCGTGGACGACATCACCCGCCTTCAAATCACCACGTTCATCTCCGACAATCGCCTGCCCAGTCCCGGAGACAATCACCCAGAACTCGTGGGTGGCTTCGTGCTGATGGCGGCTTGCCGCGGTCTGGGGAGGGATATGAACGAAGCCAAACGAGATGTTGGGAATCTGGTCTTCCTCTGGTCGGTACAGAAGGCTTAAAAAGCGGCGGCCGGGGCCTTCCGTCCAGGCGCCGGGCAACTCGCGGCCGTTGCGAATATCCATAGGGCTATCGCTCCTCAGAGTAGATGAATAGGATTCAGACCTGCTCCCAAGTGCAGCGGACGAACTGGGCGGCCTGACATACCCCTTCTTCGCCCAGACCGCTGCCCTCCTCCATACAAATCCACCCATCCCATCCAGCCCGCTTCAGCACGCCGAATAGATCCTCAAAAGGCACCAGACCCGCACCCAGCAGCACGTGGGTGAGGGTGCCGGTGGTGGAAGTATCGGCGGCGTGCACACTGATAACTCGGTCCACCACTTCCTCCAGAACGGGGACCGGATCGGTATCGTCCACGACAGTATTGGCGGTGTCGAAGTTAATACCCAGGCCGCAGTCTTCAGTACAGCGTACAATCTCCAGAAAGTTCTCAGCCACCAGAGAAAAGTCAGGCAAGTCCCAGCAGCCCGGTTGGGCATGATTTTCAAAGACAGGGACCACCCCATAATCGTCCGCCGCATCCACAGCCCAGCAAAGACCTTCGGCGGCCCAGCGGATACCATCCTCGCGGCTGATGTCCGGATGGTGTTGGCCGGCGGTGACCCGTACCAACTCAGCACCGAGACCAGCGGCCACTCGCATCTGCTCGTCAAGGGTCTCCCGCTGGCCCTGGCGTTCAGCCGAATCAGGATGAGTGAAGTCAGGATAGGTGGTTATCATTTGCACCTGCATCCCCTCGGCCTGGATCTGCTGGCGGGCCGCGCGGACTGCATCATCACTGTGGTCGGGTACGAAGAGGATGCTCAGATCAATGGCGTCCAGGCCGGCATCAGCGCCGATACGAGCCCACTGCCCCAGCGTCATTCGTCCGTCAACAATCTCATCAAAGAAAGATACCGGCAAGCAACTAACTTTCATAATCACTCTCCAGCATGTGCCTATTCATCAATGTGACACGCTATCTGTTCGCACGGCACTGCCGCAGTATACAGCAGACCAATGACAGTATCAAAGTCGCTCCTGGAGTTCATCAACTTGACTGGCAAAGATCTCCCAGGCTTCATCTAACTTGTCCAGAAAAATGTCCACGCTCTCTTCGGCACCCAGGCCGGGATAGGGCTGCATCTCGAAGGTAAGAGAGGCGCGCTTGCCCGGGGCCAGATAACCAACATCAAAGGCCGCCTGGAACAACTCCACGGTGTCTGGTACGTCGCACTCGCCGCCTTCATATCCCCAGGGCGGGTGCATATCCCCGTAGAACGAATCGGTGGGGTCACGTTTTACGCAGCTACCTACATGCACATGATACAAATACGGGGCGACGATTTCGAGGGCCTCGTGGATATCTTCGTCCAGAAGGGCCACGTGTCCTTGGTCCAGTATCAAGCCGACATTCTCCACGCCTCCCCGCCGAACCCGCTCAATCACTTCGGCTGCCTCAGTATGAGGCCCGATAAGCAGATTCTTGCCGATAGAGCGATCAAATGGCTCGATGAGGACCGTTGTGTCGTACTGTGCTGCCGCCTGACCCAGGTCACTCAGAAAGGCGCAGAAGCCGTCCTTGGCTGCGGGGCGGTCGGCGGGGTCGGCCGGATCAGGACCACTGCCTACAACTAACTTTGTAGCGCCAACACGAACCGCCGCGTCAAGGTGAGGCAAAGCAGCCTCTAAAGTACGCTGGTGCACCTCGGGATCAGTGCTGTTGGGATCCAGGCCCGGCTTCAGCCCGAATAGTGGGCAATTATAAATGATTTCCTTGCCACAGGCCCGGACTAACTCCATCTCCCGACTCAGGCGCGGTTCGTCCAACACCAGGAATAAATCCAAGACCTCCAGGAAGTCCATCCGCGCGACAATTTTCAGCGTTTGCTCATGTATCTCGGCGTCGTCAAAGACAGCCGGGAACAGCAGATGGTGATTGATACCGAGTTTGAAGAAGTCCACATAGGGTCGAACCATAATTGCTTTCCTCTGTTGATTATTTGTCTCTCAATACTTGTTCCAATGAAGCATCTGTGCCAGCGGACGCTTGGGAACGTGCAGTCGGTCATTTTCATCGCGGTAGTACTTGATGGAATCGCTCGTCATTTCTTCCATAACTGGATCCTCAGCAGGATAACCCAGCGCTACGGTCAAGGCTATCTCACAGTGCTTGGGAACTGCCAGCAGGTTGGTCAGGGTCGGGCGCTCCAATGATCCCATCATACAACTGCCCACTCCGGCCTCCAGTGCAGTCAGGGTGATATTCTCCGCCGCTATGCCCACGTCCATCTCCGCACCTCCGGCTCGGCACTTCCGGTTAACCACGATAAAGATATAGGCTACCGGGCGCTCGCCAGGCGCCGGTTCCCAGTCGGGTAGATAGCCAGCCCACGCGGTATGAGCGAAGACCTGCGCCACCAGCGGTGGGTCACAGACCACGATATACTCTAAGGGTTGGAGGTTGGCACCAGACGGAGCAACCCGTGCAGCGTTGACGCACTTCTCCAGCAGCGCCGGGGCAATCGGCTCCTGCTTGAACCTGCGGATGGTGCGGCGTTGGAGAATCAGTTCATAAGTGCTCACGGCTCTACCTCCTACTTGATGATGAAATCCGGGAACTTCTCGGCAATACAAGCCCGGGCCTCCTGGATAGCCTCGTCGGGCCAGCCAATGTAAGGAGGCCGGCAGCGCTGATGGCCGGCCAGAAAGCCGGTTACAACGCCCCCCGCCTTATCCCACACCGGGTCCATCATACCCAGCCCGAGTTCTTCGGCAATATTGTCCAGTTCCCGGGCAAAGGCCATCAGTTCCTGGGCTACTGTCTCAGCCTCTTCAATGCGCCCGGCCTCCGTCAACTTAAATACCTTCACCGCACGCTCCGGCGCCATCAATACCAGAGAACTGTATACCACTCGTCCCCCGTGCTCCCATTCGCGGGGCATAGCACCTTCGCCAGTGGAGTAAACCAATTGGGGTAACCTGTCCTTGGCCTCGGCCAGGCCCGGGCACAGGCCAGTCCACTTTACCCCGATTAAATTGGGAGCAACTTCCAGGATGCGCTCGTAATCCTGGCAAGTCAGGCACCGCTGGGTGCGGGAGATATTATAGGAGATCAGGGGCAGGTCGGGGACAGCCTGGGAAATGTCACGGAAGAATCCAACGACTTCTTCCTCCGTCAGGCTCATCCAGAACGGCAGGGCCACCTGGGCCGCACTTATCCCCATATCCGCCACATATTTCAGTTTCTGTATGACCTGGCCAGTAGCCGTATCATTGCATCCGGCCTGGGTGGGAATACCGCTGGGGCTGACTTCTTCGACTAATATGTCTACTATCTGTCGGAACTCATCGTCATCCACCGCGTAGAATTCGCCCGTGCTGCCGAAGACATAGATACCTTGCACGCCGGCGCCCACCAGGCGACGCAGATTCTCGCGAAACGCAGGCTCATCCAATTGATAGTCTTCGTCCCACGACAGAGTTATACCAGCCCAAATGCCTTTCAGCGTCTCTGGGGTCAACCTATCGGCCATATTCTGTTGCTTCCCATACATATTGACAGGCAGCAGATTATTTGACAGCCTATCAGTCAAAGATGAACTCCGGAAACTTTTCCCGCACCCGCGCTTTCATTACCGCCATAGCCTCATCAGACCAACCAATGTAGGGTGGCCGGATGCGCTGATGGCTCATTATGAAACCGGACAGGACAGCGCAGCCTTTGTCGGCTACCGGGTCCATTCCGCCCAGGTCAAACTCCTCGCACATCTCATTAATAAACCCCATAACTTCCATCCAGCGCTTATGAATTGCTTCGGCTTCCTCCCACTGGCCCTGCTCGGCCAAATTGAACATTCTCATCATCAATTCGGGATGCACCAGCACCCAGGCACTGTAACAGCCCTGGATGCCGAATCTCATCCCCTTCAGCAGATTCCCTTCGCCCAGGAAGTGGGCCAACTCAGGGGTCATAGCCACGGTCTCCTCGATCCGGTCTAAGTCCAGTTCGGGACTGCCCGACCACTTGATACCAACCAGATTAGGCGCTACCTCAATTATCTGGCGATATTGCTGGCCATACAAATACCACTGAGTCCGCGAGATGTTGTAGGACACCAGGGGCAGGTCAGGCACGGCCTCGGAGATATCACGCCAGAATCTCACAATCTCCTCTTCTGTCAGTTTCATCCAACCCGGCAGCGTCACTTGGGCGCCGTCAGCGCCGGCTTGTTGGACATATTTCAGTTTACGGATAGTCTTATGGGTGGCGAGTTCATTGCAGCCCGCCTGGGTAGGAATGCCGCTGGGGCCTACTTCTTCGACCAGGATATCAACGATGCGGCGGAACTCATCCTCGTCCACCGCATAGAACTCGCAAGTACTACCGAAGACATAGATGCCATGCGGTCGCGCCTGTACCAGCCGCCGTAGATTCTCGCGGAACGCTGGTTCGTCGAGTTGATAGTCCTCATCCC
Source organism: Candidatus Zipacnadia bacterium (assembly GCA_029820565.1). GTDB lineage: Bacteria > Armatimonadota > Zipacnadia > Zipacnadales > Zipacnadaceae > JALGTV01. Next base: position 21,435 of record JALGUR010000011.1, read on the forward strand.
AGGGCAGAGTTACACCTGCCCATATGCCCTTTAGTGTTTGCTTTGTCAGTTTCACAGTCTCCACTTCCGCCTTTCTTAGAGTTTGTCGCCGATAAGTCGTTCAGCGTTCTCCCACAGAATAGCCCGCTTGGCAGCCTCATCAATCTCTGCATATTCAATCCGTGCCTTTTGGGCCGCGGTGAAATAGCAGGGGCTATCGGTGCCAAACACAATGCGATCGGCCCCAATCTCGGCCACGGCAAACTCAATCAAGCCGGCGTTCATGGAACTCATACTGGAGGTATCTGTATAGACATTGCCCGCCTCTGCCTGCTTGATTGCATTAGTTTGCAACACCCATGTGTCATTGTCCTCATCATGGCCCAGATGGGCCAAGATAAGCGTCGCCTCAGGTATTGCATTCATAAAGGGGATATACTGTTCCGGCATACAGGTCGGATTGCCGCTGTGAGTTAATACCACTGCCTGGTGGGCTGCGGAGAACTCGAAGGCCGCCTGGCCGTATTCGGTGATCTCATACTCATGCATCCGGGGATGAATCTTGATGCCCGCGCAGCGCGGGTGCTCCAGCAGTTGCTCTACATCGTCAAATGACGAGGGTAGCGCAGGATTAAGCACCGCATAGAAACGGAGCGCCTCATGCTCTTCGGCAGCATCTCGCGCCATATCGTTGCCCGCGGCGGGGTCTTTAGTGTCGTGCAAACAAGCCATCGCCGACACCACAGTTATGCGAACGCCCGCCAGTTGCGCCCGATTAACGACCACTTCAGGTCCGCCAGTGTAGCCCCGTGTTTTGGGAGTGCCGTCACTCCCATAAAGTCCAAAATGTGCGTGCATATCAATAGCACCGGTCATTGATAGAGATTTGTGAACGCTTGTCATCATTGTTCTCCTCTCACTTTCGTCGCTTTAGTGTAACTAATTTGGATTGGCACAATTTGTATATTTCTTCCTATTCAGCTTTTCTCCTTCTTGCACGACAAAGCCTCTATTGTTATCGTTAAGCATTGTGAAGTCTGCATACTACCGTGAGCCTATAGGCTACGCAGCCGCAGATGGCTGTTACCAGGCCAGGCAAAGCAGTTAACCCCACTTACTAAAACCGGTAGGTACGGCCGACGCGCACCTGGGTCTCTCCGCTTTCATTAGTGGTATAACTTAGGCCCAAGCGGCGCGGCAATTGATACGATAGGCTAAGGTCCCATTCATCAGTAGTTTCGGAGATGACCGTATGTCGGTAAGAGACCGAGAGGTCTCTAACCAGGTATTTGCCAATGCGTACTTCCAGAGGCTGGTCAAAGGCGAAATAGACACTGAACTCGGACAGGCCCAGAGCACGGCGCAGTTCTGCTTCAAGCGGTTCAAAGATCTTAGCCCGGAACCCTGCGGCCAGCAGACCCATAAACTGTTTGGATACTATGTCGCTAAAACCAGCAGACGGGCCTGTAGCCGCTAGTCTAGCGAACGGCTCACGACCGACGATAGCATATATCTGTTCTTCGCTCAGGGGCGGCTCCGACGAGACCTCCACCTTCACCGGAGGAGGCAGAGCGCCGCTGATTTCATAGTATATGTGAACAGGTCCCAGCGGCTGGCCATCCACAATTGCGGACGAGATAATCTGCTCCGCAGCACCCTTCACTTCACCGGCAAACTCCAGCTTGACAGGCACGATATGGGAGGCAAGCGCCGGTCCCAGCCGGTACTTAACTCCCAGTTCGACAATCTTCACTATTCCCGTAGGCACCTTGGTTTTACCCGGCTCCACCTGCACTTCACCCGCTATTACCGGGCGCTGGGGAGTCCCACTGATGACCAGGGCTTGCTGGGTAAGCCGCAACGGCGCATTTACTCCCGCGCCACTGAACGCCACCTGAGGCCCGATGGCCACCGCTACGTCAAAGGTCGGCGAAGGGAAATCGGGGGCAAAGCCGCGCAACTCCCTGGGGCCCTCGCCGCCTCCGCTAGGCACGCCCAGTCGGGCGTTGCGCGCAGTGAGCAGGCCAGCGATCTGCACCGCAGCATCGGGCTGCGGATTCTGCGCAGTTATTACGCCTGCAATCACTCCATCATATAGGTCGGCATAATTTACCTCGGCTTCTTTGAGTTCCAGCCGCAGGTCGGCCTCGTTATCAGCTAAACGAGCGAACCAATTGGGGCCGAACTTGCTCAATTCGTAGGTGCCGCTCAGATATACGCTGCCCTTACCCAGTTTTCCTCCCAATTGCTTGACCGCCAACAGATGAGCGCCCTCAGACTGAGTGGCCAAAGTGACCTCGCCGCCGAGGTTGGTGAGAGTTGTTCCCGGCCACAACTGCTGCTGGGGCGCTTCCACCTTCAAGGCCAGGTTGAAGTGATTCTTCAGCAAATCACTACTGGTCAGATAGTTAATGTATGCCTGGCCGTCCATCGTCAGGGTAGTATTATCCCATCCCGCCTCCACCTGACGCATCTCCAGGACGTTTTCTTGCTGACGCCGGGCAAATTGCAGGTCAACATTTATGCCCTGGAGCGGGTACTTCCAGGAGGGCCGACTAATCTTAGCCTCCGCTATTGTCAGATAGCCACCCAGGACGGGCTGGGTGATAGTACCAGTAATACTTATCTCACTGTCAACTTGGCCTTGGGCTTTAAGTTGCGCCCAGACAGTGGGAGCAGTTACTTGGCTATCACCCCCTCTGATAAATTCGTCAATCAGAGGCGGGAAAAAGCCTATATCAGTGTTTTCCACCTTAGCGGCAAATCTTATGTCCTTGTCTACGGGAATACTGGGTGGGTTCCAGGTGAAGGGCAGGTAACCATCCATCACAATCTGCTGCTCGCCGCGTTTGAGGATAAGCGTATCTATGTTTATCCGCTCTTCGGTGATCGTGACTATGGGCACTGACAGCAAGTCAAAGCCCACACCGCGGAAGTTAGCATTGAGTATGTCCACGCTCCCCTTTAGGTCGGGAGAGTTGGTAGGGCCGGTGGCGAGGATGGTAAAGGCCATAGTGCCGCCTATCTTTAACCCCGGCGGTAGCCACTGGCGCCACAGGGCCAGGTTGAAGTTGGTGGCGTCAGCGACCAGCGATAGTTGTTTATCTGGCTCAACGTCACCAGTAAGAATCAGCAAGCCGTCGCCGCGACGCATCTCTACATCAATATCACTGACCGAGGCGATTTTACCATCCGCGACCTTGATGGCGAGTTGGCCGCTAACATCGGGCAGTGGCTTGCGGTCCAGGCCGATGCGGGCCAGTTCCAATTGCAGTTTGCCGCGTAGGTCCGGGATGGAACCAGACATCTGGGCGTGAACAGTTATCTGGCCTTTACCGCGTAGGCTCAAACTGCCCAGCAACTGGGCAACTTTCTTGCCGTTCTCGGTCTTTGCCCCGGCTTGAACGGCAGCAATTGAGGCGGCCAGACGCAGTAGCCGAGGAATATCAGCGTCGGTGATGTTGACATCAGCGGTTAGTTGCTGGCGCTGCCAATCATAGGTGGCCTCGCTGTCCACCTGCCCTCCAGCGACTTGGAGAGTGGTACGCGGCAGTTGTATCTGGTTGCCCTGGATAGTTACCAGCGTATCTACATTGTGGACTTCCTCACTGCCGATTGCTATGTCAGATGCTATCAGGCGGCCCTCACCCTCCGGGCCGGACTCGCCGCTGTTAATGCGCGCCAGTGGTATTTCAACTTCGCCCGCTATCGGCAGACCCATCTGCTGGAGTGGAGCAATATCTTGTAGATGGACGCCGCGGGCCGTCAGTTGCGCCGTATACTGAGGTCGATCAAAAATATTCCAGATTTTGCCCTCACCTTTTATGACTGCGTCCTGCGCCCTTACTGTGGCATCGCTGAACTCGAGAGTATCTTCGGCCAACACGAAGGATAAACTGGCCGCATCTACCGAGTAGTCGCGGAAGGAACCATAGGCCAAGTGCACCTTTCCGCTTACTGCGGGCTGGCGCAGAGTTCCAGCCAGGGCCAGTTGGGCTTCGGCGCGGCCCGTCATCGGTACCGAGCGGCCGGTCAACTCGGCCACATCCTCCACCTGCAGCCCTACGACCTTAAAATCACCCGCCAGATCAGCACTACCTTCCCCCAAGTCTATATTCGCCAACTGGCCCTGGCCCGTAATTATCGCGGCATCCCGGGCCGCCCATAGTTCCGCCACGGTCATTTCTTTCAGGTTGCCGTCCACGGTGAAGGCTACCACATCTGCCCCATAATATTGATAGGCTGGTTCAAACGCCACAATTTCCAGACGCCCTTCCGGATCTTCCACCTGCCCCGTGATGTCCCCAGCAATATAGCCAACTCCCGCCAGGTTAGGCTGGCCAAGCTGCCGGCCCACGGCGCCAATATCCACCTCGGCGGCAGCCACCTTAGCCGTGAAGTCACCCCCGCCATTACCAGTGTCATACTGCCCTTGTACCCAAACAAGGCCCTTAGGGTCAGTGGCCTGAATCAGAGGGAAACTAATAACGTCTCCTTCAACTTCAGCCAGGCCCACAATATCGTCAATCTGAATATCATTGGCCTGCAGTTGCCGCGTATGTATGCGAGCCATAATCGTGGGGACGTTGTTCTCTACGGTTCCTGTAAGCACAACGTTGGCCTGGCCGCTGAGGTCCTCCGGCAAATCCAGGGGTAGCGATTGCAGAGCAGTCAGGTCCAGGTCCTGCGCCAAACCGTCAAAGTAAACAGTCGGAGCATCAGCCAAGGCATTCTGTATTAGGCCGTGGCCAATGATCCGCCCTCCCAGAGCCTCCGCTTGCAGTCCCTCAACTCGTAGGCTTTCGCCGACGGCCTGAACGCTGGCTTCCAGGTTGGCCACAGTTACCTCATCTATGGTTACTTCATCCATAACTATGGCAGTCTCCATCACTGGCGTCTGGCCGGCATACAGCAGGTCAACCCGGAGATTATCCAAAGCAGAGATAGTAATAGTGTGTTCCCCTCTCCGGGACGGAGAGGGGTTAGGGGTGAGGCTGTTGAGTGTAATCGTGCCCGGTTCAATCTTCTTCACAGTAGCCCAGCCCAGCACCGTCGGCGAGGCACTGTCGGGCATGCAGGCTTCAAATTCCAGCCCTGTCACGGAGATCTCAGTCAGGTTTGAAGGCACTATCTTCATTGGCTGAGAACCGCGGCTCTTCACACCCAGGCTTACATGGGGCCACTGGCCCACTATCTGGGCCTGGGTGGTCAGGGAATTCAGCCCTACCATTTCCGGTAGAGCCTGCTGGGGCAGCAGTGAGGCCAGATGCCGCCTGCGCAGGCCGCGAATATTGACGGCCAGGTCCACGGTCGGATTTGAGAAATCGAACAGCACGCCCGAGGCCTGCAACCCCACACCTGCCCAGTTTGCGTTAAGCATTTCAACGTTAAGCCCTTCGGGAGTGACACATACCTCCCCACAGAAGGCTATTTCACCAGGGGACAACGCCACTGCCACCCCTCGCCCGCCGGATATCGCGGCCCACGCGAAATAGCCGGTACGACGGGCGTCTCGCCCGTCGGGCTGGCGGGCAGGCGAGACGCCTGTCCTACCAACATCGCTGCTCTCGGAGTCCGTCAGCATTGACCAGAGGCTGAAATTACCGTCCACCCGGCCCTGGGTCAGACGAAACTGGGGCGACTGGACAAAGAGATCATACCACCAGGGGGCATCCAGGCCGACGACACTACCCTCCATGCTAAAGATTCTCTTTTCAGTGTCAGCCCGGAGTTCTATTTCCGCAGACGTAAATCGGCCCGCGTCGTTGCTGGCCTGGAGCGTCACATTCAGAGGGCCGTGGGGATTGACTGCCACCTCCCCTTGGACTTCGGTCAGACGCAAGGGCAAGGACTTGCCTTCCTTAGCCAGCAAAGTCTGGTCCTCCAGGTCAATTATGGCGTCGTGGACAACGACCTTGCCGGCAAAGCGCTTCTCAGGGGGCACAAGCACTTTGGCCGGAGGAAAGATACGAGCGAGGTTTATTCGGCCGGCCTCATCGCGGACTATCTTGGCATAGGGCTTGTACAGGTCAACCTGCTCGACGCTGGCGGCGGCAGCCACCTGCCCGCGCAGCACCGCCATCAGGTCATACTTGATGCGCACCCGCTCGGCGCCCAGCACCACGCCCTCGGACAGGCCCTCCTTTTCGGCAATGGCTAGGTCGTTGACAATGATGCCGGTGAGCAGATTGCCCTCAATCTGCCCCACCTGCACCTCACGGCTGGTGCGATTGGCCAATTCCTGGGCCAGAATATCCCGTACCCGTTCCCGCACCCATATCGGCCGAGCAGCCACATACAGCCCTACCCCGGCGAGGATGCCGAGCCCTACCACTATAATCAAGATATATTTGAGAATATTGCGTAACATTAGGGTTACCGCAGGCGAAAGTCAACTTAGGTTATCAGTACTGTAGGACCAGCGTCCCCGCCGCGCTTGCGCTGCCCAAGCAGATTCAGCGCGCCGGTGCGACCCAATTCTCAATAATGCCTCAGGCCTCCTCCTGTGCACTAAGGACACAGGCTGGAAGCCTGTGCCACTAAACTACGGGCCGAGGACGCCGGCCTACGCGCTTTATGTTGCTTGACAGGAACATCCCAGGACCGCCCGGGCGGTCTCGGCGGCGTGGTAGCTGCTGCGGACGAAGGGGCCGGAGACTACTTGAGCGATACCGGCGGCTTCGCCCCATTCCTTGTATGAATCAAATTCGTCAGGAGGTATGTAGCGGGTGACCGGCACGTGCTGGCGGGTGGGTTGCAGGTACTGGCCGATGGTTACAATACTGACGCCTACTTCAGCCAGATCGGCCAGGGTCTGCTTGATTTCATTATGGGTCTCGCCGAAGCCGACAATCAGCCCGGACTTGCGCGGTATCTGCGGCGTAATCTCTCCCGCCCACCTCAGTATTTGCAAGGAGCGCTCATAGTCAGCCTGGGGCCGTACCTGCGGGTACAAGCGCGGGACGGTCTCCACATTGTGATTGAATATCGTCGGTCCGGCCTCCAATACTATTCGCAAGGCCTCAATATTGCCCTGGAAATCAGGAGTAAGCACTTCAATGCCCGTGTGCGGGAGTCGCTTATGCGCTTCCTGGATAGTGCGGCAAAATTGCTCCGCGCCGCCATCGGGCAGGTCATCGCGCGTCACCGAAGTTACTACCACATAGTCCAGGCCCATCTCCTCCACAGTCTGCGCTACACGCCGTGGCTCGTCAGGGTCAACGCGCTGCGGCGGGCCACTGACAATCGCACAGAAGCGGCAGTTGCGCGTGCATACTTCGCCCAGAATTAAAAAGGTCGCCGTGCCCCGCGAGTAGCACTCACCGATATTGGGACAGCGCGCCTGTTCACAGACCGTGGTCAGATGGTGGGCGTGCACCAACTGGCGAGTCTGCCGGCTCAGGTGGGCCTTGCCCGTCTTAACCCGCAGCCACGAGGGTAGCGGCGGCCGGCGCGGGCCGGCCTCGCGATGCTCGACACGGCCCCTCCGAACGGTCAGTTCACCATTGCTACCTTCACTCATAATTGATCTCATTGGTTGGCACTAAGTCTGCGGGTGCCTGGTGTTAGAATGTAGGCGCCGATGTCCGTTCCGGGCCGCCGTAGCCATAAACAATATGGCAAAGGCCGCAGGATCATCCGCCCGACGTAACCAACGGCGGGCGGAAGTTGAAATCAACTTTCGCCCCCACAGAGCGGATCCTGACCAAAGTGATCCCAGCCGCCGAGGGTAACGTCCATTGGCTTACCGCTCTCGTCGAGCACCACCACTCGCTCACCTTCCGTCACATAGCCAATTTCAGTAAGGGCAATCTCTCCATTCGCCGTAACTACCTGCGAGGCCTGCTCAGCCATCTCCGGGGAGATAGCCAATAGCAACTCATATTCCTCGCCACTGGTCAAAGCCCACTGGACGGGGTCCTGAGCCAATTGCTGAGCAGTCTGGCGGCAAATCGGCGAGATGGGCACCCGGGCCGATTCAATAGTTATGCTGACGCCGCTGCGCTGGGATAGGTGGCCGGCGTCCTGCACCAAGCCGTCGCTGATGTCAATGGCAGCCTTAACCATGTTGCGAGCGGCCAGCGCCTCGGCGACTGCCAGGCGGGGAGTGGGATTAGCGAACCGCTTAGCCAGGGCCTCAGGCAGAGCCGAGGCGTCGGTCACCTGCCCAGCCTGCAGCAAAGCCAGGGCCGCGCCGGCTTCCCCCAGTGAGCCGGTGACCATCAGGATGTCGCCGGGCTGCGCGCCGTTACGCAGCCAGGGTTGATGAGTAGTGCCCAGAATCACTACGTCAACGAATATGCCCTGAGAACTGGCCGTGGTGTCACCGCCGGCTAATACCGCTCCATATTGGGTAGCCGTCCGGCTCAGCCCAGCCATCAACTCCTCCGCTGGTTCCACTTCCAGCGTTGGTGGCAAGCCTACTGACACAAAGGCAGCGATGGGTCTGCCGCCCATCGCCGCGATATCGCTTAAGGCCATCCCAGCGGCCCGTGTGCCTATCTGCTCAGGACTCAACCATTGCCGGCGAAAATGTACATCCTCGACCAATACATCAGTTGTCAGCAACAGGTATCCGTCGCCGGTCAACTTGAGGACCGCAGCATCATCACCAATGCCAACCACTACTGGTGCCTGGGGCGCTCCGACCAGCCTGGCGATTTTCTCAATAAAACCAAACTCACCCAACTCGGCAAGGCGCACAGCCGTCCTCAATCAACGAGACTCTCTTCAACCGCAGGCGGTGCCGTGGGGGGCATAAAGGCGCTGGGCATTACCACCGGCAAGGCCTGGGCCGTGGACGCGACCCACCGCTCAGCTAATTGCTGCGAGCACTTGACACCGGCATTTCGGGCATCGCGGGGATAAACGGTGATGAGCCGATACCGACCGACATAGACAGTAGGCTTACCGCGGATAGGTTTGACGGTTACTGGTCCCAACACGCCATGAGAAAGAATCTCGGTGATGCGGGTATCCACAATCTCACAGCGCTGCGCCAGAGTCAAGCCACCGGCATTGCCCGGTATTACGAAGAAAGACACGTTGTCCAGAGCAATTTGGCCAGTGGCCCCGGCCGGCCACGAGCCGACACTGGGTACCTCTTGGTAAGTCCCGTATATGACGATCTCGTCCCTCGCCGCCCAAGCAACCCCGCAACCGACCACTAAACCGGTGATAACGACTGACACGATGAGGCTTCGCATAAGTAGTCCCTCCTTGTGAGTTTTTGTGCTTAATCGTCGTTAGGAGCGCGGCCGAAGCGGCGCTGGCGACGATTGTACTCTTGTATAGCCTCAATCAGATGCTGCTTCGTAAAATCCGGCCACAGCACCGGCATAACCACAATCTCTGAGTAGGCAATTTCCCACAGCAGGAAGTTGCTCACCCGCATCTCGCCGCCGGGTCGCAGCAATAGATCCGGATCGGACAATCCGGGAGCGTACAGGTGCTGGGCGAGCAGGTCCTCGGTTATCTGCTCGGGGGCAATCTCGCCTGTCTTAACTTTGCGGGCCAGGGCCCGGGCGGCATCGGTGATCTCGGCACGTCCTCCATAATTAACAAGGAGATTGAGCACTAATCCGCTATTGTCGGCAGTACGCGTTTGGGTCTCGGCCAGGGCTTGCTGCAGCGAGGAGGGCAGTTCGTGGAGCCGACCGGAGGCAATGAAGCGGACATTATTGCGGCCCAGGTCGTCTAATTCCTCCCGCATCGCTTGCTCAATTAGTCCCATTAGACCTTCTATTTCTTCAGCGGGGCGCTGCCAGTTCTCGGCACTGAAGGCGTATATGGAGAGCACCTCCACGCCCAGATCACCACAAGCCGCCACGGCGCGCCGGGTAGCCTTGCGGCCTTCAAGATGCCCCTGCATACGGGGCAGGCCGCGCTGGGCAGCCCAGCGGCCATTGCCATCCATTACTATGGCAATATGCCGGGGAACCTCCAGCCCAACTAACTGGCTATCATCGCGGCCCTTGCCGTTTTCCACTGCTTCCTGCAACTCCTTAGTGGGCTGATAGGCCCGTCGGATCAGCCGTCCGCTTTGAAATCACTGTCCACCTCCAGGCTTATCGGCTGGGCTACCACCAAGCAGATCTCTTTGCCGACTGTGGGCCGTTGCTGCACTACTCGCAGGATGTCCTCAGGCGCCTGGGTTTCAGTACCAGGTGGTCGAGTGATTTCCACCTGTTTTATCAAGGCGCCGGCTCCGGCCAGGACCCGACGCGCCTGAGACAAAGCCAAGCCCACCACCACAGGAAGATTCCTACTCATATCTCCATTATCTCTTCAATCTTCTGCTCGGCCAGTTCCTCAATATGCTCAATGAACTCATCAGTTATCTGCTGCACTTCCTTCTTCCCGGCCTCCACTTCATCATCAGAAAGCCCTTCGTCTTGGGCCATTTTGTCAATGCCGTCATTGGCTTCGCGGCGGATATTGCGGATAGCAGTGCGGCCCTCTTCCGCCTTCGTATTAACCAGCCGGGACAATTCCTGACGCCGTTCTTCGGTAAGCGAGGGTATTGCCAGCCGGATAACGTTGCCTTCGACGCTGGGATTCAGTCCCAGATCCGAAGTTACAATAGCCTTCTGTATGGCGGGGACTGCTGATTTGTCCCAGACAGTAATGACGATGAGGCGGGGTTCAGGCACCGATATAGTAGCCATCTGATTGAGAGGCAGTTGGGAACCATAATAGTCTACACGGATGCGGTCCAGCAGGACCGGGGAAGCACGTCCGGTGCGAATAGTGTCAAATTCTTGTTGCATATCCCTCACACTGGCCTGCATCCGCTGCTTGTGCTGGGCGATAAGACGGTCCATAGGCTTCCTCCCTTTCTTAGAGAATGGTTGAGCCTTGCTTTGGCCCGATGTACTACTCGGCGGCTATAACACTGTCCCCTTCGGTTACGATAGTACCCACAGGTTCTCCGCTCAATGCTTTGTAGATATTGCCAGGCACGGTGATATTGAAGACGATGATAGGCAATTGGTTGTCCATGCTTAGCGAGATGGCGGTGGCATCCATTACCCGCAGCCCTCGGCTGAGGGCGTCCACATAGTTGAGTTTCTCAAAGAGACGAGCCTCGGGACACTGATGAGGGTCCTTGTCATAGACCCCGTCAACGTCGGTGGCCTTGGCTATTATCTGGGCACCAATCTCGACCGCCCGCAGCACTGCCGCGGTGTCAGTAGTGAAGAACGGATTGCCAGTGCCAGCGGCAAAGATGACTATCCGGCCCTTCTCCAGATGGCGAATGGCCCGCCGGCGGATAAGAGGTTCGGCAACTTCCTGCATTTCAATGGCGGTTTGTACGCGAGTAGCCAATCCCATACGCTCTAAGGCATCCTGAAGGGCCAGAGCATTGATGACCGTGGCAATCATCCCCGCGTAGTCAGCAGTAGCCCGGTCCATGCCTTCACCCGCCGCCTCCTGGCCTCTCCAGATATTACCGCCGCCCACAACTATGGCCAGTTGGAGGCCGGTTTCGGCTACTTCTTTAATCTCCTGGGCAATGGCCTTGACCATGTCCCAATCCAGGCCATAGTCTTGCTGTCCCCGAAAGGACTCACCGCTCAGTTTTAGCAAGACACGTTGGTAGCACCGGTTAGGACTGGACGAACTGTTCAATCTATTTCTTCTCCCACCTGATATCGGACAAATCGCCGTATCACTATTTTCTCACCACATTGAGCCACCAGGTCATTGAGCAAATCGTGGATAGTGATGGTATCGTCGCGGATATAGGGCTGAGCCAGTAAGCACTGCTGAGCATAGAACTTCTTCAAGCGTCCTTCTACCATCTTCTCTATAATATGCTCGGGCTTGCCTTCGGCCCGGGCCTGCTCGGTAAGGATTTCGCGCTCCTTAGCCAGTGCCGCTTCGGGCACATCTTCGGGAGCGACCCACTGTGGCTGTAGAGCCGCCACTTGCATCGCCACATTCTTGGCGAACTCTTGGAACTCCGCAGTGCGGGCCACAAAATCAGTCTCACAATTGACTTCCAACAGCACACCAATCTGGTCGCCGCCGTGGACATAACTGGTTACTATCCCCTCGCGAGCTGCCTTCACCTCCCGCCTGGCGGCAACCCGGATTCCCTGTTTACGCAGAATAGCCACTGCCTCCTGAATATCTCCGTCAGCCTCATCCAGCGCGGACTTGCAGTCCATAATGCCCGCACCAGTCTGCTGCCGAAGTTTCTTGACGTCTTCGGTCGAAACTGCCATTAAATTATCCTCCTGTATATCTATTAAATTAACCAGCAATCTGCAACGTGCTGGTAGTCTATTCTCCTTCTAATCCCTCCTCGGCCATATGCTCTTCCTCAACAAACAACTCATCAACATCCACAAATATTTCCTCAGGCTCATAGGGTAGCACTTCTTCGACTTCTTCGGCGGCTTGAGCCGCCAGCACCTGTTCCTCGGCGACAATTGCCTCAAACTCGTGGCGGCCTTCGATGACCGCATCAGCCGTCTTAGTCGTTATGAGGCGGATGGCCCGAATCGCATCGTCGTTGCCCGGAATAATATAGTCAATCAAGTCGGGATCGCAATTGGTATCCACGATAGCCACTACCGGAATACCGAGTTTGCTGGCCTCGGCTACCGCGATTTCCTCGCGCTTTACATCTACGACGTAGACGGCCTGAGGTGCAGCAGTCATCCGGCGAATGCCACTCAGGTTAGTTAGCAACTTTTCCTTCTCGCGTTGCAGTGCAAGTACTTCCTTTTTAGGAAGCCGAGCCCACTGGCCGCTTTCTTCGTCACGCTCCAGTTCCTCCAGATAGTCAACGCGGCTGCGGATAGTCTCAAAGTTGGTCAGCATCCCTCCTAACCATCGTTGATTGACGTAAGGCATCCCGCAACGGTCGGCCTGCTCTTGAATGGTATCCTGGCCTTGCCTTTTGGTGCCTACGAATAGCACTGTGCCACCTTCAGCTGCTGTCTGGCGGACAAATTCATAGGCTTCATCCAGCATTCTTATGGTCTGATGCAGATCAATGATGTAGATCTCATTGCGGGCATGGTAAATATACTGGCGCATTTTGGGATTCCAGCGCCGGGTCTGGTGGCCGAAGTGCACCCCAGCCTCCAATAAATCTTTCATCGTTACGATACTCACAACTTTGCCTCCACTCTTGACGTCTCGCTGTAAATTAGTAGGCAGTCTGAGCACGGGTCCGCTGCTAATGGCCCCGGCCCGGCCACCTTAACACATATCTTATATCATAGATTAGCACAAAAACACGGCCTCGTCAACCCGCAGCCCCAGGCCGCTGTAGCCGCTTGTTGCACAGTCCACAGAGTTATGCGAGATGCACCGGAGCACACTTACCGGCAGAGCCGGGGTGGCTACATTTCGCCTACCCGTACTGGCTGGCCCGTAGAGGCCGACTTATTAGCAGCCAGAGTGATGGCGAGCGTCTTTACTGCGTCGGCATAATCGGACCGAATCAGGCTCTGATTATTGGTCTGGACGGCCCGCACAAATACCTCGCTTATCTTGGCGTGGTCGGGAGACGTAAAGGTCTCAGTTCGCCCCCCGGCGCTGTCTCGGATCACCAATGATTGGCTGTCAATTTCCACCCAGGTGCCTTTGAGGGCCAGATGGATACCTACTTGCTCTGCTGGCGCCACACAGCAGGAATTGCAGATGGAACCGACGGCCCCACTGGCAAATTTGAGGGCTACCGCGCCTACGTCAGGCACATCTATATTCTCCACATCTCCCATACAGCGCAGGGCAAAACTTGAATAGACGGTATCTACTTCGCCAGCAAAGTACCGAGCCAGGTCTACTATGTGGGTCGTCTGCTCTACTAACTGGCCGCCTGACTGGTCCATAACCCGCCACCACGCTACTGTGGGAAATCCTCCCAGCCAATATCCCATAACCATGGCAACGTCATCGGGGGCAAACTGCTCCTTTACCCTCTGCACTGGCACTGAGTAGCGCCAGTGGTAACCCACACAGTTTATCATGCCACTATCGGCAATAGCTGCCTCAATTTCTCTGGCTTTATCCATACTGAGCGCCACAGGCTTTTCCACAAACATAGCCACACCGGCCTGGGCGGCGAGGATTTCGTGGTCTTCGTGAGCATACGGCGGAATACAAATGCAGACCGCATCCAGGTCAGCACTTTCATACATTGAGCGGTGATCTTCATACACCTTGCCCTCATATTCCTGGGCCGCTGCCTCAGCCTTCTCACTAACTATATCAGTAAAAGCAGTCAGTTCGACGCCCGCCAATCCCGCCAGGTTGCCCATATGCATATTGGCTATCCCACCACATCCCACAAAGCCTATACGAATTGACATAATTATTCTCCTTTCCGGATTATCAGAGTCTGGTTAGGATGAACAACTACAGCAGGGGGAGCCCCAGCAGAGTTTGTCGGCTCAATCTTCTTGTAGTTGCATTTGATAATAGCACATCAGGCCAGGTGGGCCTCCCTCGGAATCTGGCTCGTGCACCTGCTTGGCAAGGCCAAAGCCAGCCTTCTCATACACCCAACAAGCGGCCGGGACGTGAATAGTGCGCAGCGTGACTTGCCGCGCCCCCAATTGCCTGAGTTCCTCTACCACGGACCTGACCAGTTCGCTGCTAATACCACGGTTGCGATATTCAGGCAACACCGCATTGTTCTCAATACAGCCAGTTTGTTGTTCAGAGTCGTATTCCAGGGTGGCAAAGCCCACAATCTGATCATCTTCTATTGCGACGTAGACCCAATCCGGATGCTGGCGGCAGTACTGACGGGCTTCTTCCCGGCGCTTGTGCTGCAACTCTTCATCCTGGGCCATGTTATGCGCCTCACCCCAGCCGCTATTTGTAAAGGCCTGCACGTCCACCTCCCCGACTCGCTCAGCATCTTCAGCCGTAGATTTTCTGATTAGCATAAGAGTTATCCCCCTATGGGGCTAACTTACGGCATCTGGGCGCGCAGATACTCAGCGGCCTGGGGCAAGTCTACATACGGGTCACCGAGCACACTGCATTCCAAAGCCATGTAATTATCAAATCCAATCTCGGCCAGCGCCTGGAAGCCGGGCTTGAAATCAGTGTGGCCATAGCCGGGTAACCATCTGATAGAGTCAGCCAGGTGGATATGGGCGATATAGTCGCCCGCCGCCCGGATGCTCTCCGCGATATGAGGCTCTTCAATGTTCATATGGAAAAAATCAGCCATAATCTTTATGCCGGGGGGATCGCCCGCGGCCTGAATAATCTCTACACCCTGCTCCAGACGATTGATCAGATGGGTCTCATAGCGGTTGAGGGGCTCAAGTAAGGCCAGAGTATTGTGAGCCGCCGCCGTTTCGGCTAATATCTTAATCACCTCGGTTAGCAATCGCTTCTCCAGTTCTATCTTGTCAGCGTAGGGCGACAAATCGGGCAACCGTGGCGGACCAAACAGAGGTACAAATATCATACCCACCGCTCCAATTTGGCCGGCTGCGGCTAAGATTTTTTGGGAGTCATCCAGGGCTATTTGTCGCTCTTCGGGATCCGGGTCCAGAAAGCAGCCGCGGTAGCCGGCGCAAATGGTACTGGGCTTAACCGATGAATTCGCACAGGCCTGGTTGATCTCATCAACTCTTTCCCAAAACTGCCCGCCGACGAACTCGATGCCCGCATAGCCCCAACTTTGCAGATTTGATAGTTTCTCTCCCAGCGAGTCTCCCGGGACCTGATTTTCCTGACAAGCAAGTTTCATAATTGTGAGCCTGTCTTTCGTAAGGTGCAATAGACATTCTATTGTTGGGTATTACCAAGCCCGGACCTTCTGCTCTCACCTTTCTCGCCCTTGTCCAACTGGAGCGGATAGGTTGATTACAAGGTCATTCGGTAGCCGACGGCTCAGCACTTTCACCCGTTGCTGGCGCTTCCGCTTCAGTCTCGGTCTCCTCGCCTGAGCCTTCCTCTGCTTCCTCCGCTGTCTCCTTCTCTGGTTTCGGAGGCCGTATCACTCCTCCAGTGCTCGCTACTTGCGGCGTGGCCTGTACCACCAGAAAATATAGGGCTACCACAATAGCCACTATAAGTATCAGCACCACAACTACCACGGCTGGACTAATGCGTTGGTCCATATGTGTCTCTCCCTTGAGTCAGGTGGCAGACTTGCCCCCGGCGTCTGCCCCATTTATAGGACGGAGTATTGCTGATTTCTTTACTGGGAGCGGAATTCCTCCTTCGCCTAATACTTTGTTAATAGAATGGGGTACAGGGTGAAATGAGTCTGATCTATTCGCTGGGCAGAACGGACAGGCAGGAATTAAGTTGCGGCTGACGAATAAGTGATGTAGTGATTGAGGCAGAGGAGGTGGTAGTTATGACGTGGCGGCGCGTGGGTATATTGGCAGTTGCCGTGCTGGCGGTGGGAGTTCTGGTCTTCATAGTCTTTTCGAGTAGCAATGCCACCGAGCAGCACGCCCAACCGCCTAATTACCGTCAGATGCGTCTGGCTATGGTCCAGGCCCTGGTTCAGGCCGACATTCTCCACTCAGATTCAGTCATCAAGGCAATGAAGGCTACCCGACGGCACCTGTTCGTGCCGGTCGAGATGCGTCCTTATGCCTACTTGGATACCCCTTTGCCCATTGGAGAGGGTCAGACCATCTCCGCTCCCTCCATCGTCGCCAAGATGACTGAGTTGCTTGAGCCTGACAAGGATGATGTGGTCCTGGAGGTAGGCACCGGCTCGGGCTATCAGGCCGCGGTTTTCGCCAGACTGGTCAAGCATGTCTATACCATCGAAATCTTAGAGGCTCTGGCTACGAGTGCCGCCGAGCAGCTATCCCGATTGCACTACGAGAAGATTACTGTCAAATGCGGGGACGGCTATAAAGGCTGGCCCGAGCATGCCCCCTTTGATGGCATCATCGTCACCTGCGCCCCCGAGGAAATTCCTCAACCCCTAATAGAACAACTCAAAGAAGGCGGGCGAATGGTCATTCCGGTGGGGCCCGAGAGCGGCATCCAGTATCTGTACCTGTTAGAAAAGAAGGAAGGTGCCATCAAACGGACCACCATCTGGCCGGTACGGTTTGTTCCTATGACTGGCCAGGCCCAGCAGCAGTGACGGATAGTGGGCAGTAGACAGTGGGCAGTGGACAGCAACGGCGGAAACATATTAGCAGGCGCAACCTTCAACACCATCAACGTTGCCAAGACCATTCCTTTGTGCAGTACTTCTCGTCTCATGGAGTGTTCGTGTGTAATCTCGCTACTCTCCGACGCTCACAAGCGGCTTCCACGCGGCCTTTGACCCACAGCCGCTCTCGGTGCAGATCCACTTGTAGGTTTGGCCAGGCGTCGGCGTCTTCAGACGGTAGACGTCGCCGACTAGCCCATGCGTTTTGTCCGTAGGCGGTTTCTCTCCTAAGACGATCCGCCCCCCGAGGTATCGGTTCCGGGTAAGGCCATACCTCGTCTCGATGATATTCACCGCTTGGTCGACAAGAACATTATGGTGGGTGAACTGGTTGTTCGGGCCGTGGGTCGGGATGACCGCATAGACCTTCGACTTCTCAATCCGCACATTGTCGATAAGTGCGTTGATCACCCACTTGGCGGCCGAGCCCAGATACATTGCCGTTTCAGCCTGGATGTCGACATCGCGTAGGGTCACCGTTCCGCCCTGACGAATGAAGGCACCATAATCGAAGTCCGCTGGGATGCTGCCGCCCGCGACGAGCAGCCGATTATTTCGTTCCGGCCGATCGGCCTCGCAGTAAAGAGCATAAGTGGTGTCATTATCCGCAATGCCGGAACCGATCTCGAAGTCGCAGTCAATGAGCTTAAGCGACTGATCCCTGGCTTGGCCGCTGGCGACATTCCAGTAAACGTGGATGGCCGCCCATCGTTGCGACTGCGCGCCCGATTGGCCGTCGATCAGGAACTTGCAGTCCTTGAACGTCACGTCGCCCGGGTAAACGATACGGTTGCTGTAGGCCGAGTAGGGGCCGACCCCAAATACGGAATTGGTGATCCGCACGGTGGCGTCGCGAGCATAGAGGTGAAACGGGGCGCGGGCGATGATGTTAGTACCCACCACGATGGAGCCGTCCCTGACGCCGAGGTCAAAGTCGCCGTTCGGTAGCATCAGCCCGTTGATCGAAAGCTCGATTCTGTAAGTGTCGCCGAAACCAGCTCCGTCCACCTCAACATCAATGCCGGTGGGATGATCCTCGCCCTGCGCCGTGAAATTGGTGACCTGGACGCGCGCGTAGCCGCCGGTGACGGTCAGACCGCCCCGGAAGCAGTCCCGCGCCGTGCAGTTAACGATCTGCGCGTCCACATTCCTGTAAAGGGAGATGGCGTCCGCAACGCAGTCCTGAAAGCAACAGTTCAAAATCCGCACCTGGAGCCGCCCCGCCCGCTTAGGGTCCGCGCATAGAAAAAGCACGTGCGCTTGTTCGAGCTGATACTTCCGGTACTCGCCCTGTTCGGAGCGGTTCCCGTCGAAAGTCAGGCCCTCAATTGTCAGCGGCGGGGAGTCTTGGTCGCCCGAGTAAAGATACCCGCGTTTGGAGCTGTCGAAGGTGCGTGTCCATTTGCCTTGCTTCGGCGGCCGCTTGATGGTAGCCCCATAACCGAGGTAGTGCACGCCGGGGCGAAGGCCGACCGATGTGACGATATAGGTGCCCGGCGGGAAGAGCAGCGTGCCGCCAGTCGTTCCCGCGGCATCTACCGCTGCCTGAATCACGTCCGTGTCGTCGGTAACGCCGTCGCCCCGGGCCCCGAAGTCCCACACATTGTAACTTGGAGGCACTATCCTCTCGGCAGGAGCCATCGCTGCAAGACCCGCTGTCAATACAACTCCGCCCAATAACGTAGTCCACATCCCTACAGCACAAATGGTTCGAAGCATTGCTTCCGTAATCACCCGTATGGTTTATTGCTACTGCCAATATTCTCCGTGTGATGGAGCAATTCCTCTCCTTCTCAGGCATCTCTCTGTAAAGCGTGAGTTTGGAGCCCTCTTGACGGTCATATTAGCCCGAATTAGGTAACGTGGGGGGCTTGTGGGCAGACAGCAGAGACACTACTCCCTCGGCCCAGCACGGTCACGCTTCATCGTCCACTGTCATCCTGGGCCAGCCGGTTCGCGCCGTTCGTGTGAGGATAACCGGCCAGCCGACTGTACACTCATTGGCTCAACAGGGGGCCTAAGTGGTGCCGGATGTTGCCCCGGGTTCGCAGGGCCAGAAACACGTTGGTGGGGGTTGGTTTCCCGCTCAGACCTAATCACCCTCGTTTGTTGTGGACGGCAGGTCGCGGCCAGGCAGTTCAATAACGCGGTCAGCGTAGGGGTCACATTCATCTGAGCAAGTAAAGAGCAGAATCTGGCGGCGTTGGGCCACGTCTTGAAGGAGTTGGGCGGTAGCACCGCGCCGCTGGTCGTCAAAGTTGACCAGGGGGTCGTCCAGCAGCAGCGGCGGGCCTTGATCCGGCCACAACACTTCGGTCAGGGCGAGGCGAGCGGCCAAGTAAAGTTGCTCAGTGGTAGCACAACTTAAATCGCCTTCCCCAGCCTCCTGACCTTTTTGTGGAGAAAAAACCATCGGCTGGAAATCCTCATTGTCTACGCGAACCTGCTCATAGCGGCCTCCGGTCAATACCCCAAGTATCTGCGCCACTTGCTGCTCGACTGGGTCACTCAACCCCTCCAGAGTTTCGTGATAGGCTACCTCAAGCACTTCGCGAGTCAATTCATAAACCTCGCGGCGCTGCTGCAGTCGAGCCAGCCGCCGTTGGGCCTCACTCAGTTGTTCTTTGGTGCGCAGTTCCTCCTCAGCATCGTAAGGAGAGGTTTCAATAGTATTCTGAGCTCTAATCTGATCCTCCTTAAGTTGCCTCAAGCGCTCCTGGTCCTGCTGCAGTTCGTTTTGCAGTCTATCCATCTCCAATAAGTCTATATCAATATCGGCTATGTCGGGCGATTCAAGCTGCTTCTGGGTTGTAGCCCGTTCCATAGCCAGATTATCACACTGCTCACGCAGGTCGCCCAGTGTGTCCGACCTCAATTCCCGTCGCAGACCCTCTCGCTTAATCTCTACCTTGCCAGCGAGTTCCGCCCGGCGCTCAGCGGCGACCAGTTTCTCCTCGGCTTGCTCGCGCTGACCGGCCAGATGTGCGGGCGACTCACCAGATCGCATCAGAGCACCGACTACTGCCAGCAACACACCGGCACCAGTGAGGAGCCACCACCACGGCCACCCGACAATACCGCCAACTCCACCAGCAATAGTTGCAGCCAAACCAGCAACTATCATCTCCACCCGACGCCGACTCCTGTTCCGCGTGGTTTGCAGCAATTGATTAACGTCCCCCAGTTGCTGCTGAGCAGTCTTAATCTCGGCCAGCGCCTGCGAGACAGTGGGCGATGAATCTGATTCACCGGTTATTTGCTCAATCTCTTGTTGGAGTTTTTCGGCTTGCCTTACTCGCTCATTTGCCTCCTTCCACTGGTGGCTGAGGCGGTCAAGTTCCGTCTCCAGTTCGCGGCGCTGCTTCACCTTTGCTAACAATTGCTGGCGCTGGTTAGTGTCTGGCTCTAACTGCTCTATTTCCTTGTTACATTCCTCAAGCCGCGCGCGCGCCTGCTGTAGTCTGTCGCTCTCACGCTGCAACGCAGACAACTTGCTGTCCAATTGGTCAATCTGGTCCTGGACTATTCTCATTGGGCCGGGATTTACAGGCGCCGGCCGTGCCCAACCCCGCTGCAAATCCGCCAGTGCCTCCTCTAATCTCTCCAGCACCTCGGGCACACTCACATTGATACCTGCTCCGGAGATGCTTTCCTGTAACATTTCCCCAAGTTGGTCACCCGCTTTAAGAGCAATAATCTGCTGCTGGCGAATCCCTGCCGTGCTTTCGTACACATCCTGAGAGCCGGTGCCCAGCAGTTGGCCCAATTTCTCTTGCACCTGGTTAGTCATTGTCCACTCTGTACCAGTCGAAACATTGCTCAACGATGTTTCGCGCTCGGCAAAATTCTTGGTCAGTACCCATTGCTCACCTTCGGCCTCAAACTGGACCGACAGTGTATACATCTGGGGGCTGGCCCAACTTTGCCACCGCCGCAGTGAGGCGGCCCGGCTGGTTACCTTGTCAAACAACACAGTCAGCAAGGCGGCCTGGAGAGTAGATTTGCCCGCCTCGTTGGGTCCGCGGATGATGTTGAGTGCGGGGCTAAACTCGATCTCCTCGTCGGCCAGACAGCCGAAATTGCGCACACTCAGCGACCGGATAATCATCCCAACACCTCCCGCCCTTCTAACAGAGCCAGCCCGATCTGTAGGGCAGATTCAGCCACTGCGCGGGCTTCGACATCCTCCTGCTGTGTGGCGGTCGCAATGTGTTCCTTCATAAGCCTTATGAAGCGTCCGGTTACCAGTTGAGGTGGATATCGGGTTTCGTCAAGTGCTTCCACCCCTACGTGGGACTCATCTACCACTCGCACGCGGAAAAAACTACCGGCTAACTCCTCGGCCAGCCGCTCAGCATCAATGACCATCCCGGCGGGCGCCAGGCCGGTGAGGTGGATATCAATAATCTTGTCAGGACCAGCCTGCGCCACTAAGGCTTGCCGGATCGCCACTTCCCCGGCAAAGTCGGCGAGGTCAATGCGCGATTGCTCATATCTCAGGGTGCCCGTGCGCACCAGATCCCAATGCGCTGTACCGTCAGCGTGCAGTTCAACTACCAGCGCCTGACCACGGTTCTCCCGGTGCAGTTCGGCAATCTCCGGCTCACCGGGAATTAGCGCGGTCACCCCGCCGCCGGAGTAGTCGCGGAAGCGGTGGCCGTGGCCCAGGGCTATATAGTCCATCCCACTGGCGGCGATATCCTGCTGCGTAATGTGCAGCCAGTCATCCATAGGCATGCCCGGGATCTGCACCCCAGCGTGCACCACAGCGATATTGAAGCGGGCCTGGGGGTCAGGTTCGAGGCCCTGCAGGGGCCGTTGGCCGTGCTCGGGCAGCAGGCCAAATACTGTGGCCTGGCAGTCCGCCAGATGGACCTGGGACTGCTCGGCAGTCAGTAGATGCACCCGTTCGGGCAGGCCCGCGGCCAACCAACGGCTATAGATACTGCCCCGTTCAATGGGATCGTGGTTGCCGGGCAAAATCATGGAGTGTATCGCGGGGTGAGCCGTGTTGAGACGCAATAGTTGTGTTATGACAAAGTCAGCCGTAGTCTCCGGCGGTTGTGGGCTGTCAAACAGGTCGCCGGCTACTATGAACAAGTGGGCGTCGCGCTCCAGACACAAGTCAACACAGCGCCCAAAGGCGTCTTGTATCCGCTGCCGGTGCTCCAAGCGCGTTGTTGCATAGGCATAAGATTCGCCTAAGCCCAGTTGACCTATCCCCAGGTGGACATCAGCCGTATGTACCAGACGCAGTTCGCTCATTGATGCGGACCCTTGCGCAGTTGTTGTCTCAATAGTGATTTCCAACAGTCGGCTGTATTTCCTTCATACGATGCACCAACTGGCGAAATCTTTTTGAAAAAAGCCCTTGACAGGTGGGGACAGTTGTGATATGCTATACTTGAGAAGGTGGAGATCTAGGCACCTAAGCTGCATTGTGTCCTCGTTGCAGGAGCGCAGTCTGGAAAACGAGGGAATAAGAATGCATGAGGGTCGCTGTCGTGTTTGTGGTACCTATAAGTTAGCAATAGCCAAAAGTCCTGACAGCATGTGGATGGTTGGCCAGCCGCGTACTCCTGTATAGGGAGGCGCGGCTTTTTGCGTGTCGGGTTTATAGCCCGGCAATATAAACAGCGCGCCTCAGGCGCAGTTCGGCAGGCTCACCGTCCCGAGCAACGCCGAGGGATAGAAAGGAGGTGAGTCCCTTCCTGGTAACCAACCACAACGTAGGAGGGGCATCCACTGTGCCCTGAGCCTGGCGAAGGGTGCCCCGATATAATCGCGACAAGAATGTCGCTCCTACAACGGTGATGGCCAGCCGTAGGGAGAATAACACAAGCCGTAAGCCGTACCAAACGTCTCTGCCTCAGACGAGGCAGAAGAGAATCTCAAGGAGGTAAGAACAATGATTAGCAAGCGACGTGGATTCACCTTGATAGAATTGCTGGTGGTGATTGCGATAATCGCAATCCTGGCGGCAATTCTGTTTCCGGTGTTCGCCCGGGCCCGGGAGAAAGCCCGGCAGACGGCCTGTCTGAGCAACATCAAGCAGTTGACACTGGCGGGGATAATGTACGCCAGCGACTGGGATGGGCATATGCCGCACCACTACTGCCCAAACCCCGGAGGGTACTCAACTGTCTACGGGGAGCTAATTACCTACGTCAGGAATGACGACCTGTTTTTCTGCCCCTCGCTGAGCGAAAGGCTCTGTAATTGTCACTTTGGCCGACAGTTGTACGACTACCGCGGGCGGAGTCAAGGTTCGGAGATCACCATTAAATTCGACGAGTGGGAAAGACCGGGGGAGACCGGCTGGCTATGGGAGTCAGCGTATGCGCTGTGGGCCGGGTATTGCGAAGTGGTCTGCCCGTTCTGCCAGGACTGGTATCTGGGCAAAAGGTACTCTCCTGCCTTCTGGCATAACGACGGGGGCCACGTGGGCTTCGTAGACGGCCATGCTAAGTGGCTGAGTTACGAGGGACAGTTGGTGGGCCCTGCTACGGCCTGGCGAGCCGCCGGGTCACCGGCTTCCCCAACCGATCCAGCCCAACAGGCGTGTTCCATCATGTGGGGCCACGCCAACTTCCGCGGCTGGTATGGGATGCGTTCTCTGTAAGCGTACTGACCCGCCGAGGGCGACAAAACCGCCTTTGTTGACCAGTCTGTTGACCACGAGACCCGTCCCAGCAACTGATACGGCTTGCGGCCGTAGTTCAGGAGACTGGGAACTGGCAACAGGGAACTGGGAACGGTAGGCTGCATTTTCTATATTGCAGGAGGGGCATCCACTGTGCCCTGAGCCTGCCGAAGGGTGCCCCGATATAATCGCGACAAGAATGTCGCTCCTACAACAACCGCACGTGCTGAAGGCGGATCGTAGGTTGCAGCACTGAACGGATGGCTCGGCAGGCTCACCAGAAGTACCAA
>JALGUR010000136.1 GCA_029820565.1 Candidatus Zipacnadia bacterium
ACGCGCTCGGGCGGGAACTGCTCGCGGACACCAATGGAGACCAGCGCCTGCTGCAATGACTCAACACCATAGCGGCCATCCTTGGGTGCAATCCCATGGTAGCCGACGACGTCTTCGGCAAAGTCCACACCCTTGCCCTTGATCGTGTGAGCCAAGATGAGAGCCGGCCGACCCCTCACCGCGTCAGCCTGCTCGAGAGCCTCAAGAATCTGGGCCATATCGTGCCCGTCAATCTCGATTACTTCCCAGCCAAACGCCTCATACTTGCGCCGCAGCGGTGCCACCTTCATTATTTCTTCGGTAGGCCCATCAATCTGCAGGCGGTTGACGTCAATTATCCCGACGAGATTGCCCAGCTCATAATGGGCCGCGCACATCACGCCCTCCCAGATTGAGCCTTCCTCCTGCTCACCATCGCCCATCAGGCAGTAGACGCGATAATCCTTGCCGCGTAGCCGGGCATCCAGCGCCGAGCCTATGGCCACCCCCAGCCCCTGCCCCAATGAGCCGGAGGAGAATTCCAACCCGGGTAGCTTCAGCCAGTTGGGATGGCCCTCAAAGCCGGAGCCGAGTCGGCGTAGCAGCACGGTTTGCTTCAGCCCTTTAACATTCTCCAGCCCGGGCACCGGCTCATCGTGGAAGGTGAGGGGACGGTCATCAAAGTAGCCGGTCGCAGCCAGGGCGACATACAAGGCTGGAGCTTTATGGCCAGTTGACCAAAAGACCCGATCACGGTCAGACCACTGCGGATTCTTCGGGTCATGACGAATGTGCTTAAGGTATAGCGCGGCGGTTATATCCATAATTGACATACAGCCACCGGTATGCCCGGAACCAGCCGGCGGTTATATCCATAATTGACATACAGCCACCGGTATGCCCGGAACCAGCGGCCGTTATCGAGATCATACTCCACGCCCGCATCTCCTGGGCTTTAGCCTCCAGTTCCTCCACTGAATAATTCACTCTAACTTCCCCCGTCTGTGAGTCTACAATAGGCATACAAAAACACTCCGTTTTAGTAGTGGCATAACACTGTCGGCGCAACAGACTGCAATAGTAGTGCACAGAGCCAATCGCTAGCTATTCCGTGCGCAAAGAGCTGGGACAATCAAACCGCGTCTAAGGTAATTCTTCATCACGCCCCTGTCAACCTTCCAGGGGATTCTCGTTCCTGAGTCATCTACAGTAGTACCTGACTGAGTTGTTACCAATCTTTTGCGCACGAACTTACGGAAACAGTTAACAGAGCGGTTTCAATATGTTGTAAAATAGGGTATAATATGTGAAAAGTTTCGGTCGGGATGAACAACCTCTCCACCACTTACCACTTTGTACCATGCCGAGGAAGTGTCGCACGTTCAACAATTATCCTCATCTTACTGCTTGGAACTTCTACGCTCTTCGCCCAGCCAATGCCCCGGATTCCGGCGCCTCAGTCTCTAGGGCCCGCGGCTGCACCGGGCGAAATCGTGGTGGGATTTGACACGACTCTGTCCCAGGTCTCACCACAGGCGGCTACGGCACTGGCCGGCGCGACCACTATACGGAGTTTCCCCCAGATAGGCGCCAAGGTGATGCGAATTGCCGAGGCCGAGGTGGGCCCGATGTGCGCCAGCCTGGCCCAGATCGAGGGAGTCCGCTATGCCGAGCCTAACCATCGGCGGCGCGTGCTGCTGGCAGCGCCCAATGATCCTGCGTACAACAACCTCGACTACTTGATTGCGCCATATCTTAGCGTGGGCTACGAGACAGAGTTCCAGTGGAACCTGCACGTTATTGATGCGCTGGAGGCATGGAACGTCTGGCCCGGTATTTACTACATTTCAGCCACCAAACCGGGCAACCCGGTGAAGGTCGCAGTGATTGATACCGGCATTGATGCTGGTGGTACGGACGCCATACCTCACCCTGATTTCATTAACGCCAGCGGCAGCAGTCCCGATGCAGCGTTTGGCGGGCAGATAGACTTTGCCGATGCGCGCAACGTCCGAAGCGATTATGCCCCCACGGACTGGGCTGACGATTTTGGCCACGGCACCGCCGTCTCCGGCGTGATCGGTGCGGCGACGAATAACGGCGGCACATACCCAGGCAACGGTATCGCTGGCCTGGCCTACAACTGTCAGATAATGCCAATCAAAGCATTTGATGGTACGGGCAATGGTAGCGAGGCAGACCTCGTAGCCGGCATCCTGTGGGCGGTGGACCATGGCGCGGTTGTCATCAATATCAGTGCCGGTGACTACTACTACTCCCAGGCGGAGCAGGATGCGGTAGATTATGCCTGGGAGCACGGCTCGCTGATTGTGGCAGCCGCGGGCAATGATGGCGATTCGACCCTCGTATATCCGGCCGCTTGTACCGGCGTGATGTCGGTGGCCGCCACAATGTGGGAACCGCTCGACAGCCCGGCTTCGTACTCCAACCACGGAGACCACGTGCTGGTTTCGGCCCCAGCAGGTGATGCATCCCTGGATCCACTGGGATTCTGGTTGACATGGACAACGATGCCGACGGAACATGTACCCCTGCATGACGTCGGCTGGGAACCTGGTGAAGCTGACTACCAGTACCAGGCCGGCACTTCGCTGTCCTGCCCGTTCGTGGCAGGGTTAGCCGCGCTGTACGCGGGATATCACGGCATTACCCAGAGCACACCGGGTGGGGTATGGCAGATGTGGGAGGCCATCCTAAAAGGCTGCGATAATGTATCCGGCGGGTCGGGCTGGGATCCGTACTGGGGCTGGGGCCGAATTAATGCCTACCAGACCATGCTAGGCGCCGATAACCGGGGGGCTACTGTCGGGCGCATTTCCGGGCAAGTTAAGTATTACGGCACGGTGGCGCAAAGCGCCGCCGTTACGGCGACGCCCAGCGGCGGAGGAAGTAGCATCAGTGTCACCACGCACAGCGACGGTATGTACAGGTTCGCCAACCTGCCTCCTGGGCTGTACGACATCACCAGCAGTCTCTTTGGTCATTCTGCAACTCTTGGTGGCGTTGAGGTGGAGGCCGGGGTTGACCGGCCCCGTATGTATATTTTCATACAGGACTACACCGCCCCCACAGTAACCAGCATCACTCCCAATTCCGGAGAAACCAATGCCACCGTGGACATTACCGACCTGGCGGGGACTGGGTTCCTCAGTGGGGCAACGGTGAAGCTGGAGAAGGCCGGCGAGACCGATATTATCGCGACGAACGTCACAGTGGTCAGTTCTACTCAGATCACCTGCACGTTCGTCCTGACCGGCGCGGCGAGCGGCGCGTGGGATGTGTTGGTCACAAATACCGATACAACCTCGGGAAGGCTGATTGACGGATTTACGGTAACTGTGGATACCAGCTCGCCCGCGATTACTGAGCCAGGAGTTCCCGGCACCCACGGTAGTGGCGTCGGTGAGGTCGTCGTATCGATCGTTGCGGACTATGCAGAACCACGCAGCTGCGGGGTTGGGGGCTTGCGCCTCGGCTTCTCTGAGCCGCTCGATCCCGCCACCGTTAACAATGGTGTAGTAAGCATTGTTGGAGTGCTGAACGGCGATTGCTCCCCGCAGGTGGCAACCGTCACCCTGGAGGGCGACGATACCCTCGACGTTGAGTTGGCAACACAACTACCTGATCAGGATACATATACGGTCACCGTCAGCACATCCGTGCAGGACGTGATTGGCAACCCGGTAAGCGCAGGTACCGACGTGGTCCTTAGCGCTCTGAAAGGCGATATGAACTCTGACAGGCGCGTGACCACCGCAGATATGGCTGCGGTCCGGGCCAATCTCGACGAGCCGATTACTCCGCTAACCGCACGTTACGATATGAACATGGACGGCAGGATCACAACGGCTGATATGGGTGCGGTCCGAGCCAATCTAACGCA
>JALGUR010000137.1 GCA_029820565.1 Candidatus Zipacnadia bacterium
ATGGTACCTCGACGGCCATGCCCGCATGGAGTTGCCCGTCGGCATCATCGAGAACGAGCCCAAGATTGATATGGCCGCCAATCTGAGCCTGTGGGGGGAAGCGGTCTGGCTGCCGTCAACACTCATCACCGATCCCCGCGCGCGCTGGGAAACGGTTGACGACACCACCGCCCGCCTCATCGTGCCCTTCGGCGAGGAGGAGGATGCCTTCACCGTCACGTTCGATCCGCAGACCGGGCTGATGCGTGCGCTGGAGGCGATGCGCTACCGGGAGGCCACGGACGAGGCCAAGATTCCCTGGCGCAACGAGCCGCTGGGCTGGCAGACCTTCCACGGGGTGATGGTTCCGTCGCCCGCCGCCACGACCTGGCTGGACGAGGGGGCACGCCCTGGGCCGTGTGGACCATCGAGGACGTGGTCTACAACGTGGATGTTTCTGAGTACATCAGGGCGAGAGGAGAATAACTGATGGAGAAGGTAAAAGCAGGTCATCGAGACCGCCTGCGGCCCTGTCGAATACGCCACCTTCGGCGAAGGCCAGCCTGTGCTGGTGATACAATAAACCTCCCTGCTTCCTGGTCTACCTCATCGCTGTCCTGATAAAGGTTTTGCCAAAAATCTTTAATAGGTGTATACTCTACTCAAGTTGTCTTTAGTAAGCATCTCAACTATGGAGAGAAGTTACCGCAATGGACCCGGAAGCATTCCGTGATAGCCCGGCCGGACGTATTGTGCGCTCCGTCGAAGGGCAGTACTGGGCTTATGTGCCCAACCCACTCCCACCGAAACTGGCCTGGACTCCAAGCCTGGTAGCTGCGTTATCAGATGCTGACCGTGCCTTGGGGGAGTTATCCGGCCTGGGCCGTTCCATTCCCAATCCGCACTTGCTTATGATTCCCTTCGTGCGTCGTGAGGCTGTCCTTTCCTCGCGTATTGAGGGTACTCAGGCATCACTCTCTGATCTCTACGCTTACGAAGCAGCGCAACTATCCCTCTTTGAGCAGCAGCCCGACGTCCGTGAGGTGTACAACTATGTGCAGGCACTGGAATATGGGTTAGAACGGCTGCAGACATTCCCATTGAGCCTGCGGCTCATCCGTGAAATCCACCAGCGCCTGATGACGGGCGTGCGTGGAGAGCACCAAACCCCCGGCGAGTTCCGTCGTAGCCAGAACTGGATTGGGGCACCGGGTTGTACGTTGAACGATGCAACCTACGTGCCTCCACCGGTTCCGGAGATGCTTAAAGCACTGGACAAGTTCGAACGCTTCCTACACGAGCTCGCGTCGCTGCCACCTTTGGCACGCCTGGGACTGATTCACTATCAGTTCGAGGCCATTCACCCTTTCCTGGACGGTAATGGGCGTGTGGGTCGTTTGCTGGTCACATTACTCCTATGCGCATGGAACCTTCTTCCCGAACCGCTGCTTTACTTGAGTGCCTACTTTGTCGCCCATCAGCAGACATACTACGACCTGCTGCTGTCCGTAAGCCAGCAGGGATCGTGGGGAATCTGGCTGACTTTCTTTTTCCACGGCATATCCTCCCAGGCGCGGGATGCTGTAGCCCGTGCGCAGCGGATACAGAACCTACGAGAACGCTACCGGGAACAATTCCAGACTGCTCGCGCTGCCGCCCGCCTGCTGCGGGTGGTTGACTTGCTCTTCGCCCGGCCGCTGCTAACCGTGCATCAGATCGAGGATACCTTGAACGTCAGCACACCGACAGCCCAAGGCTACATTAATCGCCTGGAGGACGCGGGTATCCTCCGTGAGATCACCGGGCAGGCTCGTAACCGAGCCTACCAGGCGGACGAAATACTGGAAGCCATCGAAGCGCCGCTGGAGTCAGGGAGGTGAGCACAATGAAGCACAAGAACGCCCAGACGCAGCGGAGCAAAGGGCCTCTGTCCCCCATTTGGGAGTACGGGAAAAGCGTGGTAGGATTGCGGCACGATGACTGCATCACTCCTGTCACCAAACTCTACATCGCCTGATTGAGCGGCTGAACGCGGGGCTGCGCCGCAGGCTGACCCTCATCTCCGCGTCGGCCGGCTTTGGCAAAACCACACTGCTGAACGAACGAGAGTGTGTAAAGCACCTGGTCACTTGACCAGGTAAAAGACTAGCCACCTGACCAGGCACAAAACTCCCCGGTTGGCCGATGCGCCGGGGAGTTTTGTGTGCTACACTGTGGGCGGAAATGAGAAGTAAATGAGTAAGGAGCAGATGAGTAAATGGGTGTGAGGCACATGCGTGTTTTATTGGCTGACGATCAATCGAAGGTGCGCTCGGCGCTGCGGCTGGTGTTAGAGCAGCAGCCGGGTGTCAGTATCCTGGGGGAAGCCGTTGATGCCACGGGCCTGCTGGACTGGGTGAAAGCGGCTTGCCCTGACCTGGTGTTACTCGACTGGGAGTTGCCCGGCCTGGAAACGGATAGCCTGCTACCTACCCTGCGCGAACTTTGTCCGCATCTGGCGGTGATCGCGCTCAGCGGACGGCCGGAGGCGCGCCGGGCGGCGCTGGATGCCGGAGCCGACGCTTTCGTCAGCAAGGGCGACCCGCCGGAACGGTTGCTGGCGGCGGTGCACGATTGTTGTCGTAGGTGACACAACAACGAATTTAGAAGGAGGAAGAGCAATGTTGTTCGATCCATATCTGGCTCAACGGTTGGCAGAGGAACGCATCAAGGATAGACTGCGGGAGGCCGAGCAGGAGCGGCTAATCCGGGCGGCCAAAGGTTCTCAGAAGGTACGGGGCTGGTGGACGCCGCTGGTATTGATGCTCGGCAGTCTGTTGGGCCTCGTCATTCGACCGCAGAGTTGATGGGCGGCAGTGATACTCTGGTTCATCCAAGAGTGAATCAGATGGCAGATGGAAGGAAGTGGTGTTGAAAGGACAGAATGAGATCTCGGAAGTGGTGATGAACGTGCTGGGCAGAGGACAGAATGAGATCTCGGAAGTGGTGATGAACGTGCTGGGCAGTGTGCTGGCTCTGCTGCTCGGCCAGGTGTAGAGTGGGCCAGAAGTATACTCAACAGAAAGAAAGGAGTGCTAAAAATGAACACGAAGTCTAAACTCGTTGC
Source organism: Candidatus Zipacnadia bacterium (assembly GCA_029820565.1). GTDB lineage: Bacteria > Armatimonadota > Zipacnadia > Zipacnadales > Zipacnadaceae > JALGTV01. The sequence continues at coordinate 3,086 of JALGUR010000137.1, forward strand.
CATCGTCGTCGGAGCCCTGGTGACTCTGGCCCTGGGGGCTGTCGCCTTCGCCATCCTGTTTAGCTACTACCATGGCAACGTCCCCTGGGTGCCGGCTGTGCTGGCTCCGTTCCTTTGCTCGCTGATCGGCGGATACGTA
>JALGUR010000078.1 GCA_029820565.1 Candidatus Zipacnadia bacterium
AGGCTCCAAGCCCTGAACGCCGGCAATCTGCACGATTTCCTCAACCAATTGCAATACTGGTACCGGGTCGCCGGTTCCGAAGTTAAAAGCGTCTCCCTTTACCTGTGGATTGTCCAATTGTTGGGCCAAAGTAAGATAGCCACTCACAGCGTCATCTATGAACAGATAGTCACGCTGGGGGCTGCCGTCACTGCGGATTTGCGGCCGCCGGTCTTCCGACAGGGCGCGAATGGTATCGGGGATGAGGCGGGAGAAGTTGAGATCTCCCGGGCCATACAGATTGGCGCATCTGGTCACCGCTACTGGCAGGCCATAGGTATGGGCATAAGTGCGCGCCAGTATGTCGGCGCAAGCCTTGGAGGCATCATAAGGGTGCAGGCCTTCCAGTGGGGTCTGTTCAGTATAGGGCAACTCAGCGTGCTGCCCATAGGCTTTGTCACTGCTGGCTACTACCACACCCTCCACAGTGCCCTGGCCCTCGTCCCAGGCCTGGCGAGCCGCCTCCAGCAGCACGTAAGTTCCCCGAATATTGCTATCAAAGGTCGGCAGAGGCTGTTGATTGGCCTTGCCCACTAAAGCCTGAGCGGCCAGATGGAGGACCGTCTGCACCCCATATCGGGACAACAGTCGCGCCATCAACTCATAGTCACTCAAATCTCCCTGTATCACAATAGCGACTTGTCCGAGACCCTCCATATCAAAGTAGGTGGTCCGGGATAGGTCCCGCTCTACACCCACTATCTGCGCCCCGGCCTCGCTGAGACGCTTAATAATATGAGCAGCCACAAACCCCCGGGCTCCTGTCACCAATACATTTCGTCCCGACCAGAATTCCGGTTCAATCATTATGATTCATTTTGAGTTAACCAACGGCTGGTCAAAGGTGGTTGCAAAAGGCAACCCCAGACCGGCGTGAATAATAGATTGTCTAAGGTTTGGCCAACAAGCGCGGACACATATCGGGGCAAGGATGCCCCTCCTACAGGTTTTGCAACAAGATTAGTTCACTCACCATTTGCGCCAGGGTGCGGCTCCGCTCTCCCACAGTTCATTGAGCATCACAGTGTCTTTGTAAGTATCCATACACGCCCAGAAACCTTCGTGGCGATAGGCCATCAGTTCCCCCGCCGCAGCCAGACGGGGCAGGCAATCACGCTCCAAGACGTCGTCAGGTTGCAAATAATCAAACATGGCCCGCTCAAAGACGAAGAAACCGCCGTTGATCCAATCGGGCAACTGGGGCTTCTCCTCAATGCGCTGCACCAGGCCGGCCTCGTCGGTGAATACGTGTCCGAATTGTGAGCAGGCTCTAATGGTAGTAACTGTCCCGATTTTGCCGTGAGCACTATGGAATTCCAGCAAATCACTTATGTCCACGTCGGAGAGGCCGTCGCCGTAAGTGAGCATGAACCGTTCGTCGGTCTCCAGATACGGGCGGGCTTGCCGCACTCGCTCGCCGGTAGGCGAGTCTATGCCGGTGCGACACAGGGTTACTGTCCAGGGCTCGGCGGACTGGTTCAAAACCGTAACCTCAGCCGGCGCGCCAGCCGCAGTTCGTTTCACCTGTATATCACTATCCAGATAGGGAGCCTGATGTAGAAAATATTCGATAATCCTATCCTCCTGGTAACCTAAGAGGATGACAAAATCGGTAAAGCCCGCGCTCGCGTACAACTTCATAATATGCCATATTATCGGCCGCGAGCCTACCGGGAACAAAGCCTTGGGCTGGCCAGCGCCCTCGCCATATAACCTGATGCCTTTGCCTCCGGCTAAAATTGCTACTTTCATCGGGTCCCTTACTGCCCTCTTCGGTGGGGCGGCACGCGCAGAAGCAAATACTGCCCCTGCTGTCCCAGAGTACGAACCAATGTTAATTCCCTGTTGCCAATCGCCTCGCGTACCAGGCGCTTATCTGGCTGCTGACTACTGGCCAAGTCCGGCCAGAAATTTAAGTTTATCAGGATATGAGTTATGCCCAAACGCCGATATGCCGCCACCAGTTGCTCTGATTGTTTCATTTTATCATAAATTATCATTTGGTGATAGTGCCAGTCGCCCCACAGGTACTCGTCGGGCGGAGTGAACTTGTTAATGTATTGACTCGGGCCATAAACCCCCAGGTTTTGCTGGAGGTAAGCATCCCACGAGGTCAGACCGAAGATGGCTGGCAGAGCCGGAGTCACGGCCAGCACATTGAACAATAATGCCGTTGCCAGCCACACAGCGATCGTTATTCGGCTCAAAGTCCGCAGAACTGGTCCCGCTGCAATGCTGCGCCTTATGGCGTAGCCCACTGCTGGTGCCAGCAAGGCCAAGGCGGGTAGAAGATACCGTGTCAACTGCATAGAATACAACCACCACAGCCAGACAATCAGGAAAACAATCAGTAGAATCTTCAATTTCGGGGGTCGGGGAGCGAAAATCAGCAGTGCCGGTATGAACATTAGGTACAGGGGACCAATAGACATTGCCGGTATGAACATTAGGTACAGGGGACCAATAGACATACGCGCCACTGCCGCGACCTTGCCCACTGGCACGGTGAACTCCCAGGGCCGGAGAGTCAGATTAATGGGGGCCAGTAGCAACTTCAGTGGCTCGCGAGGGCCCACCAGACGCTGTTGCCACCACGACAGGTTCTTCATCACCTCAGGACTGGGCAACTCACCCATCCCAAAGCCCTGCTGATGGCGCCGATACCACTGGGCCTGTTGCGGCGACCACTGCTTGCCATAAAAAACACTGTAGGCGAACGGATATACGGGATTGCCCGTGATTACCCAACTTTTCACATACCACGGCGAGGCCAATAATGTCCCCACCACTGCGAAGAGGGCCACATGCCGCCATGACTGTGACTGCTGGCGTTGGGGGGCGCGGACGGCCACATACGCTGCTATTCCGAGTAGGACACCGAAATAGGGCAGCGTTTGCATTTTTGCGGCCATACCCGCCCCGGCCAGAACGCTGGCCAGTATGATATTCATCAGCCGGCGCTGCTCTACCCAGGCTAAGAAGAAATGAACTGCCAGCAGAATGTAGGCGACCACCGCCAGGTCCACATAGGCAACGCCACAGAGCCACTCATAAACGGGCGTAGTAGCCAGAACAACGGCCGCCCACGGAGCCGCTGACCTACTAATATGCCGCCGGGTCAGCAAGAAGACTGCTGCCACCGCTATGATCCCGTAGGCAAAGTGAAATAGTTTGGCCGCTACCGGCCCCCGAAACAGCAGAGCCAGCGTGTACAGCATCTGCACGGTGGCGGGAAACTGGGAGTGGTGCATAAACCACAGCGGTCTTATTTGTCCGGCCTGGGCCCACAATTTGGCCATCGCCAGATGCTCGGCCACGCCATCCCAGTCCAGGTTATCGGGCCGGACCCCACAACAGCAGAAACCGGTACAGCCAACGATTCGGCGAAGCCAGCAGAGTCCGCTTTATCCGTTCGGCAGTCTGGCCCACCGTTTCTATCACACGGCGAGCCGCTAACAGACCCAGTAACAATACCACGCCTAACGCGGTCAATGCTCCCGCCAGACTTAACAGACCTAACAAGCCCAGCAAAGCAATCAGATAGGCAAGGACTAAGTAACCCAGGGGAAGGTAGAGCAACGCCTCTTCGAGACGGGAAGTAAACTTAACGCGCGCCAGGGATACAATTGCGGCGCCCAGTAGCGCTGCCATGAGGCTTACGCCCACGAAGAATATTAAGTCTAACATATCTTTGCGACCTTGCCCTGCGACCGCGGCAGGCGATCAGTTCCTCATGTAGGGGCGAAACTTGCTACGGCGCAGCAATTTGTGCCCACCGTGCGGGACGGCAACAACCGAGCGGAAGATGCCGCGCCTCCGGCGCGTCACCTCTGCCCCTCCAGACGGCCACTCCTGCAAGCCGGACTCTACAGTTGACACAACTCCACAATCAGGGTCTCCAAGGCCAGTCGGTCATCAATATTCTCCTCAGCCTGGCCCTTGAGAATGAGGTCGGTTTGCTGCACTCGGGCCAGCCCGCGGGCCAGTTGGGGGTCAGTAAAATTATGCGCCATAGCTGTCAACTTGCGGGCTAACCAGTCGCGGTTGCCGACGGCATCAATAACACATTGGTGTTCAGGGAGCATCTCGGCCAATTCCGCAGGCACTTGCTGGCCGCGGTCCAGACGCACGCCTTCCCGGGCCAGCGCGCGGATTTGCCAGATCAGCCGCAACTGACGGGCAATCATACCCACCAGAGGTATCCCCGCACCTCGGGCAGCAGTTGACGGGAGCAGTACAGATAGAGCATGTAGCGCTGTGGGAGCATCGCGATTTCCGATTGCGTCGGCCAGTTGAAAATTAGTAGCCTGCTGGCTCACTGACGTTACTGCCGCCACGGCCACCTCGTCAATAACTTGCGTTTCACCCACGTACAGAGCAATTTTCTCCAGTTCCGCAGCAATTCGATCTATACTGCCACCGGTGAGTTCTATTAGCTGTTCCGCGGCCTGGGGCGAGATCTTCTTGCCCAGCTGCTCGGCCTCCTGGATTGTCCACTGGGGTAGTTGACGTTCGTGGGGACTGGAGAACTCCCGCACCTGACCTAATTTCTTAGTGACCTTGGCCAGTTCTGCTGCTACCGGTGGCCGCCGTGACTTCCCCTTGCCGGTTTCCTCCCCGGCGGTCATAATCACCTTCGTTCCCTCAGGTAGCCGTTCCAGCGCCTGGGCTACGCTACGCTGGTCATCAGTAGTCATGGCGTCTACTCGCTTAATGAGTATAATGCGCTCGGATGCCAGTAGCGACAAGGCACCAAGATCGGCGAGCAGAGCCCTTAAGTCCTTTTGCGACGCGACTTCGGAGGCTTCAACGACGGTCAGGTCGGCACCCGGTTCTTCACCCGACGCAGATAGCGCGCTGATCCGGTCAATAGCTCGCCGCTTGAGAACTTCGGCATCACCAAATAGCAAGGTCACCTGTGCCGAGGGGTCAATTTCATTGGTTCGGGTTGGTGCAGACATACTGGACAATCTCTTCTACTGCAAGAGGAGCGTTTTACCCGCATCTCCGCCCGAGCCGGATAAATGGCGGGTCCGGTCGGCGACAAAGTTCCCATTTCGCAGGAGCGGCATCCCTGCCGCGATAGATATCAGGGATAGGAAGGCCCTCGTGAAACAACAATCGTCAATCAACCAGCAAGCCGGGTCTAATCACGGTTACGCCGGCAAAGTGACTTCAGTGCGCAAGCGGGACGGGAATGATGCTCCTGTCGTATTACTTTCGCCGCAACGCTGCCTGTATCCTCCTGCATAGCCACGCCCATCGGCGCTGCTGTCGTCGCACCTGGGTGGTTGTTACCGGCGAGCCCGAGTATCTAAGTTCACACAGATCGTCAGTAGCCCGGCACAGCATAGCATATATTCCCCGGGACAGCAGGTCGTCGCGCTGAGCGGCTGACAGCAATTGGCAAGGGCTATCAGATTGCTGAGGCCGCTGGCCGCGCCTTTGCGATGCAATCTGATAGAACCGACGCCACTGTCGCTCGAGCCGGGACCACGGCTGACGGGAGGTGCGCCATCTATGCCACCAGGGGTAGATCAAGCGCGGGTCCACCAAGGCTCTGGCGGCTAATCCTAATACCACTACCAGCGCCAGCGGCGGCAGAAGCGTACGAGTGACCTTACCGGCTACCAACATAAACTGGTGATGGCGGAAGAATAGTGAGCCCATGGTCTGTTCTTCCAAGGTTTCGCTGGCCTGGGGATCAAACGGCACCCAACCCAGACCAGTAAAGTAGACCTCCACCCAAGCGTGAGCATCAGTGCCCCGCACCACATAGATCTGCTGGTCAGGATCATACTCTCCGGTAGCAAACCCCGTAACTACACGCGCCGGTATGCCCGTCAGGCGACACAGGACCGCCGCGGCCGTCGCGAACAGATCGCAGGCTCCCTGCTTGCTACGCAACAAGAAGTGTACAGCGGCGTCTCGGCCCTGGGGCACGGCGGGGGCGTTATAGGTATAAAGGTAATTCTCGGATAGATAGGAAAGGATTGCCTCAACTTTTTGGTAAGGAGTTTTCGCCGTGGTAGTAATCTGCGCAGCCAGGCCATTAAGCCGCGCCTGACATTCCAGAGGTACTTCGTCAATATAGTCTTCGCGGAGCGCCGTAGGGTAGTCAGCCCGAGCCGTAGCCAATTGGGCTTGGGTGAACTTCGGCATTATTGAGATTACTTCGTACTCGGTCCCCGTCAGGGCCTGCCTGATGGCAGTTATGTTGCCGCAACTGTCAGCCATTAAGGGGGGCAGACCCCAGAGGGAGTTCGGTCTCTGCCGAATAGTTAACTGTTGCGGGTGAGCCGCGGCATATAGGGCTGAATCGGCAGCAGTGGTTAGGCGGAAAGTCTGCCGATTCCTTAAGCCTTGCAACTCGTCAGTTCCCGGTACCACATAACGCCCACCGCTGGTAGTAGGTAAGAACTGTTGATTTTGGTCACAGAGCCAGCGGCGGCCGTCATAGGTGGGATAGACTTGACCTCGCCATTGAGCCGGGTAATCTGCGTTGACGGTGAAGGCAACGCGGTTGGACAGTCGAATCGGTCCGGTTCCCACGGGGAACTGATTGCCGAATGCGAGACGACTGCGTACTGGTGGCGTTGGGGGCTGCCACCGGCGGGATATGTGAGGCAATCCAGCAAATAGTTTAGGCGAAAGGTAGTAGAGGCCATTGCCTACCCCGACGGCTACCATTGTCATCGTCACAAACAGAAGGGCGACCGACGGCAGTTGCCGCCGTCCCCACGCCAGCCAGGGCATCTGCTTTGTGGCCCCGGCTGCCTGATGTCTGGCGAGCAAATTGTCATAAGCCCAGGTATAAATAGTGGCAAACAGGTACACGGCAAAGATAACCAACAGTTCGGAGTTGAGATTGATGGTGGCCATTAACCCCAATATCGCCAGACCCGCGACGAGACATAAGATAGCATTCTCCCGCCGCACTTGCACAAAGCACAACCCGGCCATAAGCCACGCCATTAACGCGGCCAATGCTACATCATTGCTGGTTAGTACTTCCGGCGGATATAGCAAAAGCAGCGGCACCGCCCCGACATCGCGCACCGCGTAGGCAGCAAAGGCTCCCGCGATAATCAGGCCGGCCACCAGAACGGGACTACGTCGCCGCCCACTTGCCAGCAGGCTAATCAGCAGCCCAGCGGTGATGGTCAAATGCAGAGTCCATTCGTAGGCCGGCTCGTCAATAGTCACAGAAATCGCGGCCGCGGCTGCGGTACAGGCTACATAGAGCCCAGCCAATAATGGCAGTTGTCGGGCCACTTTGCTACGCTGGCCTTGCAATTCGCTGTCTCCCGCCTATAGCAGATGCCAGCCCCGCTCCACCTCGGATGCTATGGGTTCGACATCCCCGGCGACGCAGACCAGTGATAAAGCGCTGATAGCGGCCCTCGCCGCCTCCCTGGTCTTCGAAAGTGGGGGCTGCCAATGAGAACCAAGTTACCGAATTACCCCATTCTTGCAGGGCCGTTGCTAATCTCAGCATCGGCTGGTCGACCTGAGGAGATATTACCGCTACACTGCCGACTTGATAGAGTTGTTGTCTCTTCTCGTTGATTATCGTGTGCAACGACTGTGAGCAGTGGGCTTCTACGCGGGCCAATGCCTCCAAAAATGGTATCCGCTGACCAGGATATTCGCAGGCAGGCACACTATGATCAACTTCCCCCTGGGCTATGAGGCTGGCCCGTCTGCCTTGCGCCAGCGCCTGGACCAGCAGGCTAGCGGCCAGAGTGACCCCATATTCCAGACTGCTTTCATTGCCCCGGCCGCTGTGGACGTGGCGCGACAGGTCTAATATCACCACCGCCGCCATATCCTGAGGGCGTTCCCGCTCAACTATCGTCAATTTGCCACGGTGAGCTGTGGCTTTCCAGTGTATGCGCCGCAGGTCGTCTCCAGGCACATACTCGCGAACGCCGTACAGGTCTGGCTCCCGGCCGCGGATTCGTTTCCTCGTCTTCGGGGAGATTGCGGCCCTTGCTGCCTCAGGCCACATATCAGGCAACGCTATCGGCTTGGGGTAGACCACCAGTTGCTGAGGTTGGGCAGCGCTGGTAGCAAATTCAAACAGGCCGATGGCGTCGTTAGTGAGGAGTGTTAGTGGTGATAATTCATATACACCTCGACGCAACGGCAACATCTTATAGGTAATGGTTCGCTGCTCTCTGGCTCCCAAGTCTACTATTAGATGCTCATTGCCGTCGGGTGCCGTGAGACCGTCGGGCAGTGAGTCCTGGATTTGGACGAGAAAGTGAGGCCGGCGGCTGGTATTGTGTACTATTAACTGGACTGCGGCTGACTCGCCCGCTGTAAGTCGCTGAGGCAGCAGACGACGTACCCGCAGGCTTTGCAGTGAGCGTGAACTAAGTAGATAGGATACAGGGGCCAGCAATCCGACTGCCGCGGCCATAATAAACAGTTGATTTACCCGCAAACTAATGGCCACAATAAACAAGAATAGCCCGCCCCAGATTAGAGCATGCTTTTTGCCTATCCTCACAGTTGAGGAGCTCCTTGACTAAAGGGGATCGGCACCGTCTCCAGAATCTGCTGGATGATTTCGCCGGCGCTAAGGCCCTCAAATTGACCATCCGGCGCCAGTATCAGCCGGTGTCCTAAGCCAGTGGGAGCCACTTGCTTTATGTCATCAGGGATGACATATTCCCGATGGCGAATCGCCGCCAGAGCCTGGCTGAGGCGCATTAGGGCGATACTGCCGCGCGGGCTTGCTCCCAGTTCCACCGCTGCATGCCGACGAGTAGCACCTACTACACTGACTATGTACTCGTTGAGGCTATCGTCAATATGAACTTGACGAACGGCTTGCTGCAGTTGCACTACCTGTTTGCGGTCTATCACCGACTCCACTGCATCTATGGGATGGTGTATGACCTGTTGAGTCAATATGGCCACTTCATCGGTCGGGGTCGGGTAGCCTAACTCTACGCGGCTTAGGAATCGGTCAAGTTGGGCTTCAGGCAATTGATAGGTGCCCTCATATTCAATAGGATTCTCGGTAGCCATTACGAAAAAGGGGCCCGGTAGCCTGTGGGTAGTGCCGTCCACCGTGACCTGGAACTCCTCCATACACTCCAGCAAAGCCGCCTGAGATTTAGGGGTAGCCCGGTTAACCTCATCGGCCAATACTACATTAGCAAACACGGGTCCGGGCCGAAATTGAAATTGACCAGTACTCTGGTCAAAGACTGACACTCCGGTAACGTCAGTGGGCAGCAAGTCGGGAGTGAACTGGATGCGCTTAAAACTGCAATCAATAGACTTGGCCAAAGCCCGGGCCAGCATCGTCTTGCCCACCCCGGGAATATCTTCGATGAGCATGTGCCCACCAGCCAGCAGAGTGGCTACTGCTAACTCTACCGTCCGCCTCTTGCCGACAATCACAGTCTCAATATTGTCAATCAAATCTTGTATAAATCGGGTAGGCTCCCCACTACTCATCGCGTTATCCTTTCCAGCCTTGCGCAGGACAACCGTCGCGCCTCTCGCGGAGTCCAGCCACCCCGACAGCCGTCGCTCTATCAGGAGATGTGGCGGGATGACTTCGCTCCGTGGGATATGTAGCGATAATCCATACGACATTGACCGCGCACTTTCTCTGGCCAAGAGTGTTCATATACACCATCTCCTGAGGAACGCACCAGTGGCTATCATATCGGGTATTATAGCAGTATTTCGGGAGTATGGTCAACCAACGGGCCGATACGTGGGTCATATTGTCTGCTCCAAGGCATGATACAGTCTTTACGCGAAAGTTCAATCAGAACTTCTTGTAAAGTCTTGACATTTGCTGGCTAATGTGCTATCATACAATTAGCAGTCGGCCAGGGAGAGTGCTAAAAGTAAAATCGGCACATGTCGCTGGTCTTTTTGAGTACTTCAATTCGGCAACTGATAAGGTGGTGAACCAATATGATCAAGCCTCTTGGCAACAGAGTACTTGTTGAGCCTTGTGAGGCTGAAGACACAAGTGCCGGCGGGATAATCTTGCCGGAAGCAGCCCAGAAACAACCCCGCGAAGGGAAGGTAATTGCGGTAGGCGCAGGCATGATGTTGGATGACGATGAACATAAGGCCGTGAGCCTGGCGGAAGGTGACATCGTCATCTATGCCCACTACGGGGGCACTGAAATTAAGTACAATGACAAAGAGTATCTCCTGTTAGACGAGGACGCAGTGCTGGCGGTTCGCACGGACTGAGGGATTTACAAAACATTTAGTTCAAGGAGGAAATAAAAATGGCTAAGAAAATGATTGCCTTTGATCAGGAGGCGCGTCGCGCTCTGGAGGATGGGGTAGACAAGGTAGCCAATACTACTAAGGTTACCTTAGGCCCTAAGGGCCGTAACGTGGTCTTGGAAAAGAAATGGGGCGCCCCTACTATTACCAAAGATGGCGTGACCGTGGCCAAGGAAATAGAACTGGAGGGCAAATACGAGAACATGGGGGCCCAATTGTGTAAGGAAGTGGCTTCCAAGACTAACGATGACACCGGGGACGGAACTACTACGGCCACGGTGCTGGCCCAAAGCATTGTCCACGCCGGACTGCGCAATGTTGCCGCCGGAGCCAATCCGATGCTGATTAAACGAGGTATCGAAAAAGCAACGGCGGCCGTGGTAGAACAGATAAAGAAGAACTCCCACGCTCTGGAGGCTTCCGAAGAGATTGCCCATGTTGCCGGCATTGCTGGCAACGACGCCGAAATTGGCAAAGTGATTGCCGAGGCTATGGAGAAGGTCGGCAAAGATGGAGTCATCACTGTAGAAGAATCTAAGACAGGCATCACCGAGGTAGAGGTAGTGGAGGGGATGCAGTTTGACAAGGGCTACATCTCCCCGTACTTCGTCACCGAGGGCGAGACAATGCAGGCGGTGCTGGAGGATCCCTACATTCTGATGTTTGAGAAAAAGGTCTCTTCAGCCATGGACATTGTGCCTCTGCTGGAGAAAGTGGCTTCGGCTGGGGCCAGCCTGTTGGTGATAGCCGAGGATGTCGAAGCCGAGGCGCTGGCCACTATGGTCGTCAATCGGATGCGCGGCACAGTTAGTTCGTGCGCTGTGAAGGCACCAGGCTTCGGGGACCGGCGCAAGCGTAACTTGGAGGACCTCGCCACTCTGACCGCCGGCACCTTTATTTCCGAGGACCTCGGTCTGAAATTGGAGAATGTGACCTTGGACGATCTGGGCCGGGCTGAGCGGGTGGTAGTGACCAAGGATGATACCACTATCATCAAAGGCGCTGGTTCGGATAAAGACATCACTGGGCGTATTGCTCAGATTCGTCGGGAAATTGAGGACACTGACTCCGATTATGATCGTGAGAAACTGGAGGAGCGCCTGGCCAAACTGGCCGGTGGGGTAGCGGTGATGAAGGTCGGAGCAGCCACTGAAGTCGAACTGAAGGAACTCAAGCACCGTTACGAAGATGCCTTGTCTGCGGCTCGTTCGGGTATTGAGGAAGGTATCGTTGCCGGCGGTGGTGTTACGCTGGCGCGCGCCGCTGCAGGCCTTGACAAACTGGCCAAGAAGGCAGAGGGGGATGAAAAAATAGGCATTCAGATCGTTCAACGTGTCTTAGGGGACCCCCTGCGGCACATTGCCGAGAACGCTGGCTATGAGGGCAGTGTGGTACTGGCGAAGGTTCTGGAGAATAATGATCATGCTTTTGGTTTTAATGCCCTAACTGAGGAGTACGGAGACCTGATTGATGATGGTGTAGTGGATCCGGCCAAGGTAGTACGCTGTGCGCTGGAGAATGCGGCCAGTATCGGCGCGCTGATTTTGACCACCGAGGCTGTGGTGGCCGAGATGCCGGAAGAAGAAAAGCCAGCCGCACCTCCCATGCCTGAGTACTAACGCCTACCGTTAATAAAGATGGCAATGCAGGGGTCGGGCCTTAGGCCCGGCCCTCTTTCTTACCGACCCGTGCAGGACAGGATGGTCAGTAGTTGTACAGGTCCTTGTCGATAGAGTATTCGGGCCACTCTGAATCCGGCGGCAATGGCACCTGGTGGGCCAGTAGGCATGAGCGTCGGACCATGGTTTCTTCGCTGGTTTCTTCCATTTTGTGCAGTTCGAAGTCAGAGATAGGCAGAGTGTAGCAAACCCAGGGGAAAAACCGCTGAAACGCTTCAGCATAGGGCACTTCCGCATGATAGCCCATGCCGCCATCTTCGACTTCGGCACGCTTGCGGGAATAAGGGCCCCCGTAATATTGACTGGCAATGCAGTCCATCGCCCGGATTTTCTTGTCGATGACATCAGTTATGTCCACGAACAGATCCACGCGGCCAGTGCCCAGGCTGCCTAATCCCGCGCCGTGGTCCACCACCAGTGGGTTCATCAAGTAGATGGAACGAACCCGGTGCGGTCGCGTCTTGGTTCTGCCGGCGCCATCGGCGTAGCGATAAGCATAGAGCACTGCCTGCCCGACAGAGCCGTGCAACTTATAACCCCCATCCTCGTGGGGGTGATGAGTGATGAGAATGTCGGGCTTTACTTCGCGAATCTGCTCGCCAATCTCAATCACCAACTCCTGGGTCAGCATCTCCATATCGTCATCGTGATCCAGCGTCCGTATGTCGGTAATGCCCAGGATGGCGCAGCCTCGCTGCACTTCTGCCAGCTTCTTCTCGCGGGAGGCAGCCACCATTTGCTCATAGTCCAGGTCTCCACCTCGACGAATCTTCTCATCAATATTTTGCCAATCGTGTGAACGGGACCCTGTGCTTACAATCAGGGCAGTCACGCGATCGCCTTGCTCGATGTGGTGAGCTAATGTCCCGCCAGCCTGGTCAAAAACATCTGCCGGATGAGCGCCGACTATCATCAGATGGACTGGTCTGCTTGCCATGCCTAATCACTATCCTTCTGGGAATTGTTATGTGAACGAGTTTGCAGTTATCCTACTGATTCATTTCGCGTCCCGTTAGTCATCAACCTGCACAAGTATAGACTCCATTATACACCCCGAGGGCAATTATCCTAAATGCAGTTATTTTTTGAACTTGTGGCTTCTCAGGTGGCGATTTTCGGTTCATCTGCCCGGCTGGGGGAACAATAGCCTTTGCTGAGTTGTCTATAGAAATAAGCAGAAAAATACGGAAAACCGGGAGATAGTTGGCCGATGGCGGATGATGATGAGGTCTTCACTGTCAAGGAAGCAGCGGCGTATTTGAAATTACATCCCAAGACCGTCTACCGGCTGTTGAAGCAAGGGAACATACCGGCTCAGCGGGTGGGTGGTACGTGGCGGCTGTACCGGGGGCGACTGCGCCGCTGGCTGGCAGCCCCGCGCCAGCCGCAACAACTGGATAGTGCTGACCAGGAAACCATTACCTCCGGCGAAGGGAAAGGGCGTGAATGAACCGACGTAGAGTGGTGGTCACTGGATTAGGTGCGGTTACTCCGTTGGGTGATAATGTCGCTGACTTCTGGCAGCGGCTTGTGGCCGGCGAACGAGGCATCAAGCCTATAACGAAGTTCGACCCCACTGGTCTGCGCAATGAAACCGCCGGTGAGGTCTCGTCGTGCGAATTCCACTGCCAGGAGTTTGGACTGACTGACCCTCCCGACGAAGCGACCCAGTTCTTGTTGAGCGCCGCCCATCAGGCCATTGCGGACGCTGATCTGGGTGCGGAGCAGTTGACAGACACGGGGATGGTCTTGGCCACCAATTTCGGCGGGGCAACGTCCTGGGAACGATTTGTGGATGGTATGATACGTGAAACTCCTCAGCCTCATCACTTCACTGAATTTCGGTTTGATAGCGCTGTAGCTCATTTGCGTGACTGCTGGACGCTGAATGGCCCCAGCAGTCTGCTGTCTATTGCTTGTGCCTCGGGGACAGCCGCCGTGGGCTATGCTTTTGACCTCATCAGATCCGGTCAGGTGGACATTATGCTCGCCGCCGGCCACGATGCTCTGGCGCCATCCCATCTGGCCGGATTGAGTGTACTGCGTACTATGACCGCCGAGGATATCCGGCCCTTCTCAAAAAACCGTTCGGGCACCCTTTTCGGCGAGGGAGCCGGGGCTGTGATATTGGAGGAATATGATTCTGCCCAGGAGCGTGGGGCGCGCCTCTACTGTGAAGTGGCCGGTTGGGCCCAGAATAACAATGCCTACCATATTACCGCGCCCGATAAGGGCGGCGCTGGCATAAGTCGGGTGTTGGACGCGGCGCTGGCCGACGCCGGAGTTGACAGCATGGCGATTGATTACATAAATGCTCATGGCACCGGCACTGAATACCACGATCCTGCCGAAACCCAGGCTATTAAGACAATTCTGAGTGACTATGCCTATGAGATTGGCGTCAGTTCAATAAAGGGGGCTATTGGTCACCTGATGGGCGCGGCTGGCTTAGTCGAGGCCATCGCGACGGTCAAGGCTCTGCAGGACCAGGTGATGCCGCCTACGGTCAACTATGAAGAGCCCGACCCAGAATGCGATTTGGACTATGTGCCTAATGAGGCCCGGCCCAGTTCAATCTCGTGCGCCGCGACAATCTCCGCCGGCATCGGCGGCAGCAACGCCTGCGTGATACTGCGCACCGCCCGTGCCACTGATCCGACGAACGAAGTGTAGCTCATGGCTGAACCGACCCCAAAAATTGTAATAACCGGTATCGGACCGCTCTGTACTATGGCTGCGGGTCGAGAGGAGTTCTGGCAAACACTCGCTCAAGGAAATGGAGAGACGGATAGGCGAGCAGATACTACCTGCCTGCGATGTGAGGATTTCCAGGTGGCGGACTACTTAGAAAGTGAGAAGACTTATTTAGACCGCTGCTCGCAGTTCACTCTGGCTGCTTGCTATCTGGCGGTCCGCGATGCTCACCTTGACTGGCCTAACTTGAATCATCCCCGGGTAGGACTGTCTCTGGGTACCGCGTTTGGCTGTCTGGATTCTATGCTGAACAATACTGCCCGTATCCGCACTAAAGGAGCCCGCCTGGCTTCACCGGTAGTCTTTATGCACAGTCTCGCCAATACACCGGGTAGTGTCGCGGCCATTGAATATAATATCCAGGGCCCTACTCCCACATTTTGTGATGGCGATATCTCGGCGGGGACAGCGCTACATTATGCCGAGCAGGCTCTACGCTGGGGTCAGGTTGAGGTTATCCTGGCCGGTGGTGTAGACGCGGTGAGTAATGCACTGGGTGCGGGGCTGAGTCACCAGGCCAATCTCCCAGTGGCCATCCCCGCCGAAGGTGCCTGCATTATAGTTATGGAGGACGAAGCCCTTGCCCAAAAGCGGCAGGCGCCTGTCCTGGCCGAAGTCTTGAGTTGTGCCCTCGCCGCTGACCACAGTTCCACCGCCGCCCGGCAGCGGGCTATTGCCCAGGCAGGGCAAATGGCGCAACTTGACGAAATTCCGCCTGTATTTGAGCCACCCGCCGCCTATGGCCACACTTTCGGGGCTGCTCTGGCTCTGGATGTGGCCGCCGCGATTGGCACATGGAAGTTGGGCAAAGCAGTTGCCGATACTGTGGTGATTGCCCGAACCACCGCAGACGGACGGGCCGCCGCAATAATATTGAGGGATGCTGGCTAATGTTTCCCACTGAGGAGTTGATCAAGCACTATCGGTTGATGTTAGTTATTCGCTGCTTTGAAGAGACGGTTGACCGGTTGTTTGGCGAAGGGCTAATCGCGGGAACCGCTCATCTATGTGCCGGCCAGGAGGCCTGTGCCGTCGGCGCGATCGCGGCCCTGCAAGCCGATGACCTGGTCAGTTCCAATCATCGCGGCCATGGGCATTTTATTGCCAAAGGGGGCGATGCCGGGCGCATAATGGCCGAGTTGTTTGGCAAGGCGGCCGGATACGCTGGCGGTCGCGGTGGCTCTCAGCACATGGCTGACTTCTCCATTGGCTTTCTGGGCATGCACGGGATTACTGGCGGGATGATTCCCGTGGCCACCGGGGCTGCTCTCAGCCAGAAACTGCTGAATACCGGTCAGATAGTGCTCTGTTTCTTCGGTGATGGCGCCACGGGCACCGGTGCCTTTCATGAAGCGGTCAACATTGGTGCTACCTGGGAATTGCCTATTGTTTACTTCTGCGAGAACAATCAATATGCTATGAGCACACCGCTTGACCAGGCTTTTAAGAATGCCGACATTGCCGACCGAGCACGGGCTTACGGTCTACTCACCGTGGCAGTTGACGGTAACGATTATTTTGCCGTCCGACAGGCTACTCAGCAGGTTGCACAGCGGGCCAGAGACGGGGGCGGGCCGGCATTTATTGAAGCCAAAACTTATCGCATATTCGGCCACTCTAAAAGCGATGACTGCGCTTATCGCTCTGCTGACGAAGAGGCGAACTGGGCGGCGCGTGACCCGTTGACATTGATGCGAGAGCGACTAATTGCTGATGGCGTAATATCTGAGGCCGAAGCCGATGAATTGCACAACCAGGCTCAGGCCACAGTTGCGGAGGCAACTGAATTTGCCCGGGATAGTCCTCAGCCAGACCCACAGACAGCCATTCATCAGTATAATTGGTTGCACTAAGGAGATACTACGATGGAGGCAATTGGCCCATACTTGGACGGTTGGCATGACGTAGAAGCGCAGTTGCAGCTGCACCTGTACCACCGCAATGAAGCGGCCATGAGGAACGGCAATGCCCGCAAAGATGCCATTGAATCTATTGGGGAATTTGAGGAGTGGCGCGGGTATGTGCGGGAGAAGTTCCTGGAGGGAATTGGTGGGCTGCCCGAGGCAGAGTGTGAACTATCCCCTGAGATTCGCGGCGAAATCAAGGACGACGGATTTACTATTCGCAAGATGA
>JALGUR010000012.1 GCA_029820565.1 Candidatus Zipacnadia bacterium
AGGTTCTCCGGTTCGGCAGGCTCACCGCCCTGAGCAAAGCCGAAGGGCCTGTCCTGAGCTTGTCGAAGGGCAACCTCGCTGTACTGGTCCTACTCTTATTCCTCTGCTCCCTCTATTCCCCGATAGTATGACAGTTTTCGACCCGCTCCGCAAGTCTTTCTGACCTGTGGTTTGTTGGTATGTCCAATGGTACTTTGACAAGCTTAGCACGGGCGCGCGGAATTTGCCGCTGGCGAGCAAGTTTCGCCCACACTGGTCACAGCAAAGAGACCGACTATTCAGTCGGCCTCTTGATAGTCTCATTTGTCGGTTGGAGGGGCCGGTCAAGCATAGCGAGGCCGGCCCTAATCGGTTTAACTGAGTTTACGCCGGCGCAGCTTCGCCCCCAGGCCAACCAGCCCCAGAGCAAACAGAGCCACCGTCGTCGGTTCCGGAATATCGTCGGCATCGGCTATCCAGATTTCGCCATCGCCCTGCCAGG
The DNA here is from genome assembly GCA_029820565.1 of Candidatus Zipacnadia bacterium. Classification (GTDB taxonomy): domain Bacteria; phylum Armatimonadota; class Zipacnadia; order Zipacnadales; family Zipacnadaceae; genus JALGTV01. The sequence continues at coordinate 482 of JALGUR010000012.1, forward strand.
CTATCCACTTGCCATTAATCTGAGGGTATTCGCAATTATAGTCGGTATCACTAACCTGCCACACCACACCGGTCCCCGCGTCCCAATAGAAGATCTCATAGTCGCTGCCGTCGTATCCGCTCCACACGACATCACCGGCTTCGTTGATCCGGCATGCCGTGTCATTGTAACCGAGATTATCCGAAATGCGGATACTTGAGGTCCCGTCCCAAACGTAGATTTCGCTTTTCCAGATGTCGCTTTCCTCCGTGCCCCCTGCCCAAGTCACCCAGCCGCTGTCATTGATCCCCCCCGCATAGTCGTGGCGCCCTGGGTTGTTGGAGATATTGACTTTGGACGTTCCTTTCCAAACGTAGACTTCGATCCAAGGGTCAATGGCCCCCCCCTCCCACAGCACCCAGCCGCTGTTATTGATCTGTGGACCAGCATCCGCATAGTCTGAGTTGTTGGAAATATTGGCTGTGGAACTTCCGTTCCATAGGTAGATCTCGTACTCGGGTTCCTCACTTGTCTTGCCCTGCCACGCCACCCAGCCGCTATCATTGATTGTTGGGTAGCGGTCCTCGTACTGATAGCTATTAGACAGATTGGTTGTGGAGTCTCCGTCCCACACGTAGATGTCATTCTCGTCAATGTAGGTCTCCCAACTCGGATCGCCGTACCACGTCACGTAGCCATCGTCATTGATCTGCGGCGCGTAATCATCCCGATCAGACGTAAAAGTGATCTGCTCCGGAGAAGTGCCGTACCACCAATAGATCTCGTCGTAGGGAAAAATACCGGAACGTTCGCGCGCCCAGACAACCTGGCCGCTGCTGTTGATCTGTGGGTAGATATCGTGGCGGTCCTTGTCAGTAAATGGAGAGCATATGTTTGACTTGGACTGCCCGTCCCAAACGTAAATCTCAGTCTGAGAAATGCCGTCCTCGAAGCCGTACCACGTAACCCAGCCACTGGCATTGACCTGCGGGCGGTAATCCCCATAACCCGACGTATTAGAGATATTCTGACTGGCTACTGGCCACGGTGCGATCGCGTCCGCCGCTGCCACCATGGGCAACATGCACCCGACTAACATCACGTTTATCAGTATCCTTGCACTGCGCATAAGCGACATCTTCCCGGTGCCGGCGCACCAATCGTCGGACACCTGTGTATTTCTTCGCTTAACTGTATCATTCCTTCCTCCAAGTGTCAAGCGTACTGGGCCGATTATTCAACGCATCTTTTACAACTGCCGATATACCCCTTGACAGGAATCAGGGAAAGTGCTATACTCTTATCCAGACGATAGAAAAATGCCTGATAATGCACCGCGGGTCAACTGGTTTTTTGGTTATTGGTGGTTCTGGTTTAGCCAGAGCCGGCTCGCGGGTGCGTGTATGAGCAAGTAGCAGTATAAGTCCAAAGTAAGCACCAAACAGCGGGTCGGACTCTCAGAGTCGGCCCGCGTTTTTCATTTCAGGGGTGGGCCGACCGCAGAAAATGGCACCCGCCCCGTTCCTTTAAGAATTTGGTGGCACGGGCTTCCAGCCCGTGGGAATCATACGAAGTCACAGGCAGGATGCCTGTGCCACCGAACGAGAGGCAAGACCGTTTAGCAGTTTCTCGGTTAGATCGGAATGCCAGCCGCTGCAGGAGAGCAGCGGAAGAGGCGATGGAGGTCGCCTCGGCAGCCGGTCAACTGTGGCGGGCCCTTCGGCAAGCTTGGGACTGGCCCGCCACCGATCCGTAGCTACAGACTATGCCGTACGAAGGAAGGTGATAACATGGCCACGGGAGAGCTAAGACAATTCGTCAACGCGCTGCTTACGGGCGAGGGGCACAGTCCCCGGGACCGCTCCTGGCTAAGGTTCTTACCCCCTTGTGTCCCCCCGCTTGCGGGGGGATTATGGGGGGTAAGGTGGCGGGGACAGCTTTGTTCAGTGCAGCATTCCGCTGGCCTTGCGTTTAGCCAGCGATCCTATATGAAGTGAGAGGTCCAACCACAATGTATACTCCTGACCTGCCCGAGTTTATGCGCCGTGCCCAGGCCGGCAACCTGGTCCCGGTCTACCGGGAAATTGTCGCCGATTTGGAAACTCCTACTTCGGCCTATCTGAAACTGCGCGAGAATGCCAATGGCTACGGATTTCTGTTGGAGAGCGTCACCGGGGGGGAGAACATTGCCCGCTATTCGTACCTCGCGACCAGCCCCTACCGGTTATTCCGCAGCAAGGGCCGCCAGGTGGTTACCACCACCAACGGTGACTCCCAGGAATTGACGCTGAACGGCGACCAGGACCCTCTGGATATCCTCAAACAGTTGATGGCTGAATACCAGTTCGTCCCTCTGCCTGGCTGGGAGCGGTTCACGGGGGGGGCGGTAGGCTACATCGGTTACGATATGGTCCGCTTCTTCGAGCAACTCCCCGATGAGAACCCCGATGATTTGAATCTGCCCGACTGCTACTTTATGCTCACCGATACTCTGGTGGTATTTGATCATGTGCTTAATCGGGTCCGGGTGCTGGCTAATGCGCATATTGATGATGATCCTCAAGCAGCGTACTGGGCCGCTATTGGGCGCATTGAAGACATCGTTGAGTGTCTACGGCAGCCAGTGCCTCGTTCCAGTCCGTCGTCCATAAAGAGTAGTGTACCGGCTGATCCATCCGCGCTCAACTCGACGATGACGCGGGCCCAGCACCGCGAAGCAGTCCTGCGAGCCAAGGAGTACATTGCGGCCGGCGACATTATTCAGGTAGTGGTGGGCCACCGGATGAGCACCAAACTCAATACCGACACTTTCAGTCTGTACCGAGCACTGCGCGCCATCAATCCCTCCCCATATATGTTTTACCTGAGTTTCGGCGATCTAAAAATCATCGGGGCCTCGCCCGAGGTCCTGGTGACTGAGGACAGGGGTGAGGTAGTGACCCGACCGATTGCCGGCACCCGTCCGCGCGGCCAGACTGAGGCAGAAGATGAGGAATTGGAGGAGCAACTGCTGACCGATGAGAAAGAGCGGGCCGAACACATAATGCTGGTTGATCTGCATCGCAATGACATTGGCCGGGTCTGTGAGCCGGGCTCGGTGCAGGTGGACGAGTTGATGACCGTGGAGCGCTACTCTCACGTTATGCACCTGGTCAGCAACGTGCGCGGTCGGCTGCGGGAGAATAAGGACCAATTTGACCTGCTGCGGGCTACCTTCCCTGCCGGGACCCTGACCGGCGCCCCGAAGATTCGCGCTATGGAGATCATTGAGGAGTTGGAGCCGCTCAAGCGTGGCCCTTATGGTGGAGCGGTGGGTTATTTCAGTTTCTCGGGGGCGATGGATACTTGTATAACTCTACGTACTTTTGTGGTCAAAGGTGATACGGCCTACATCCAGGCTGGCGGCGGCATTGTGGCCGACTCCGATCCTGACACTGAATACCGGGAAACTCTGATGAAGTCCCAGGCTCTGTTGGAAGCAGTGCGGCTGGCTGAGGAGGGATTGTTATGATTTTGCTCATTGATAACTACGATTCCTTTACCTACAATCTCTATCAATACCTGGCCATCCTGGGCGAGGAACTCGTGGTGCAGCGCAATGACCAGATTACCGTGGAGCAGGTCGAGCAGATGGCCCCGCAGCGTATTGTCATATCGCCAGGGCCCGGGACGCCTCAGCAGGCGGGCATAACCTGCGCGCTGATTGAGAAAATGGCCGGACGAGTGCCCATCCTGGGCGTATGCCTGGGCCATCAGGCCATTGGCGAAGTTTTCGGGGGCACCGTAGACCGGGCCGCCCGGCTTATGCACGGGAAAACTTCGCTCATTTACCACGACGACGCCACTATCTTCGCCTCGCTGCCCAATCCGTTTGAGGCCGTGCGTTACCACTCACTGGTAGTGCTGCCCGAGTCGGTGCCCGACTGCCTGAAGATCACCGCCTGGACCGATCAGGACGAAATAATGGGCCTGCGCCACAAACAATACCCCATAGAAGGGGTGCAGTTCCATCCCGAATCCATTCTGACGAAGCCGGGGATGGACCTGCTTCGTAATTTCCTGCGGCTTCAATGAAAGCTATTAAGCGACCTGTGGCAGGGGCATGCTTACTCTGATAGTCGTTGCCGTCGGAGGAGCGACATTCTTGTCGCGCCTGCGCGCCAAAGCTGCTTCGGCGGCGCAAGCGCGATAGTCGTTCGGAGGGGCCGTGTCGAGCCAAGCGAGGCCGGCCCGCATTTGCACGAAAGGAGTGAGGCCAATGATACCTGAAGTGTTAGAAAAACTTAGTGCAGGAGAGAATTTGACGGCGGTGGAAGGTGAGGCGGTGCTGGACTACATAATGTCAGGGCAGGCCAGTGAAGCCCAAATTGGGGCGCTGTTGATGGCGCTTCGTATGAAGGGCGAAACTCCCGAGGAAATCTGCGGTTTTGCCCGCACTATGCGGCGGCACTGTGTCCGTATTGAAACTAACCGCAGCGACCCGGTGGATACCTGCGGGACGGGCGGTGACGGTCTGGACACTTTTAATATCTCTACGGGCGCGGCATTGGTGGCAGCAGGAGCCGGTGTGCCCATCGCCAAGCATGGCAACCGCTCAGTGTCCAGCGCCTGCGGCAGCGCGGATGTGCTGGTTGAGTTGGGCGTCAACATTGATCTGAAGCCACAGGCGGTGGGCCAGTGCATTGACGAAGTGGGCATCGGGTTTTTGTTCGCCCCTAACTTGCACCCGGCGATGAAGTATGCCATCGGGCCGCGACGGGAAATGGGTGTGCGCACTGTCTTCAACATGTTAGGCCCGCTGACCAACCCGGCTGGAGCCGCTCGTCAACTATTGGGTGTATTCTCGGCGGCCTGGGTGGAGCCAATGGCTCAGGCCCTCAGACATCTCGGCACCGAGCAGGCTATGATAGTGCACGGTCGGGACGGAATGGATGAAATATCAACGGTAGGGGAGACCCTGGTGGCGGAACTCAAAGACGGCGAGATAGAGACCTACAGCCTCACGCCCGAAGCGCTGGAGGTATTTGCTGCTGAGCCGGAAAGTCTACAAGGCGGTGACACAGCGCACTCAGCCCAAGTGCTATTATCAGTGTTGGAGGGCAACGGTGGTCCGTGCTATGATATTGTGATGGTCAACGCCGGCGCGGCCATATATGTAGGAGGATTAGTCAGCGACCTGGGCGAAGGAATGCAACAGGCTGCTGAAGCCCTGGACTCAGGAGCAGCGCTGGAGAAGCTGCAGGCATTGCGCGAGTTCTCTCAGGTCCACAAGTCGGAATCGTTGTAGAATGCGCGTTCCGCATAGGCAAGGTTCTCTAACCTCGCCATTGCGCAGGTTAGGAAACCTGTGCTATATTCGAGAGTACCAATGTCCACTGGAACAATTCTGGATGAAATAGTACAGCGCAAGCGGCAGGAACTGACCTATGAAATGCGCGATACGCCTCTGTCGGCACTATGCGAACGCATTGCCGAACTGCCCGCGCCCCGTGATTTTCGGGCCAACCTGCAAGGCCCCGAAGTGGCGGTGATTGCGGAGATTAAGCCGACCAGCCCCTCTGCGGGTGAACTGGCGGGGCCGCTCTTTGACCCGCGCATCATTGCTCAAGATTATTGTGGCGGCGGCGCGGCAGCGCTGAGTGTGCTCACTGAGCGCAACTATTTCCACGGCGAGCCCTATTACATAAGGCGAGCCAAGAGCCGTATGCCTCTGCCGATACTGCGCAAGGATTTCATCTTTGACCCTTACCAGGTTTATGAGTCGCGGGCTCTGGAGGCCGACGCAATTCTGCTGATAGTGAGCATCCTGGAGGCGTCGGCGCTGCGCGGTTTGCATGATTTGGCAGCCGAGGCGGGCATGGCGGCGCTCGTGGAAGTGCACAATGAGGCGGAGATGGCGCAAGCCGCTGAGATTGGCGCTCAGTTGATTGGCATCAACAACCGTGACCTGTCCACACTCCAGGTAGACTTGACCGTGACCGAGCGCTTAGCCCAGCAGGCACCGGAGAATGCGATGCTGGTCAGTGAGAGCGGTATCGCCACGCGCCAGGACGTGGAGCGGCTGGCCGCCGCCGGCGTTGATGCGGTGCTGGTGGGAACTGCTCTGATGAAGAGTGACGAGCCTGACGTGGCGGTGCGGTCGCTGACCGGTGTGTCCAAGGTGAAGTGTTGACAACTTCGTGGCCGGGCCATCTTTGCTCCAATAAGCCTTCTGATTGTAGGAGCGACATTCCTGTCGCGACCATAGTCGGGCCAGGGATGGCCCTCCCACAGTAGATATGAGAGTGGTCCGCGCATTGTAATCGGTCGCAGGTTAGAGAACCTGCGCTATATCACTGAAAGGCGGTACATACATGGAAATCAAACAAACAACTGTGCTCCACTCAAGAGGGCGATTTGGTCAGTATGGCGGTCAATATGTCCCTGAGACCCTGATGGCGGTGCTGGAAGAACTTGAGCAAGCCTACGAAGAAGCATGGGCGGATGAGAAGTTCCAGCGTCAGTTGGATTACTATCTACGTGAATATGCCGGTCGCCCTACGCCTCTGTACTTGGCTGAGCGACTCAGTGAAGTCTGTGGGGCGCGTATATACCTTAAGCGCGAGGACCTCTGTCATACCGGCGCTCACAAAATCAACAACTGCCTGGGTCAGGCGCTATTGGCTCAGCGCATGGGCAAGCCTCGGCTCATCGCTGAGACCGGGGCTGGCCAACACGGGGTAGCTGCTGCCACTGTGGGCGCTCTGTTTGGGATGGAGACTGTAGTCTACATGGGCGTAGAAGACATCCGCCGGCAATCCCTGAACTGCTTCTGCATGGAACTGCTGGGGACGGAGGTCCGACCTGTTGAATCGGGCCGCGGCACGCTCAAGGACGCGCTGAATGAGGCCATCCGCGACTGGATGGCCAATGTGGAAAATACCTACTATCTGTTAGGCAGTGTCTGTGGGCCCCATCCCTATCCGACTATGGTGCGTGATTTTCAGTCGGTAATCGGCACCGAAGCCCGCCAGCAATGTCTGGAGAAGGAAGGGCGCTTGCCGGATAAACTGGTGGCCTGCGTGGGCGGCGGCTCCAATGCCATTGGTCTGTTTCACTCGTTTATCGAAGATGAGCAGGTCGAACTCATCGGCGTGGAGGCTGCCGGCAAAGGACTGAATACGGGCGAACACGGTGCCTCCCTGGCCGCCGGGAGTTTCGGAGTATTGCACGGTTCGGCGTCCTATATCCTCCAGGACGAGGATGGCCAGATCTCTGAGGCATATTCGGTAGCCGCCGGTCTGGACTACCCGGGAGTCGGGCCGGAGCATGCTTACTTGCGCGACATTGGCCGGGCCCACTACACTGCGGTAACTGATACTCAGGCCCTGAAGGCCTTCCAGCGCCTGAGTCAATTAGAAGGAATAATCCCGGCTCTGGAGAGTGCTCATGCCGTAGCCTATGTGCTGCAAATGGCCGGCTCCCTTGACCAGGATACGATTGTTATAATCAATCTCTCGGGCCGGGGCGATAAGGATGCTCAGGAAGTCAGCGAACTACTGAGAACTGACGCATAAGGGGATAAATATTAGATGAATTCCATAAGACAGACTTTTGCCCAGGCTAACCAGCAGGGCCGCGGCACTCTGGTAATATATATCACTGCCGGTGATCCCAGCCTGGATCAAACCGTCCGATTAGTTGATATTCTCAGCCGGGCGGGCGCGGACATTGTTGAATTGGGCATTCCGTATTCCGACCCCCTCGCCGATGGCCCGACCATCCAGGCCGCCTCCCAGCGAGCGCTCGCTGCGGGCTGTACAGTGCGGGGGGTGTTAGACTGTGTGGGGGAGATCAAACAGCGCACCGAAGTGCCCCTTGTCATTATGACGTGCTTCAACCCTATTCTTCAGTTCGGAATGGAATCATTTGCCGGGGCCTGCCAGCAGGCGGGCGTGGCCGGCGTGCTGGTCTCTGACCTGCCCCCGGTAGAAAGCGGCGAATGGGTAAATATCGCCGCCGCTCACAGTTTGGCCACCATCTTCCTCGTGGCACCGACTACCCCGCCCGAGCGTATTCGCCAGGCTACCGACCGCACCACCGGCTTTGTTTATGCCATCTCGCGCCCCGGAGTAACGGGGGCTCGCGACCGGCTCCCGGCGGATCTGCACCAGTCGGTGCAGCGCATCCGCGAAGTTACTGACCTGCCCATTGCCGTCGGCTTCGGCATCAGCACCCCCCAGCAGGTCGCCGCAGTTTGCGAAATCGCCGATGGCGCCGTAGTAGGTAGTGCGGTGGTAGACCTCATCGCCCGAATCGCTGATACCAACAGCCTATACTCACAGGTAGAACGGTTTGTTGCGGAACTATCCGGTAGATAGTGCTATCCAGAGAGGTTAGCGCAGGCGGACGGCGAATCAATAGTCTGCTGGATACCGTCATTACAGATACTTTAGGAGAGATGTTACATGCCTCAAGTTAGCTTGCAACACCAAGGTTATGACTACGTGATTGCGAAAGGCCAATTGCAGGTACAGCGCGATGGTGCCATACTGGCTGAATTCTCTCTGGCACCACTGGTAGAGGGCCAGGCCACAGCAGTGGGATCGTGGCGCGAAGTTAGCTCCCAGCACTTATGTACCGATCTGGGACCGGAGGGGATGGTCCACCTGGCGGTGCGGGACGGGTATGTGTGCTACTGGATGGAAACTGACCAGGAGCAGTTTGAAACCCTCACGTATTTCCCGGACTCGCCCGCTACTGGTGATGACTGGCAGACGTATATGTCCGATGAGCACGACCGGCGCTGGGACATTGCCGTGGATGCCGAAGTCCTCATCTCCAGCGCCTATCCGGGGATGAATGTAGACGGTGGAGATGGTCACGGTATGACCGACCCGGGTGATCTGCCCCCCACCTGGATTTGGAATATTCCGGTACGGGCGCTGAGTTTCCTGACCAATGATGAGGATTGGCTCGGCCTGTCGGTTCCCGGGCCACTGCCAGTAGGAGTTACCAGGCTGAAGATGCAGCACCAGCGATTCTCTATGACCTTCCAGGTGCTGCGCCCCTCCTGCGAGGAGGGGGAAATGCCTCACGGATACTTTGTCCCTGGGTTGGTGGGACCCTACGATGTTCTGGACAGGCATCGCGGGATTTCCGAGGCCCGAGGCTGGGTGGTTGACAAGGACCCTGCACACCCGGAGTGGTGGACATATCCCTACTTCAAATGCTGGGACGAAATAGTGCGGGTGCAAGGCGGTGCGTTCGTCTATGACGACGAGGGCAACCCCAGCACGGTTATGACCACGGAAAACTGGCTAAACTGGATTGATATGGTTGCTGAGTCCACGGGTTTAGAAGGCCACATCAATGTAGTGATTGACCAGTACTGGTTCTACCGCTACGGCAGCCGCGTGGTCATTGACGAGTTAGGCGGAGTGGAAGGCTTCCGGCAGACTATAGATGAACTCCGTGAGCGGGGCACCCGCGTCGGCCTGTACCTGCACCAATATATGATTGATAAGTCTGTCCCCTTCTATCAGGAACACCCTGAGTGTTTCTGTGAGCCGATAGACCCTGACTTCCAGCTTCGCCATGGGGTAAAGGTCGGGGCTGAGCCAACCCTCGCCTACATAGACTGGACTCATCCCGACGGACGGCAGTATATGCTGGACACGATAGAATTCATGCTATCTGACGCGGAGGGCTGTTTGAACGCCGACTGGCTTCTCCAACACAACACTATGGCACCTGACCCCCGGCTATATCGCTTCTATGATCCTGACTGGGGAATTGGTGATCTGATGCAATACAAAGTGCTACGCGAGACTTACCAGCATGTCAAGCGCATCAAGCCCCAAGCCTTAGTGCGCCGCCAGTCGCCGGCTGAACCGTGCTTCCAGCCTTACTATGACCAGGTCAACCTCTGTGAGCACTGGAAACCGCAGATGACCGACTGCTACAAGCGTGGCCGAATTGCCACGCGCCTGCTGCGGGATGTTTTCTTTACTACTGACGCCTGGTTTGTCACCCGGACCAAGGGCTATGAGTATTATATGAATATGGCGGTGTGGAATGCGCCGGAAATCGAGTCAGTGCAGCACGCCATTCACCCTTATATGCACCACGTACCGTTGACCGAGAAGGATTACCGCCGGCGCCGCGCGGGGCTTCAGGTATATATGAACGCACCTGTTAGTATTAGCGACCGCTGCTGGGTAGATTGGGATGACGGCAAGTTGCAGGCTTATCGCAAGTATACTCGCGGCCCGCTGGCTGGCTTCTATGCTGCTTGGGCCCTCAGTGCGCGCTGCTTTGTCACCTACAACCCCACGCAGGCTCTGGCTGCGGCGACTGAGAATCGCTACGGACAAATCCCGCTACCGCCGAAGGCCGAACTGCTGAGCGTTGAGCAAGTACTACACTCCGGTGAGGCCCAGCCGCATGAGTATGAGTTGGTATCAACTGACGGGGCACAGCAAATTCGCACCTACATTCCTGACAGCGCCAGCGAGGTGGCCTATCTGCGTATTTGCTACCAGCTCAGGCAATAGTTGCTCCTGATATGTCCCGCGCCGGCCGTCGCAGGCACAAGTACTACACACTGGCGCCGCTGTTCATTCAACTTCAAGCACGCAGCGGAATCCGTGATAGTCGTTGCACTCGTTTGGGGGATGTTGGAAGCGATTGGTCACAAGACAATCGTCCGGGCTGTGGATGTAGCCGCCGCCACGGCATACGCGCGGGGCTTCGGGCTGGCCGCTTGGGGGCTCCGCCGGGCCGGGGGGATTGTTCTTGGGTGAGTGCTTATAATAGTCAACGTCAAACCAGTCGCTGCACCACTCCATAGCGTTGCCTAACATATCCAGGCTCCCACACCAACTGACACCTGCCGGACAACTGCCCGCCGGCAATGTAGCGGCGAAGGTAGCGACCTGAGCCCCCTGGTTGATTTGACAACACACATTCTCACTATCCCACTCATCGCCCCACGGATAACGGCGACTTTCCGGTCCGCGGGCTGCATATTCCCACTGGGCCTCGGTGGGCAGGGCCATGCCGTAATGCTCGGCATAAGCCTGCGCCCCGTACCAGGTTACTTCCACTACCGGATGATCCTCGCGGCCTTCCGCGACCACATAGGTGCCGTCGCGCAGCCCAATCTCACAGCCCTCGTCGTCCAGGTCCAGAAACTCATGACCCTCGGCATCTTCGTTACTGCCACATTCATTGAGGAATTTGGCATACTGGCCATTGGTCACTTCCAGTTTCTGTATCCAGAACCCATCCAGAGTCACTTGGTGGACGGGCCGGCCACCGGCGCCGAGGGCCTGTAGCCAGGTTATTCGGTTGGGACTACTATCCTCCGAGGATCTGCCCATCATAAAAGTGCCCCCAGGGGCCCGGACTAACTGGCTTCCGTCGGGGCCGGTCATCTCCTTGCCCGCCTCAGCCATCTGCTGCTGTATTGGTGGTGCCTGCTCCGGTTCACCCCCACCTGTTGTGAATGCCAGCAGACCTATTGCTATCACTACCCATTCCATGATGTTATACCTTCCCTTCACGTTAGTCTAAACCAATATACTTGTGTATGTTGCGCCTTCGGTCGCATACTGCCACAGGGCCTACCCCGGCTCACCCGTGCTTACCACAATGTACCCGCGACCGGCAAACTATTCACAATTGACCACACACCGAAATCCGTGGTAGTCATGGCATTGGTCGGGGGGAAAGTACGAGCGGCTGGCGCAGCGGCAGTCGTCCGCATACTGAAAATATGACCCGCCGCGGCACACTCGGGTAGCCTGGTCATACGGGACTGGGGGAGTGATAGGCCCCATAGGATTCTCGGCCGGCGCCTCTTTGTAGTAGGCCGGATCATACCAATCAGCACACCATTCCAGGGCATTGCCAGCCATGTCCAGCGCGCCGCACCAGCTCGCGCCGGCCGGGAAACTGCCTGCCGGGAAAGTTGCCGCACAGAGGGGAGGGCCCTGGTCAACATTACCTCGCCAACACAGATTGCCCGTCTCCCACTGATCTCCCCAGGGGTAACGGGGGCCGTCAGGCCCTCGCGCGGCGTATTCCCACTGAGCCTCGGTGGGCAAGGCCATGCCGTAGTGTTGCGCATAGGCGCGCGCGCCATACCAGGTGACTTCCACTACGGGATGATTCTCGCGGCCCTCCTTGATTTCATATCCACCGTTGCGTTCAGTAATCTGACAGTTCTCATCGGTGATGTCCAGTAATATATGGCCTTCATCATCTTCGTTGCTGCCGCGTTCATTGAGAAACCGGGCATATTGGCCGTTGGTTACCTCTAATTTCTGTATCCAAAAGCCCGTCAGGGAGACCTCGTGGACTGGCTGCTGGTCGGCGATTCCACCAACGGCGTGCAGGCGGACGATTCTATATCTGATTTCCTCGCTTGAGGTGCCCATCATAAAACTGCCGGCGGCAATCCAGACTATCGGGGCACCATCGGGACCGGCTATCTCCTGACCGGCTTCGCCCGGCTGCTGCCAGGGCTGAGGTGTCTCTCCCTGGCTCACCGCTGCTGCCGCACCGACCAGTAGACAGACACTTATTAGTAGTCCTCGCCTCATTAGTCGCATTGATATTAGCCTCTTTGTGGCAGTTAGTCTCAAGTGTAGCCTTTTCTGCCATCCAGCCGTATGAGTCGCAATTCCCCTCCTGCAGGGATGCAGGCACGGGTATATTATGCCTCATTCTTCACTAAATGCTTGGTTCCCTTCCCGTAAGATATGTAATGTTGTCAGTGAATAGAGCCTAACGGCCCTACATTCGTGTAGCAGCACTGGACAGGATTTCCAGAATCAGTTCATCATAACTCATACCGGCAGCCTCGGCTTCGGCGGGCACATCCGAGGTCTCGGTAAGACCGGGGATGCTGTTGAGTTCATGAATCCAGACTTGCCTCTGGCTGTCCAGGTGCATATCAACGCGGCTGAAGCCGCACAGGCCTAACAGATCGTGCGCAGCCACGGCTACTCGTTGCGCCTGCTCGGTGTGCTCAGCGGATATGCGTGCCGGGGCAATCAAATCGGTCAGGCCCTTGGTATACTTGGCCTCATAGTCATAGAATTCTCTGTGAGAAGCTAATTCCAATACTGGTAAGGCCCGTCGTCGCGGGCCTACTCCAATAATCCCTACAGTAATCTCGGTACCATCAATGAACCTTTCGACCAGAGCCTCTTGATAATCACGTAGTAAATCCGCCAGAGCATTGTGGAGTTCTTCTGGCGTCTTGGGAATACTCACCTTGAGGCTCGAGCCTTCCGAGACCGGTTTGGTGACCGCAGGCAATCCGAGTCGTGATATGACCTCGGCGACCTTCTGAGGTAAATCATCTGTGCGATGCAAGTGGACAAAATCAGGTGTGGGCAGACCGGCGGCTTGCAGTAGCCGTTTGCTCTGCACCTTATTCATTGCCAGAGCGCTCGCCAGCATCCCCGACCCGGTGTACGGAATATCGGCGTAGTCCAGCACTGCGGATATAGTGCCATCTTCACCCGCGCTGCCATGCAGAGCATTGAAGACCACCTCCACACCGGCGTCGTGAAGTTGACTGACTAAGTCGGGTCCGGGGTCAACGGCTACGGCATCAAACCCCTGTCGGCGCAGGGCCGCCAATACGCCCTGGCCCGAGCGCAGGGAGACCTCTCGCTCGCCCGACTGCCCTCCGCACAATACCCCGATGCGTTTGAGGTGCAGTTGGTCTATATTCATGTCAGTTACCTTAGAGAGTTCTGGAATTAAGTGGCTGGAGCTTCTAACCCGAGTGAGCCTTGCTTTTCTTAGCCACAGGCTGGCAGCCTGTGCCACCAAACTCACGGTAGACCAAGGTTCGCCCCTACATTTTGCTCAGCCTCCCCATTTGCTATGGTCTACGCGTTCGCTTCTGTGCGGGATCGGCTGACCAGTATCCACACCAAGGCGGTAGCCCCGATGATAATACTGGCGGTTTGGGCCTCGGTAAGTGGCGCCATAAGGGCAAAGACCTGGGCACTGGCTCCGCGGCGCAAAAATTCAACTAAGAACCGGTACACCGAGTACAGTAGTAGATAGAACAGAAACAAGTTACCCCTAACCTTAATATAAGGCTGGACCTTGACCAGGACATAGAATATCAGGATGCTGGCGAAACTGGCATATAACTGGGTGGGGTGAATGGGGACTTGGGGCGTGCCGGCGTCGGTGCCCGGCGGGAAGACCATCCCCAGGGGCCAGTCGGGGCTGCAAGCATGCCCGTAGCAGCAGCCATTAAGAAAGCAGCCGATGCGCGCCAGGGAATAACCAAGGGCAGTGGCAGGAGCCCCTACATCGGCCAGGAGTTTGAAATCAATGCCCCGTTGCCGGCTGAACAAATAGGCTGAGACCAACGCCCCGGCGATGCCGCCAAGGTACGACAATCCCCCTTCCCAAACGCTGAAAACAGCCAGCGGCGCGCCGGCGTACTGCTCCCAGTTCAGAATAACAAACAGCACTCGGGCGCCGATTATCCCACCGATGAGCATAAAGAGAGCAAAATCAATCCACTGAGTGTCAGAGATACCATAAGCCCGGGCACTGACGGTCATCCACCATACACCAGCGACCACTGCTACTATCAGCATTACTCCATACGAATGTATCTGTATGGGAGCGAAGTGATTTACGAGTATATGAAGCCCCGCCGCGATGCCTAATACGGCCAAGGCGGTGCCCAGGAGGCTGGTGCGCCTCTGCCGCTCTTGTTCGCTCATCGCCTGCTCTACCCGGCGCCATAACGCCAGGGGCAGGGATATGACGACTACTATAATGGGATAGGCCCATAGGGGCCAAGGTCCCATAGCACATAGCACCGAACGCATTTGAATGACTCCCGAGTCGAACTACTTCGTAATAAAGGTCAGGCCTGTACTGAAGCATCAACTACGCGCAAATCATAACGCTGTACGGCGAGAGCTCTTACGGAGTACTGACAGCACCAGCATAATAGCTCCGCAGGTAATGGCGATGTCCGCAATGTTGAAAACAGGCCAAAAGTGGATGTCTATGAAGTCAATAACATAGCCCAGGCGAGCCCGATCGATGAGATTGCCGGCTGCTCCGCCCAGAGTCAATCCCAGAGCGACACTCAACCCCGAGTGGCATCGGGTAGCCCGGGGCCCATAGAGGACCAGAATAATTATGACTACTGCCGCCAATATGGCCAGACCAACAGTTCCTGTGGGGAACAAACCGAAGGCGGCTCCGGGGTTGTGATGGACAGTGAGACTCACATACGGCCCTACTAAGGGCTGGGACTGCCCTTCACTCATCCGCGCCACCAGGGCCAACTTACAGATCTGGTCGAGAATCAATATGCCCGCCGCTGTCCCGTAGAAGACCCACCAGGTGCTCGTACCGGGTTGGTGGGCATCGGGTGCTGTCTTGTCGCCGACGTCTTTCGGCTCCGCTTTTGGAGTCCGGGACTCAGAGGAGTTAATGCCCACGTTCTGCCGGCCAATCTTTGCCAAATTCATCGCCCCGTTCGGGCCCGACAATCGGTACACATAGTGGCATAAGGTAGGGCCTGCAGGCGCTTTTTAGGGATGTTCTTACCACAAACTTCGCACACTCCGTAAGTACCCTTCTCTATCATGCGTAGGGCCTCGTTGACACTGTCGACCATATCACGCAAGTTCTCAATTATAACCAGATTCTGACTGCGAACAACTGCGTCAGCCGCGGCATCACCACCGGCCTCATCGAAATCCTCGGTAGCCACTTGTTTGCTGAGCCGATCCCGACCGCTGGTTTGATCCTCAAGCGCCCTTAACTCTTGTCGTAACTCCTGACGTTGCTGCTCTAATCGCTTCTTGTATTTCTTAATATCTAACTTTCGCTTTCGTGCCATTGCCTATGTCCTCCTAAAGCGGGCCCTGCCATCTCCTTAACCTGAGCAGCCAGGAGCAGTAAACCTCTCAACTCGCTGAGCGCAGCGGCGACAGAGAGTAGGATGGTTAGCAACAGCTCCTACTGTCTCCGAGCGCATCCAGCACCGCTCGCACTTATCTCCCTGGGCTTGGGTCGCCTCCACCTGGAGTTCACCTGCCTCGTCGGGTTGCGAATAGACTCCTACCTGTGAGACTATGAAAATCTCCTTGAGATTATCGGCAAAACTCTTGAGCAATCTTAACTCCTCGTCACGTGCGCAGATAGCAATGTGAGCCTCCAAGGGCTGGTCAATCTCGCCGGCGGCCTTCGCCTGTTCCAGAGCACTGTTGACTTGCTCGCGGATATGCAGCAGCCGACCCCACCGTGCTTCAAGGTCAGTGTCATCAAACTGTTCATCAGGCTCAGGCCAATCAGTTAACTGCACGCTTTCGGGCAGACTGCCGTCCCGTTTGCGGAGGTGTTGCCAGACTTCGTCGGCGGTAAAGGTCAACACTGACGCGGTCATACCTGTGAGAGCCAGCAGCAGCCGCCACAGAGCCGTCTGGGCTGAGCGCCGCGCCAATGAATCAGGCAGATCAGTGTACAGCGTATCTTTAAGCACATCCAGGTAAAATGCACTGAGGTCAGTAGCACAGAAGCCGTGTATGTCGTGATAAAACAGGTGCAAATTCCACCGATCGAACGCCTGAGTCATCCGCCGGATGATGTGATTAAGACGCATCAGTATCCAGCGGTCAATCTCCCGCATCTTCTCGGACGGGACGGCGTCGGTATGGGGGTCAAAGTCTCCGACATTAGTCAGCATAAACCGCAGAGTGTTACGAATGCGTCGGTAGGCTTCGGCCACCTGCTGGAAAATGTGCGGCGAACAGTGCATCTTGTGGCGAAAATCAGCATAGGTAAACCACAAGCGCAACACGTCAGCGCCATACTCCTCATGGATTTCAGCCGGATCAATGATATTGCCCTTGCTCTTAGACAACTTCTGCCCCGTGTCATCCACAAAGAACCCGTGGCCCACCACGGTCTTAAAGGGGGCGGGCTGGCCCAGCCCTGCCGCTACCCACAGGGAAGTTTGAAACCAGCATTGGTACTGGTCGTCGCCCTCCAGATATAAGTCAGCAGGGTAGTGCAAGTCAGGGTGGGGGCGAAGCGCGCAATAGTGACTCGCTCCTGAATCGAACCATACCGACATAATATCGGGTTCTTTAGTGAATTTAGTGCTTCCGCACTTCGGGCAAGTGGTCTCAGGGTGCAGTAACTCTTCGGATGGCCGAGCAAACCATACATCGGCACCATTCTCAGCGACGATGTCTCGTACAAAGTCAACGGTTTCCTGAGTCAGCAATATTTCGCCACACTGTCGACAGTAGAAAACCGGAATCGGTACTCCCCAACTGCGCTGACGACTGATACACCAATCGGGACGGCTTTCCACCATCCCCGCGATGCGCCGCTGGCCCCAAGCTGGGATCCAATGAGCCTGGTCAATCTGTTCCAGTACTGCCGGACGCAGTTTATCAATGTCCATGAACCACTGCTTGGTGGCGCGGTATATCACCGGCAGATGGCACCGCCAACAGTAGGGATACTCGTGTTCAACCTTGCCCCGAGCCAGCAATGCGCCGACCTGGTCCAACAACTCCAGCACCTTTTCATTGGCTTGCTCACAGATTTGCCCCGCCAATTCGGGCCCAGCCTCCTCGGTGAACCTACCATAATCATCCAGCGGACTGATTATTTCCAAGTCGTACTCCAGGGCCACCTGATAGTCTTCCAGGCCGTGGCCTGGAGCGGTGTGGACGGCGCCTGTGCCCTGGTCCAGTAGTACGTGCTCGGCCAGGACAATCGGCGAAGGGCGATTATAAAGCGGATGCCGGGCCACCAGCCCCACCAACTGCTCGCCCTGCCGCTGCTGGATCACCGCATATTCGTCAATGCCAACTGCCTGCATAGTCGGCGCGAGGAGCTCTTTTGCCGCCACATAATACTTGCCCGCGGCACGCACCAGCACGTATTCGGCAGAGGCGGCCAGAGCCGTACCGGTATTGCCTGGTATTGTCCAGGGCGTAGTAGTCCAGATGATAATGCAAGTCTCGGCGTCCTCAGGCAGTTCACTGAAATAGTCAGCGGCGTTCTGCAGGTCAAAAGCGACGTAGATGCTGTCGGAAGTCTTGGTCTGATACTCAATTTCGTCCTCGGCCAGAGCCGTCTCACAGTGATAGCACCAGTAAACCGGCCGCAGGCTGCGGTAGACCAGACCCTCCAGCGCGATCTTACCGAAGGCCTCAATCTGGCGCGCCTGGTACTCTTTGTCCAAAGTCAGATACGGATTAGCCCAGTCACCTCGTACGCCCAGGCGCTGGAACTGCTCGCGCTGGACGTCCACATATTTAAGCGCCAACTCGTGGCACTTTGCCCGCCACTCCAGCACCGGTACCTCGTGCCGGTCTATCCCGTATTCAGCCTGCACCGCTTGCTCGGTGGGCAGGCCCTGGGTGTCCCAGCCGGGCACATACGGACAATCATAGCCCCGCATTGTCTTATACTTAATGCTAATATCTTTAAGAATTTTGTTCAGCGCCTGGCCTAAGTGAATATTGCCATTAGCATAAGGCGGGCCATCGTGTAGCACCCACTTGGGCGCCCCAGCGCGGAACTGGCGCACTTTCTCATAGATATCAATCTGCTGCCACCACCGTAGTATCTGAGGCTCTCGCTCAGGCAGGTTGGCCCGCATGGGAAAATCAGTCTTCAGCAAATTCAAGGTTGGGCGATAATCCATAGTAACTCCCGTCAAGTTTTGAATTAGTAGAATATTGTAGCAGCACAAGGGGCAACAAGTCAAGTGGGGTCACGGCCCGTGGGCCAGGTAGCCCCCTGCGGCCTATGTAGAATCTCTTGACCCGTCGCCTGGATCTATCTATGATACTGCTACCAGTTTAGAGAGCACCGTAGCCACCCAGCAAGGGGCAGCATCAGTTAAAGGGAGGGCTATGACCATTAATGACACCCCGAGAAAGATTCTTACAAGCAATATTGTTTGGCCGACCGGATAAGGTGCCTCTACAGCCGGGCCACCCGCGTGAGTCCACACTAACAGCGTGGCACCAGCAGGGCCTACCCGAAGACGCAGACTATTATAAGTATCTGCTGGAAATCTTGGGAATTCAGCAGGAACTCGCCGGACCTAAAGTGGACTTGGGCGTTTCATTCCGCATGATTCCCGAATTTGAGGAGAAAGTCCTGGAGCACAAAGATGGCCACTATATCGTACAGGACTGGATGGGTGCTGTTACCGAGATTTCCGATGAGTATGACTATACGTATATTCGCAGTGCCAAAGATTTCGTAACGCGACGCTGGCACAAGTTTCCGGTGGAAAATCGCGCCGACTGGGAAGGAATGAAAGCCCGCTATGACCCGCAGAGCCCAGAGCGCTATCCGGGCGATTTCGCTCAGCGTTGTGAAGCCTTGCATAATCGGGACTATGAAGTCGGCGTTTGTTTTAACGGGCCTTTCTGGCAGTTGCGCGAATGGTTGGGATTTGAGAATTTATGTGTGATGATGATGGACGCCCCCGACTTCGTTGGCGAGATGATTGATTTCTGGATGGAGTTCGTCTCCCAGACAATGACACCTGTACTGGATGCTGTGGTAGTTGACTACGTATTGATTGGCGAGGATATGGCCTTCAAAGCCCACAGCATGATTTCGCCCGATATGGTGCGCCGATTCCTCGTGCCTGCTTATCAGCAGTGGGGCCAGCAGATCAAGCAGAGCGGCTGTCCCATCTATGCTATGGACTCTGATGGGTACGTGGGCGAGTTACTGCCCATTTGGGTTGAATGCGGCATGAACTACTCTTTTCCTACTGAGGTGGCCGCGGGCAACGATATTGTCCAGTATCGCCGGCTATATGGGAAGAACATGGCATACTGGGGCGGCATTGATAAACGGGCCATTGCTCAGGGCGGCACGATTATGGAAAATGAGGTAATGCGGGTGGTGCCCCCACTACTGGAGGATGGCGGCTTCATCCCCGGCTGTGACCACGGCGTCCCCCCCGACATCTCCTGGCCTGATTTCGTACAGTATTCGCGCCTCCTGGCTCAACTGCTGGGCTGGCTGGAGTAGCCAGTGTGGCAGTTGGAGAAGATCCCCAGCCACCACCAGGCCCTTACAGACCTATAAGTCCCAACAGCGCCACGAATCAGCGGCGTAAAGGAGCGTCCTATCTAACACGCGCGATTCTAGCCCGTGCGTCCCAGGTTACCCTTCGTCCGAACGTCTCGGCCACGAAGCGCAACGGCACTAACGCCTCCCCACCCATGACCAGTGGGGGTACGGGCAACCTTATTGACTTACCGTTCAGTATCCCTTGCTTCGAGCCGGGACACATTACAAGGGCGTGAGTGGCCGATGAAACCTCCACTTGCTGCGTCCCTCCGTACCAGATGACCTCAGCCCCCAGCAGCCGTCCGAGCTCGCAGGCTCCTACCAACAGCCGCCCGCTCGCGTTACTTATCTTCCCGCGAAAGTCTCTGTTCCCTACGATGACCGCTACCCCGGTCCGAAGGTTCGCTGACCCTCGGACCTGACTTTCAGCCCTTTTTTCCAGAATGGTAAACGTAAGCTTATTTGATTCGATGACTCCTGACCAAGAGGGAGATTGCCATGGTATTGAACCATCAGCACGTATCCCTTCGTAAAGACACAGACCGAAACGAACCTGTACCGTATAGGTACCCGCTTTGTTTAGCAAGCGAAAATGTTCCCTTAGGTCCAAAAGCGATACACTCCTTGTCCAATCAGGTCCGATGACCTCCGGCCGGCCATCGGGAGGACGAGGAGCATCCGTTGGGTACATAGGTGACAGGCGATCGCCAGCGGAATCCCTAACATAGATAGCGTAGCAAAACTTGTCTATCCTTTCCGTTCCTTGCTTGAATGGTTGATCTGTGATTAGTGTTGTGTCGCTTACATTTGTCATCTTGATAGTTACAGGGATGAGTTCACCACCCAGAAATGTCCGCTTCTCCATAACTAATTCAATGCGAATCGCTTTCTCTGGGGCCTCTGGTAACTTTCCCAGCTGGGGAAGAGCCGCCCCAGCCGCTTGTATCACTATCGTGATGGGCTCAGTCGCTAACTCGAAACGGGAGGTAGCCAACCGGGGCTGTGCCCAGGTTTTATAGCCCCAGCCTTCCTCCTCCGGCCTAATAATGACGGATCCCTGATCGTACATCCGAAGGGAGGCCACCGGAACTAGGGTATAAGTTCCTGCAGGCAAGGGGTGGTAGCGTTCGATTGCGTCGTCCAGAGTTTCGCCGAGTTCCTCGTCTGGTTTCAGCTCTGCTACGGGCACAACGTGCACCCGTTCTCCATCTACACCCATGTAGACCCCCGGATCGTTAGGCTCTGGAACCGGGCCCACGGGCAGCATCAGGTAGCCTTCTGCATTGGTAAGCCGGACACCGCATGAGAACGTCAAATAGGCGGTTTCCGTACCCTGATTGCGCAGGGTAAAGGTGAGCGGGATCGCCTGGTTGGGCCGAAGCTGTAGTGACCTGGGGGCGCTGACCGTCAGATACAAATCCTTGTAATTATCCGGGGCCCCCTCCCAGTCATCAGGAATGCCACCGGTTCTGCCCGCTGGCTCCGCAGTGACAGTGGTGGCCTGGCTGCTCGATTCAGCAGCAGTGCCTCGTTGGTAGACGGCCGTTGGCAGCCATCCTCCTGCCCCTATCAGTAAGACCAAGCTGATGACCCACTTTGCCCTCATGTTCTTTGCTCCTCTCCTAGTTGTTGTGAATCAGTATCTTAGCGCGGCAATCATCACAAAAATGCCCGTCCCGCTGCCAATTGGGTGACAGGTAATACATTACACACGTCTCGTCCTCGCAGTGACCGTCATGCTGCGGGTAAGTTATCCCCACCGCATGCCCCATCTCATGGGTGATAGTGTGTCGCACTACTTCTGCTTTAGTATACTCGTCATCTCCGGGTACTGGCACCTCATTGTCCATGGGAAGTTCAACCAGCCCGTCATTGTCTATGTCCATGGGACTGAGGTCGTGATTCCATTCCCAGGGAGCATCTTTTACAGGATAGTCTCCGTCGAAGTCGTTATCACCGTCATCGGTAGGAGGTGACGTTGCCCCGTCCTTTTCGTTGGCGTCAAGTACGCCGTTGTCATCGGTATCTTCAACTTTCTCAGGGTTGACAGGATCGAGTACACCGTTCGGGTCACCATTCCACTCTCCTACCGCAGTCCAGGTGTTTTCGTCGGAATGGGGCTTGTCATCAAAGTAGTAATTTGTGGCTAGCTTGTTGACCTGCGGCGAACCGTAATTATTGGCAGTACCTATGGTGCTTGATCCCTTGGTGCTCCAAGTCCACCTCCGACGGCCATCGGGTCTCGGGTCACCATAACGCTCTATATGCCCCCCAACATTCTCTAATGTCACTACCAGGACGTCAATGTTGTTGTCGTCCGTCCCCACCGTCCCGACGAAGTCGTGCACGTTAATCTGTGCCTCACCGAAGGCTTCACCATAGGCGAAGTCTGGGAAATCACCCCCCAATCCACTCCCTTGCACAAACAGATCCTTCTCGTTAGGATTAAGCCTCTCACTGGCGTCGGATATCAAATCGTCGTTGTTTATGTCCACACCCCGATACTCCTCGTAACGGGTCAGCCCGTCCCCGTTATGTTGGTTGTCGAGGCTGGTGTCATTGTCATCACCCTCGTTGCCCGTATTGTACGTCCAGGCATCCGCAATATGGTTGTCGTCATCATCGCGCGGGATGTCGACGCGCTCTACCTCGCTACCCACCAGATGGGCGGTCTTCGTAGTGCCTGCTACCGTGCCCTGTGCCTCTATCTCGCCATAGGCGCCATAGTCGTAAGAGTTAACCCACACTCTGGCTGAGTTGACTTCCATAAATTCGCCTTCTTCATCAACTGTATAAGCATCTTCGTTATAAGGGCCAGCGATTAGGAAGCCATCCTGGGGGTTTTTAAACTGCAGGTCCCGATCGGTCGTCAACTCGCTTCCGGCATTCATACAATAGCCCGGCTCGGACGAGACGCCCGACAGACTAAATGTCCGCCGCTATGACGAACGCCGCTTGCAGGAGGTCAAAAACGACATTCAGCACGAACTGAAGAAATTCCCCGCCTCGCAGCAACCCGCCTAGACCTATAAGTCCCAACAGCGCCACGAATCAGCGGCGTAAAGGAGCGTCCTATCTAACGCGCGCGATTCTAGCCCGCGCGTCCCAGGTTACCCTTCGGCCGAACGTCTCGGCGACGAAGCGCAACGGGACCAGGAGCTCGCCCTTGACCATGACGGGAGCGACGGGCAGAGCGATTGTTGCCCCATCCAGCACTGCTTGCCGCGAACCGGCGGAAAGCACAAGCCGGCGTTCGTCCGAAGAGATCTCCAACTGCTTGTTGGATTTGGGAGTCACTATCACTCCTAGCCGCTGGGCAAGCTTGCGAGCCGACACCAGCAGTGTGTTGCTGCCCGTCGTTACCGAGCCCCGGACATAGTGGTCCCTGGCCACTACCATGGGCCCCGCAGTAAGCATGCCCGCCTGCCCCAACTTGCGTCGGGCCTCTTCCGCTATGAGCATCATTACATCGGCGTCGGGGTTTTGCTCTAAGCGCCTTTCTGCCCATTTGAGAACAGCATCCCAGTCCCGCTTGGCTCGGTAGCAGTTGGCAAGGCCGCTCGCTGGGTTTAAGCCTTCAAGACGGTACTCCGGGAAACTTGCCTCGAAGTCGGGCCGATAGTCAAACACAGCTTTGTAGATGGCAATCGCTTTATCGGTCTGACCGGTCCATCGGTAGGCCAGACCCAGCAGTAGATTAATCTCGGCCCGCTCGGCGGGAGCGTCTGTTCGCCGCAGTGCCTCCTCCAGATTGACTACAGCACTTGGAATATCTCTCTGTCCAAAAGCGTCCAGGCCGGCGGTGAAGGCGGGGTCCCTTTCTTCAGCCGCCACCAGAACGATGTACGCACCGGCTGCTGTCATGACGCATATCGCGAGTATACACCAGTCACGCCAGGAAAAACCTCGGAAACCTTTCATTGAAGCCAACCTCCTCTTAAGAATAGCACAAGTGTGGACTAGTGCACCTTGAACGAATGGAGACAGTCCTCCAGCTCATCACCACAGTACGTGTGAGCTATCTGCTCCGGGTCGTCGTACGGATCCTGGTTCGCCGGCCCCCACCTATGCATGACACAGTCCGCCGCGGCGCCAGCCTCATGGTGAGCAAGGTTGACGTCGTGTCCACACTCATGGCCAATGACCCATTTCTTCACATCGATATCCTGTGGGTCCCATGTAGTCCAGTTATCAGTGGGCGCGTAGTACTCTCTGATCTTCTCAGTATAGATCTTGACCCAATCGCAAACGTTCGGGGTACCTACCTGCTCTGCCAGGCCGAAATAATCCTCGTGATAACCTCCATCATACATCCGTATCCCTTTCTGATTAGTATGTCCGCCCGGGCTGCCCCCACTCCCATTGAAGTTGACCACCCGGCTGCCGCTGTATTCCGAGCCATCGCTTGCCAGCATGTGAATAGTCAACCCGGTGGCATCAAAGTCCTCGTTGCCCAGGCCGTCTTCGTCGCACAGGAAGACGTCCTTGGTCGTGATGGGATCGTTGCGCACCAGCGTACCGTCGACCACAAAGCCGCGATATTCTTCGTAGCGAGTGAAGCCATCACCAGCAGTACCGTCACCTGCCGGGCTCGTTTCATTGTCGTCCGAGGCGTTGCCCGTCTCCGCGCCGAATTCCGTCCACCCGTCCGCAATGTAGTTATCATTGTCATCGCGCGGTATGTCCACGACTGTGTCTGTGCTGCCGGGCACATGAGCCCATTTGGTGACCTCTTCTATTGTTGTCCTGGCTTGTATGGTGCCATAGCTGCCTTGGTCGTAGCTATTTACCTTGACAGTGGCGCTATTCTCTTCGCTCTTGGTCGTTCCCCAATAGAGGGAACCGATAGAAGTGACGTCAAAGTCGGGATTCTCGCCGGCGAGTATCTGGAGATCGTTAGTATACGCGTCACCGGCATTCATGCAGTAGCCCTTCTCGTTCGAGGAGTCGAGCTCAAAGGTGATATAGCCCGCCACACCGGTGGGTAGTATCGTGGCGGTGATACTTGTCTGGTTATTGTGCGTCGGATGCCAATCGGCAGCGCACTTGGCAATCTCTATGTCCCAGGCGGTCACATAGATGGTGTCCGTCACCGGATCGTCGTCCCGGGTGCCACCGCCCGGCGGGTCCTTCTCAGCGGGCAGGTCGTCAACCGTAACTTTTATCCAAATATCGTTCGCTTGAGCCGAAGGCGTATCCGGTGCTTGCCACACCACATCGCTTCCCGTATTACCATTGGGGAAAGTCCCGCGCGATGCTGACCAGGTGATGTTGTCTTCAGGGATAGTATCGGGATACTGGTTTCCGTCCAGTGTGTCCATATCCATGGATGCGCAGCGGGCGTCTACCTGCGTCCCTACATATATCTTAGCCCCCTCGTCGGGTGTGTAGAGATCTACGAAAATGGCGGGGTTTGGGCTCCAATCGGCCGCCTCAGCCCCCGGCAGACTGAGCCCGGCCAGGAGGATTAATCCTGTGGATACTACCAATCCAAACCGTCCTGCACTCTTCATTGTCCTGCCCCGTCATTGCGACTCACTATGCTGGCAGGCTACTCACAAACCAGAGGTGTACTCCTTGCGGTACTTGGTATTGGTGTCTTAATAGACGCCTGAGGGTGGTTAGAGGTTCCGTTTCTGCCCACGGTTTTGATGGCCGCGCGGCGATGTCACCGCCGGCGGCCGCGGGTGAAGACCAGCACCCCTAACAGCATTATCAGCCCGATCAGCAGCAGCACATTGGGCACGGTGGCTCCCGGCACAGCGCCCTGGATGGTTGCGTACCAGATTATGCCCGCGCCGATGGCGCAGCAGGCCAGCAAGGCGGTGACCCAGATAAACAGCCACTGGAAAGCCGAGGCCGCCGCCTCTACGTCAAAGGCACCGGCCTCTCGCCGACGGCGGATGTCCACTCCATCCTCCAAGCGGCTCTCGTAGTGGTCGGCCAACTCGCCCAGGATTATGTCCAGTTCTCCCTCCAACTCGCCCTGGCGAACCATACTGATGAAGAACGGGGAAAAGGTCTGGGGATAGCGGCTGAAGGCAACCGCTAAAGTCACGCCCATCTCCACTGCCTCGCGCACTGAATCAATTATCTCACGTAAAAACGCGTTATTGCCCTGTTCGCGCAGCGCGGTGAAGATGTCCAGGATATTGACCTGGGCGTGCATCAGGGTGGCGAATTGCCGACAGAAGGCGGCTAACTCCGCGTTAGTGATTTCTCCTTGATTTTCAGCCATCTGCTGACTTGCCTCCGGTGGTGTTGCCGCTAACTTCGGCTAAATATATTCGTTTCTGATTTTGGCCAGTAGTTGACGGGCCTGGTGGTGACGGGGACGAGCTGCCAATTCTAATTCCAACTGAGCCATTGCCGCCAGCAACTGGCCGCGGCGCAGTTTAACCAGAGCCATATTGTAGTGGGCATCGGGGTGGTCAGGGGCGATACTCATTACTTCGTCCAGCGCTTCTTCGGCCGGTGTTAGGTGCCCCAGCGCAGTATGCGCGGCCGCCGAGTTCAGCCACGCCTTGGCGTTGTTTGGATCAAGAGCGATAGCCTGTTTGAACTGCTCAATAGCCTTGCTATACTGCTCGAGATGGTAATAGGCCGTGCCCAGATTCAGGCGAGCGACCAGGCTACTGGACTCCTCTGCCAGTACTTCAGAGAGCAGAACCACTGCCGTCTGATAATCGCCGCGGGCCACCGCCTTGGTGCCGGCCCGTAGCCTCGCTTTCGCCGATCGCGGTTTTCGCCTGGCAAAAAGGCCCATCAGTTTGCTCTTACTGAGAGGGATTGCTATAATAGTAACAGTATATCAGAGGCCAACTCCGGGTGTCAACAACAGTAAGAGGAATAGGCACACAGCGGAGGAACCTACACTATTGATTAGTGAATTTGTCGCCCCGTAGCTCAAGGTACCAATGCGAGTCTGCTCCAACTAACAGGGAGGCTATTATGCACACACAATGGCTATTGCCAGTATCGCTATTGCTGCTTATCTGGTTGACCGCAAGCGCCACTGCGGAGGGCCAACTAACTCCCCAACAGTGTGCCCGGGTACTGGTTAGCGGAGTATTAGGTGCAGAAGTCAACCCGCCCGACCCCTTCCCCGGTTATGGTGGTTTCAACGGTTGGCAGGATATTGTGCGGTGTAAAAATGGCGACCTGTTAGTGGCTTTCTGTTGCGGCTACTGGCACGTCTCCTTCCCGACGCCCTTCACCGCGCCGGAAGAACTCAAGCAACAATACTGGCCAGATACCGGCGGCAAGCCGCCGGTGGAAGCGCCCCGGGGCGGGCGCATAATGTACATCCGCTCAACCGACAACGGCGTGACTTGGTCGAAGCCCGAGACGCTTATTGATACCCAGTGGGATGACGAGGAACCTTCGTTTACACTGCTGGCGGACGGGACACTGGTGTTTAACTTCTTTGTGATTCCCGGCTGGTATGGTCTGTCCGAACCACCGCCAGGCCAGATTATGAACTCCAAATGCGGTGTGATTCGCTCGTTTGACAATGGCCACACCTGGGAGGGCCCGGACGAAGTCCACTGGATCGGGCCGTCGTTCACATACTATGAGCGCATCTCCACCGAGGCCATCGTATTGCAGGACGGCGGCTTGCTACTGGCCACTTATGGGATGGATACCGATGAGCAGAAGTTGCACGGCGCCATCTACCGCAGCGATGACAAAGGCGCCACCTGGCACCTCATCGCCAAGATTACCGACCCGCCGAAAGCCATTGACGAGCCCGCTATCGCGCAATTGCCCAGCGGCCGCATCGTACTGATAACACGGTCCGACGGCTCGGTGTTCTTCTCGGATGACAACGGGTATACCTGGTCAGAAGGCCATCCCAGCGGGTTCGAGATGTACGCGCCCGATTTGGTCTGTCTGCCTGACGGGACGCTGATTTGCATCTACAGCCAGGGCAAGGTCATCATCTCCACCGACGGCGGCCAGAGCTGGAGCGACGCGGGCCAGCTCTATCCGGTCTATGGCTACCCCGGCGCCTTTCTTATGCCGGACGAGACCATTTACACTGTGCTGTATGATACGGTGGACAGTACGCAGTTTCACACTCGGGTCTTAGCCACTGCCTTCCGAGTGCGCCCCGACCGTGAGGGTATTGAGTTAGTGCCCTTCCCTGGCTCGCCCGAATATGAGGCCCCTCAGGCCGGTGCAGGAGGTGCCCCGACTGGCGATACTGAGCAAATCATCTACGACATAGACGCTATGGGTCAGCAAGATCAATGACGGCCAATATCAGCAACTGGCCTTGAAACCACAGTAACAAACCTGCACTTTAGTGCAGGCGACTATCTTAGAGAGGAGCAAGTCAATGTCCCAAGAACAAAGAGTACCCGGCTATGAGAATGATCCGGTACAGGAGAAGAAGAGGCTGGTCTTAGAAACCTATGAGTACATATTTCCGTTTAACTACCCCAATATCCAGGTGAATCGCCACCAGTATCATGGAAGTGAGCCCCACGGAGTGGAACTGTTCCCCATCAATACCGCTGCGGATAAACTGGGGCAAGTGCCGGCCGACAGCATCGTCGTTCACGAGGATTATCCCATTGTGCGGGTGGCAGTAATCGGCAGCGCCTGCACCCCACCTGGGTATGTGACGGTGGAGGCCGAGCCTACCGAGGATTTCCGCCGCTATGACGAAATCCCCGAAGTGATGCCGGTGCGGTTTCGCATTTCCAATCTGTGGGGGATGCACCTGCGTTATGACCAGTGGTACAACAGCAGGCCGGACGCGGGCAACCCATTGCCAGAAAACTTCCTTGAGCATTCTCCTGGCTTTGAGGATGGCAGCTTGCGCTGCACCTCGCGGGAGATGCCGCTGGCGGGAATGAGTTGTGCTATCTTTGAGATACCGCGCTCCGGGAAAGTAAGTATCTCCGGCGGGGCGGAAATACCCGGATGGGCTTCGGACTTTGCCCCGGATGATAACAACTACTCGTTCCGCATCATCCGCACCACTGTGGCCGTCGAGCAAGAATAAGACTGCAACGCCAGATCGGGGGACGATGAGCCTTCGACGTGCTCAGGGTGGTGAGCGTCCCGAACCACCAACAATGAAATGGTGCCCGTCACATCTCGATTAGAAAGCACCTCAACCACAACTAAACGCAAGAACTGAGTGTCTTATCCTCTCAGTGGTGAGAGGTAGGTTTTACAACAATCTCGGATAACCAGTTTTCAGGCGGGCTGACGTCGAGTAAAACAGCGATGGCGAGAAGCCGTTCTCCCCAGAGTCTGTTCCATACATTAAAAAGGAGAGATAACAAATGATGTCTATGCATTCGGTGATTAACTGCACGGTGTGGGGGATAGTGCTTGCTGTTTTGGGTAGTCAACTTATCGGCGGTGTATCTGAGGCTCAACCGGTTTCCGTAGACCATGTTGCCAATCTGGATCAGACCAGGAGCGCAGAGAATGTGGTGCCGGTGCGCGTGTTTCCCCGTATTCCTGACGAACCTGACGTGCGAATTGACGAGGGCGAGCACGGTCAGGGGCCCAATGTCATCAGGCTGGCCAACGGTGAATTGCTCTGCGCCTACGGCAGTCCTCGGGCCGAGCCCGAGGGTGGTAACACCCTGCTTCGCTATTCCGGTGACGAGGGCAGAACGTGGAGCGACCCGATTATCCCTCTACCACGTCCCAACTCCGTGTCGACGTACTTGGCCCGCACTAATGATGGTCGTGTCTGGTTGAGCGCCATTGTGCCCTCCGGACCGCCGCACCCCCAAGCCGTTATCTACTCCGAGGACAGCGGCCGCACCTGGACTGACCCCATTCCGCTGGCTGATGAGAGGTTTTACAGCACGGGCGTAGGCAAACCCGGGGGCGAATACAGCCTGTTCATACCCATTGGCGAGCTCAGCAACGGTGATTTCCTGTGGAGTGCGTGGGCCAACTTCCCGCCTGAGGACACGTGGCTTGATCCGGAACACCTGGAGGGCACCCCTTGGCGCAACTACACCAAGGTAGTACCCCCCCAAATCGGGAGCTGGTTTCCACCCGACCGCATGCGGCAGGGGATGATTCAGCAGAAGGCTACTGCTGTTCTGGAGCGCATCGCGGACGGCAAGGCTTACATGGCCGGCCCGTTCGTCCATCCGCAACTGGGCAGCCTCGACGAATTCCACATGGTCGAAACGGACGTGCCCGGGCGGATAGTAGCGATCCTGCGTATGCAGGCAACCGGCGACTACTACTACACCAGCGTCTCGACCGACTACGGGCGCACCTGGGAGATGGCTTATCCCTCTCCTATCTGGCACAGCCCTGTCCAAAGTCGAGCGATGATGAGCAAACTGGATGACGGTACACTGGTCGTCGTTTACCAGGAACGGTACAACGGCCAGCGGATGATGGCGGTGGCCAGCTTTGACCATGGCCAGAGCTGGGAGACCCACCGCAAGCTGGTGATCTGCGACTACCAGAATCTGAACCCGGATCACGGCTATCCTGACGCCTGTCAGTCCGGTCCTGACGAACTCATCGCTGTCTGGAGTCATGTGCACAGCCCCCACGAGGTCTATGGCGGCTTCGTGGACACGCGCTTTTTCCGCGACCTCTACGGTGGGGTCAAACTCGCCGATACCGGCTTGTCGCTGGACGAGCGGTGCATTGCGCGGTGGAGTTTTGACGAAGAGTCCGGGGAGGTAGCCCACGATCCGGCCCGCTACAACTACGGATACGTGGTCGGGGCCGAGCGAGTCCCGGGCAGGGTGGGCCGGGCGCTGCGTTTTGACGGACAGCGCGACCACGTGATGGTCATGGACGCCGATATCCTGCGCGTCCCGCAGTACTACACCCTGGAGGCGTGGGTCAATACCGAGGACGCATCACGGCCTCAGACCATCTTCGACAAGACTTTCGGCGACACGGTCAAGTTCACGCCGTACCGGCTGGAACTGATCAAAGGCCAACTGCGCTTCACCACCGGCATCGACTCGTTTACCAGCGAGCAGACTCTCGAATCGGGACAGTGGTATCATGTGGCGGTAGTGGTCTGGCCGTACCGCGAGTACGATATGGTCTCTTTGTTCATAAACGGCGAACGAGACGGGGACCCACGCTCGTTGGGGGCAACCGGGGGGGCAGACGCCTACCTGAACGCATTGCGCCGCAATGACAGGCGGGTTGACACCCAGCCGTTCTTCCAGAAATACCAGCCCGCCCCGCGCCGTCCTGGGCCCCACGCTCTGACCATCGGAATCAGCAAAGATTACTCGTCGCAGCCGTTTGTGGGCATGATTGACGAGCCGGCCATCTACTGTGAACCGCTGAAGGTCGCCGAGATCCGCCAGCAGGCCGCTCGCCGCTTCGTCAACTCCGGCCGCATTGTCTCGCAGGACATCAAGCGTCCTGAGGGCAAGAAGTGGGGCACCTTCACTGCTGAGGTGGGCGCACCAGCGGGAAGCACGATTACGTTCACGGTGTTAGACCCGGCGACGCCGGAGCTTCGCCGGGAGGTCGCGCCAGGCGCCGACCTATCATCCCTGTCGGCGACCACCATTAATCTGTGCGCCGAATTGCGCAGCGCGGATGGCACCCAGACACCGGTGCTGAAAAGCTGGGGGATGAAGTAAGCGAGGACGAAGTCCTCTGCCGCCGGACCCAGCCTATGAACGCTTGACGCTGGCCCAACCGTGCGGTAAGCTATGCAAGGGATGCCAGTGTACGGAGGACTTGAGAGGCAACGATTGACCTTCTTTGGTGCACCTGCGGTGCGTGACACTGTCCCAATGCGGGGCCAGCCTATATCACTGACCGGGATATTGAGAGGTATGCTGCTATGAGCAGTCCGGCGCGGCGAAAATTAGTTATAATCGGCCTGGACGCTTTCACGCCGACAATCCTCCAGCGGCTTGCCGGCGAAGGGGCCCTGCCCACAATCGCCAGGTTTATGAGACAGGGCTGTTACGCCCGTGCTACGCCCTTCTTCACCTGTGACACCGGGGTCAACTGGGCCAGCATTGCTTCGGGAGCGCCGCCCGCGGTGCATGGTTGCCATTTTCACCTCCGCCTTCCTGGCCGTCCGCTGGATGAGCCATTGCTTGGCTTCCCTTCGCAATATTGTCAGGCCGAGATGCTATGGCAAACCGCCAGCAAATTGGGTCTAAACTCCGTTGTATTTGACTACCCGCACTCCCATCCGGTAAATGCCGAGCGCGTGATTCACGTTGGAGAAGATGGCTGCCCGGACAATAGCGTGCGCGAACTGTCCGGTGCCCGCGGCTATGTAAACCACCCTCTGACAGGTCACGAACCCGAGGTGCTCACGCGGGTGGAGGTACGGCCGGCGACCGGATGGCAGAATCTACCCAGCAATGCTAAAGTTTCCGAAGTTGTTCTGCCCTTAGTGCCAGGGCCCCGCTCGGAGAAAGTCACGACAGGAACACTGCTGGGGTTGTTAGAAAAGGCACCTGGCGGCAACCAATACGAGAAGATTAGTTTTTTCGCCGACCGCGATTATGGCTCCAAACTGGGCGAAGCCCGGGCTGGTCATTGGACCGACTGGATGAAATGTCCGTTGCCCACCGATCAGGGACCCGTGGAGGTCGCCTTTCGGGCCAAAGTATTTGAACTGACGCCTGATGGCTCGCGAATTCACATTCTTCTTACCCAGACTTATCCGACGAGCGGATTTACCCACCCCGCCAGCCTCTCGGAGGAACTGGTGGCTCACTGTGGCCCGTACCATTACCAAGCCCACACCCAGGAATGGGTCTTCTTCGGCGCTTGTGATATTGAGACGACTCTGGAAGAAATGGAATACCATATACAATGGTACCAGAAAGCTGCCGAGTATGTCTTGAGCAAATATGACTGGGACCTGTTTATGATGAAATGGCATGATCCCGACACCTTCCAACATATTTGCTGGAATATGATTGACCCGGTCCATCCGCTCTATGACCCTGATACAGAGGCCAAAGGATGGGACCTGTTCCGCCGGGCCTACGGCCTGGGAGACCGTCTGCTAAATGCTATTGAACAGATCGTGGGTGACCAGGCCATAATCGCTGTAGTCTCAGACCATGGTCAGTTCGCCAACACATATTCTCCGGACTTCCGCGAGGCCCTGGTGGCCTCGGGCCTGACCGCCTATAATGCGGACGGCAGCGTTGACTGGACCCGAACCAGGGCCTATTTCGCTAATGATGGCGTTTGGGTTAATCTGAAAGGCCGAGAGCCTCAGGGCATCGTAGAGCCTGGGGAGGAATACGAGCAGGTACGGGAAGCGGCTATTCAACTGCTGCTTGATGTCAAACACCCAGAAACCGGCCAGCACGCCTTTAACCTGGTCTGCACAAAGCAGGACGCGGCCTTTATGGGTGTCGGCGGCGAGCGGGCCCCGGATGTTGTATTTGCCCTGCAACCGGTAGATGTGGAACGGCGCTACACAGCCGAAGAGTATGAGAAGATGTGCAGCAAGGGAATGTGGCGCTTCTCCCGAGGCACTCATGGCACCCAACTGCCCTCCACCCGCTTTTCTCTGGGCGGGACCGAGGGGATTTTCATAGTACGCGGTCCTGGCTTCAAAGAAGGTGTCAGTAGAGCGCGTCCTGTTTCTATGGGTGACATCGCCCCGACGCTGTGTCATGCGTGGGACGTCCCTGCGCCTGCCGACAGCCAGGGTGCTATCCTGCACGACCTATTGGTCACTGAAAGGTGAGCCGCAGCGGGCCGGGCCACTTGGCTGCCTAATCGGAATTGTGCGCGAGTAGCGAAAATGAATAGACGCTCATAAGGTACGGGTGAATTAACGTGATATACCTGGACCATGCCGCGACCACCAAAGTTGACCCGCACGTCCTGGCGGCCATGATGCCGTTTTTACAGAATGAGTATGGCAATCCCTCCAGCCTGTACCAACTGGCCCATCGTGCCCGGGCGGCTGTGGAGGAGGCCCGCGAGCAAATAGCCCGATACATAAATGCCTCGCCCCGACAGATTATCTTCACCGGCTGCGGCTCGGAGGCTGATAACCTGGCCATAAAGGGCAGCGCCTGGGCTAATCGCGATAAAGGACAGCATATCATCACTTCCGCCATTGAGCACCACGCCGTGCTACGCTCCTGCCAGGCTCTGGAGAAGGACGGTTGTGAGGTTACCTATCTGCCTGTGGACAGCACGGGCCTGGTCAATCCTGCCCAGGTAGCTGACGCTATCCGCGATGACACCATCCTGGTCACCATAATGCACGCCAACAACGAGATGGGTACTATCCAGCCGATTGCGGAAATAGGCGCAATATGCCGCGAGCAGGGAGTATTGTTTCATACCGATGCCGTCCAGTCTCTGGGCAAATTGGCCCTTGATGTGGATGGGCTGAACGTGGATATGCTGGCCCTGTCAGGCCATAAGGTGTACGCCCCCAAAGGAATTGGTGCCCTGTATATCAGGCGTGGAGTGAGATTGCGGTCACTGCTTGATGGTGGTGCTCAGGAGTTCAAAATGCGGGCAGGCACTGAGAATGTGGCCGGCATCGTCGGCTTTGGCAAGGCCGTTGAACTGCTGGAGCAGCGGGCTACAGAGGACAATCAACGTATTACGGCCCTGCGCGACCGGCTCATTGCTGGCATCCAGCAGAACATAGCTCACGTTATCCTCACCGGTCATCCCGAAGAGCGCCTGCCCCATATCGCCAGTTTCTGCATCCGCTACATTGAAGGCGAGGGTATTCTGCTGTCCTTGGATATTGAGGACATCTGTGCCTCCAGCGGCTCAGCGTGCAGTTCCGGCTCTCTGGAGCCTTCGCACGTCCTAATGGCTATGGGCTATAGCCACGAGGTGGCTCACGGCTCACTGCGTCTGAGCCTGGGTCGTGAGAACACCGAGGCCGAGATTGACCATGTCCTGGAAGTGCTGCCGGGCGTTGTGGCACGGCTGCGCGAGATGTCCCCGCTCTGGGCCGATGCTCAGCGCCGCGGGGAGGTCTGAGCGCGAGTCCAGCGAAGTGTGGTAGGAACACACTGGGACCAAAGGAGAGCGTAAAATGACTGAGACGAGAGTGCGAGAATTCAGGCCCACAATCTACCATTGCACTGTGGGGCCGCACGAACCAGTACTAAGGCTACAACCCGGCGAGACGGTGGTGACCTGGTGCATAGATGCCGCCGGCAAGGACGAGCAGGGCGAGCAGATAAGCCTGGCGCAGCTCGCCGGGCCTTGGGGGGCGCAGCAGAACATCGCTAACCCCCTGACTGGCCCCTTCTTTGTAGAAGGGGCTGAGCCGGGTGACGCGCTGGCAGTGCGCATAGCACAGATTGACCTCACTCGCGATTGGGCCTGGTCGGCTAACCGGGATTATTTCGGCTTCTTCAGCACTGAGGAACTCTATGGTCCGACCACTTTCACACCACCCCAGTGGTCTCCCGCCGAGCAGCGGGATTTCCGCTGGGAACTGGACACCGATCAGGGCGTAGGGCGTCTGGCGCTGGCCCACAGCCGCCAGGAGCAAGTGGAGATTCCGCTGCATCCTTTTCTCGGCTGCCTCGGAGTCGCTCCGGAGCATGGCGAGACCAGAACGACAATGACTCCCGGCCGCCACGGTGGGAATATGGATTGCCCAGTCGTGCACGCAGGCGTTACCGCCTATTTGCCAGTCTTCGTGCCCGGCGGACTGCTGGTCATGGGCGATTGCCACGCCGCCCAGGGAGATGGCGAGTTGTGTGGCGTAGCCCTGGAGGTCCCCTGTCAGGTGCGCTTTACCGTGGATGTAGTTAAGCCCGGGCACATCCGCTGGCCTCGTGTGGAGGATGAAGAGCACATAATGACCATCGGTAGCGTCCGTCCCTTATCTGCGGCTTATGCTGCCGCCCATGTGGAACTAATCAACTGGCTGGTGGACGACTACGGCTTTGATAGATTTGAGGCACTGCAGGTTCTCTCCCAGGTGGGCTCGGCCCGGATCGGGAACGTCGTGGACCCTAATTATTCGGTCGTCGCGCGTTTCCCAAAATGCTATCTGCCTAATCTATGACACTTCCGAACACGTCGCGGGCGTAGTGGCAGGCGCATCAGTTCGCTCTCTGTATTCCCGGTACGACAGGCGTCTCGCCTGTCGGCGACAACAGTAAGAAGGGACAGCCGGGACGGCTGTCCTACCAGGAGGACGAGGGAAAGTTGGCTCAGGTGGAGAAGGAAATTGATGAGACGGCGGCGAAACTGTGGGCGCTGATGGACGAGGAACTGGCCGCCATTAAGCAGACTTTGCAGGATTTGCCATAGGGGAAAGTCGGGGCACCCTTCGGCAGGCTCCGGACAAGGCGGATGCCCCTCCTACAGTGGTCGGGAAGGGCGATCGGGCCGAGAACGGCCCGCCCACAGTAGTTGATGCTCGACTATATCGTAAAAGCGGCGTCCCCGCCGCGACCAATTACCCATCCAAAACAAAAACAGGAGGTCAATAATGGAGATCGCAACACGCCAACACGTGCGAATGCTGAGTGGGGAGGTAGCGAGAATGTTGAGCCGCTTTCATTGGCACTGGCAGTTCGTTGACGCCAGATGTCTGATGAAGAACGACGATCACGGGCCCCAGGGCATAACTCCGCCCGTCATACCGTACGCGTCTTACACGCGAGACAGGGTCGTTCAACCACCACTCTCAGATAGCCAAATGCCAGGACCGGTATTATTTCGCCTGGTCGAACGGGCGGGTGGATGAAGAGGCTGAGGGACAGAGAGTGATGATTGCATCCTCGGATAATGCCCGCCACTGGAGCGAGGCAGCAGTGGTAGTGGGCGGAGAGGCGGACAGTACGCTGGCCCACAACTGCGTAGCGCTGAAGGTCATTGATGACACTATGTACCTGGTCGCGATGTCGGAGGATTGCACCAGAGATGCGAGTTCAGTGGGGATGCGCCGCATTGACCCGGAGAGCACGCGTATGGACATCTATGCGTCGCAAGATGGCGCTAACTGGGAGGTGGTCTATTCGTTCGGCGACAAGTTCAAGTGGATATTTGAGGCCCCCCGGCTGACGGCGGAGGGGCGGCTGATGTGTGTTTGCTGTACCTTGAGGAGTGGACCGGCCATCTTGCTGTGGCCCGGGAATGATATCTGCCAGGACCCGGAGGTCGTGTCGGTGCCCCAGCCCGAGGGGGCGCAGTTCCCATACGGGGAGGCCAGTTGGTATCAGAGAGATGACGGGCGCATCGTCATCTTCTGGCGCGACGAAGGTGGTTCCTGTAGGCTTTATGTGAACTACAGTGACGATAACGGCCACACTTTTGCGCCCCCCATGATATCCGATATCCCTGACTCGATGAGCCGCGTTCACGCCGGGCGGCTGCGGGACGGCCGGTACTATCTATGTAATAATGCCTTTCCCACTCTTCTCAATCGCCACCACCTGATGCTGATGTTGAGCGACGATGGGGACGAATTCAACAAAGTATACGTCCTGGTTGATGATCCCACCTCGCAACGACTGAAGGGACTTCTCAAGGCGGACGGTTATCAGTATCCCTGCTGTCTGGTAGAAGAAGACAGTCTGGTGGTGGGCTATTCCGTCAACAAAGAGGACATTGAGTGCGGCATTGTAGACCTGGCGCAGATATGAGTCTGAGTCGCCCGCCACAGGCAGCCTAATCTGAATAGCAGAGCGCATATTCTGCACATTAGGAGGCGAGGTGAAGAAGAAGGAATTAGCCCAAGTCGAGCAGGAGATTGATAAGGTGGCGGCGAAATTATGGGGCCTGACAGAGAAGGAACTGGCTACCATTAAGTGGACCTTAGCAGATTTATCCTAAAGGCGAGATCGGGGCAAGGATGCCCCTCCCACAGTAGTTAATGCTCCACCATGCCGTAGGAGCGGCGTCCCCGCCGCGACCGATTTCATAGCCTAAGAACCTAAGGAGATGTCAATGATGTCAGTGTGTGAAGAAGGCAATATAATCCAGGTCAACGCCGGCCCCCATAGCCGCAAAAATGCGATCGTACAGGTGATGTGCGAAGAAGTACGCGACTGTGTCGGCGGGCATACTCTGCACGAGATTGATGAAGGGGGCGATACCGTTGCCCAATTGCCAGTCCAGTGCCAGGCTGATGAGATGACCTTCATCATTCCGCAGATGGACGCCGGGGAGGTCAAGCAATATAAGATTGGCCCCACTGCTGAAACGAAATCGGGCGTAACCATTGAGGAACAGGAAGGGCAGCTTGATTTCCTCATAGACGACCAACTATTCACCAGTTATGTGATAAAGGAAGGCATCGCTCGGCCTTACTGCTACCCGGTTTATGGTCCTGACGGTGTGGAGATAACCAATTTCGCACCCCAAGATCATATTCACCATAAATCACTTTATGTAGCTCAGGGCGAGGTAAATGGCTATGACAACTGGAGCGAACTGGAAGGGCACGCCTACACGGTCAACCAAGATTATCATATAGTTGGCGAGGGTCCAGTCTATGCCGAGTTGCTGGCTCTAAATGACTGGCAGACCGCTGATGGTGAGAAACTGTTAGCCGAAGAAACCAGTATCCGGGTGTACAATCTGCCCGACAGCGGTCGGTTTATGGATTTGACCACCACGTGGATAGCGGCCTATCAAGGAGTACTCCTGGGTGATACCAAAGAGGCCGGTAATATATCAGTACGTGTGGCGGAAAGTATGGAGGAGCGCCATGGCGGCACCATAGTCAACGGCTATGGAGGTATTGGTGAGGCAGAATGCTGGGGCCAGCGCGCCCCCTGGGTGGACTACTATGGCCCGGTAGAGGACCGGACGGTAGGCATTGCTATCTTTGACCACCCCCATAACTTCCGCCATCCCACCTGGTGGCACGTGCGCGGCTACGGGCTATTCACCGCCAACTGCTGGGGCCTGCACGACTTCTATGACGATTGGTCACTGCGCGGCGACCACAGTATGCCCCAGGGTGATATACTCCAGTTCACCTTCCGCCTGTATCTGCATGCCGGCGATGTTACTCAGGCCAATGTGGCTGGGCGATACTTAGACTACGCCCATCCACCCACAGTATTAGAGCAGTAAGACTAATTTCTGAGGCGAGCGCACCACCGGAAGCGGATTTGGATTGGACGGTAGCTATTGATTGCTAATCTACTCGCCAACTGCAGCTGGAAGAGGTAGGGTGTAACCGCATTGGTTTCCTCTGCCTCTTATGGACAGTTTGTGTAAGGAGTGTGATATGGCCACTTTGGCATAACTGCCCCCATAATGCTCTGCGGCCAGAGTAATATAGTTCACACCGCCGTAGACCGTCCACCGGTTGCGGTGTTTGTGGCCAAAGAAGCAAGCTA
The DNA here is from genome assembly GCA_029820565.1 of Candidatus Zipacnadia bacterium. Taxonomy (GTDB): domain Bacteria; phylum Armatimonadota; class Zipacnadia; order Zipacnadales; family Zipacnadaceae; genus JALGTV01. The sequence continues at coordinate 39,865 of JALGUR010000012.1, forward strand.
TCACCTTCCCGTCAGCGGCCAACATCTCCCTTACCTGCCATCCATTGCCCACGTGTGATACCTCTTTCCCCACCGGCGGGAAAGGCACATCGCCTCCTTCGCCGGAGCCCTCAGGCGGGGTGTGGTGCAACTCCTCGTGACAGAAGACTACTTTCATCTTGCCCCGGTTGGTCGCCAAGTCCTGCGCCAGCCAGGCCCTCTGTGCCTCATCAATGGCATAGTGCCCGCATACTCCATCATGGTCGGGCTGGTCCTCTGCTCGGGGCTTGTTATTCCCATCCAGAACAATGAAATGATATCCCTTTACGTCAAAGGAATAATACCGCCCCGGCATCTTTGTCACGGCCAGAAACTCGGCTTTGGTAATATCTTCTCCGCTGTGAGATCGTCTATACAGGTCCTCGGGCTCAGTGACCTCATCGCCGCCCTCAATCCATCCTACGTCATGGTTGCCTATTACGATGTAGGCCGGGCAGGGGACGCTGGAAAAAAGAGCCCAGTGAAGTTTGAGGTATTCTAGCTGACAGTCATGCAACTGCGGAGTCGTTTGCCCTTCGGCGCACTGACAGGCGAAGTCTCCCAAGTCAATGACAAAGTCGGGCTGCCACTGCTGCATTGCTTTGACGAAGTTCTGAGTGAAAGATAGATGACCGGGTGTACGCCCGCCTATCAAATGGTCATCGGCGCTTATTCCAAATCGAACTACCGGCATTACGGATTCGGCAGTTGGCTTCACGGGGTTTTCGGTTGCCCGTGTATCTCCCCACCTCCCCAAAGACCCCAAGAGGAAAAGGGACATACTTAGCACCATAACTATCCGCATAAGGTAACCTCCTCTTAGCAAGTATGGTCTGGTCACGTCTGTTCCTCTTTTTGAGGATTGGATACAGATAACTTAGGCGCCTGGTGTCTGAACACTATCTGACAGACCTCAGCCCCGCTGCACAGACTCTGAGGAATTTCAAACTCAAATTCGTCCCCAAACTCAGCGCACCACCCCCGGCATTCGGTGGGGCAGATGCGGCCGCTTATCTGCTCGGCGAGGTGCTCGCGGCCGCTGCTGCGTAGCAGTTCCAGCCACTGGCAGCGAAGGACCGTGAACCGTATGCTTTCAGGCTGCTGGTGGACTTCAAATTCATGACCGTCGGCCCGCAGCTTGAGGCCGAAGCAGGCGGCCAAATCCGCAATGGAATTGCCGGTAATGCCCAGAACCTCCCGGGCCTTACGGGCCTGAATCTTGGGCATAACCTCCCATATCTTCTCATCCAGTTGCAGCGCCTGCTGGAAACCGTAGGCTTCCTCTACCATCACGAACCACAGGCCGTCCAGCGCCGTATATGACCGCCGCAGGTATTCGCTTAGCGCCTTATCGTCACTCACTGTCGGTCACCTTCCTGCGCTCCTTAATACAGATCAATCATACTGCCTTCACCGGGGGCCAGCCAGATATCAAATACCTGGCCCGTACCCTCTTCCCGCAGGGGTATAGGGAAGCCGCCCTCAATGCCGCGGTCCACAGCCTGTGCGTAACGGTTGGCCAGCCGAATTGTCGCCTGGCCCATTTCCTTAACGTTTGGGTTGATGAGCGTCACATGCAGGGCCTTATCTCCCCGGCGCAGGACCATCTCCAACTCCGCCCCGTCGGACCAGACCGCCCGCGGCGCCGCCTGGTCCAGCAGTTCGTAGAACATTTCGGCCCCCGGCCCCCCGACCCGTAGGTCATCGACCCGAGCGGCCATAAGCACGTGCCCTTCACCATAATCAGCCAGAAAGGTCTGCGCATAATCAGGGCTAATGTCCCGTATGCCCGCTCGCAGCTTCCCAACGTTTATCTTCCAACCTAATTCACCCCAGGGCCGATATTGAATTGCCCCGAAGACTTCAGCCATCAAGGCGTCATCTTTGACCCCATACGGCGTGAAGCCACCGGCGATGCCAGCGCTAATCAGCGTGCCGCCTGACTTGACCCACGGCAGAATCTTCTCCGTGAGACCCGGAGGGAAGTGGGTCGCACACGGCAGTATCAGCACTTGATAACGGTCAAGGTTGTCCTGACCTGCAAGGAAATACTCTTCGGGGACGAATGCGTAATGGTAGTTGCGCTTGTAGAGCAGGTCGTGCAGGTTACGAGTGGCTGTGGTGACCGCATCCTCAGGTCCAGTTGGCCAGCCACAGATTTGCGAAGCCGAGGGCTTCAGCATCGCAATCTGCGGCTCTACTACGGGTGCACTGAGCCAGACGTCTTCCATTGAGCGCAATTTGCGCTTGAGTGGGCCGATGATGCCGGCCGAACGGCGCAGCAGGCTGTATCCGCTCTCAAAAACCAGCATATTGTTGTAGGCGGCGCCGCCGTAAGTGTCGGCACTACCATAGAGCCTCATGAGCGTCCGCCCCCAGCCCACCATGCGCCACAGGTTGCGGCGCGCCACAGCCCGCACCACCTCCTCGGGTGGGTCAGACCAGTTCTCCGGGCTATTCCAGATACATTCGCAGATGCCCGTAGTCCGGTTCAGGGCGCGGTGGATTGACCAGTTGAACACCTCCTCCAGAGGACTCTGGTCTTCGCTGCCATATACGTCACAGCAATCGGCCGCCCAACGAAAGCTGTCGCGTCCCCCACACAGGTAGCCGTCCAGCCAGCCGTAGCTGGGCGAGACGGAAATCGGGTGGTTGGGGTCAGCCGCCTTGAGCAGATCGTAGCACCAGGCCAGATAGTCGGCGTAACTATCCTTGAGAAAGCGGTTGAACTCATAGTATAGCGGCGGGCAGGCGCCCGTGGATAGACTCTTAAGCAGTTCAGAGCGCTCCGGTTCAGGACCATGCCATACATCGGGTGGCGGCTGGATGCTTGCGAAATCCTCGTATGCGCTTCGCCAAGCCTCGTTGAGCCTTTCAATGGTCGCAAACTTCGTCCGCAAGTACTCCCGGAAGGCCTGCGCAGCGGCCGGGGTGCGCCCGCCTGTGGGCCACCTGCCCCACAGCCCCTCGTGCGTATCGTTCAGTTCCGGCTCCCAGGCCGTCGTATACATCAGCACGTTCGGGTCGTCCCGGAACCGTTCCCCGACATGTTTGAGGTAATCCGCAAACATCTCGCGGACAGTCGGGTTGTAGAAGTCCAGGATTGCGCCCCAATAGGCGTCCCACCCCCGGAACGGCCCGGGCCGGGTGATGCCCTCGCCGCGGTGCTCCAGAAACCAATCCCGCGGGCAGTACATCCGCTGGTGCACGGCGCAGGGGACCAGGATCTGGGTCTGCCGGCCGCGGGAGGCGGCCGCGGCTATGGGTGATACCTTGTAGGTCCCATACAACCCCGGGAAACCGGCCCTCTCGAAGTCGCTGCCCAGAAGCTCTAAGGCGGGATGGTCCTTCTCATGGGGGGAGCCGATGCTCAGAATAATCCCGATAGGTGTCCCGTCGGGCTCCAGTGTCGCTGAGGGCTTGTCTGCGAAGCGTGGCGTACGTGCCAAGCGGGGAATACCTCGTGCGCTGTCGGTCCTCTCTTGAAGCCTGGCGAGCGAAGAACGGTATGACTCAAGCGCCTGCTGAGCGGCCACCCGTGCTGCCTGGCAATCCGCTATGAAGCGCTCCCGCGCAGTCGCCCTCGCTGCCGCGTCGGCCGCCAGCCGCTGCGCCTCAGGAGTTAGGGCAATCACCTGCTTTTTCCGGTCCTTGGTCTCGCCGAAATGTGCCTGGTAAAGGTGAAAGAAGCGGTCCTGCAGCACTTGTAGCTTCATGCTGAGAGCCTTCAGGTCGGCGGGGAACAAATGGGGCGCGCCGCGGCCCTCACCTCGCCACCCCTGAAGATGGCCCCGGGCCCGGCGTGCGGCTTGGGCTGTCATCAGTGCCTCATTAAAGGCCACGACGGCTTCCGCCTGCACTAAGCGCACTTCCAGCAGGGCGGCCTTTTCCTCCTCGGAGGCTACGGCCTCCTGCGCCTGAGCGCTGCAACTCAACCCCAACAGCACTAAAACCAGTAGCAGTCCGCTGAATATCTGGTGCCCGCTGATACGCTTTGGCGACATCGAATTTCTCCTATCTATGCTGAGTCTGATGCACTCGGCCCTTGAGTTCTTCACCAATGCGGTCACGGACCTCGGGGGTCTGGCCTTCCCAGCGCATGACCAACTCTGGCCCGGTATTGGAAGCCCTAATCAGCGCCCAACCGTCCGGAAACTGGATACGCGCTCCATCCACCTCCAGCAGGGGATACTGACTCCGGTAAGAAGCGGCCACCTGCTCTACCATCTGAAACTTCACCTCGTCCGGGCAGTCCAGGCGCTCTTCGGGTGCCGTGGAGTACTCGGGCAGGGAATCCACTATCTCCCGGAGGGTCATCTTCTGGCGAGAAAGGCTGCTCACCAGGCGGGCGGCGGCGAAGGCCGCGTCATCAAACTTGATATGAGGGTTGTCAAAATAGCAATGGCCGGTGGTCTCAAAGCCCATGGGGGCCTTCAGCCGCCGCATAGCCTCTAATATGAAGGGATAGCCGCAGGCCACCATCTCCACCTGGCCGCCCCGCGCCTGGACGTCATCAATCAGTGCCTGAGAGCAGCGCACCTCGGTAACAAAGGTAGCCGGGCCTTGAGCCAAAATCTCCCGGCACAGAGGGGTAATATAGCGGTCAGGCCAAATCATCTGCCCCTCGTCGTCCACCACCGCTATTCGGTCGCCGTCAGCATCAATGGCGATGCCCAGGTCCGCACCTGTCTCACGCACTTTTTGAGCGCACGGCTCGATGGCGTCTAATTTCAGGGGATCGGGAGAGCGATTGGGAAATGTCCCGTCAGGTTCCGCAAACATCGTTATGACGTCGCAGCCGATTGACTGCAGTAGACGGGGCGCATTAAAAGTACCACAGCCATTGCCCAGGTCCAGGACTATTTTTGGGGCGCGGTCGGCGCTGACCTGCTGCTCGGCGATTTCAAAATACTCGGGCCATATATCCCGCTCCTCATAACTCCCCTTACCCGTGGCGAACTCACCCTTGACGGCCTCATCATGCAACTGCTTAAGTTGCTCGCCATAAAAGGGCCATTCGCCCTCGCGGATCTTGATACCGTTGAACTGCGGAGGGCGGTGAGATGCCGTCACTCCCATTCCGCCGTCGCCCGCCCAAATACCGATGGCAAAGTACAGCACCGGCATAGGGACCTGGCCAATGTCAATTACATGGCAGCCGCAGCTCATCAGTCCTTCGACCAGAGCAGCACATAATTCCCCTGAGGAAGGACGCAGATCCCGGCCTACTACTACAGTAGCCTGGGCTGGTTGGGAGAAGTGGCTGCCGTAGGCCGCAGCGATACGGCGGACAACTTCGGGAGTTATCTCCGTGCCTACTTCCCCGCGGATGTCATAAGCGCGAAAGATGTCATCAGAAATCTGGCGGGCAGCAGTCATGGTATACCCCTTGTCCTTGAGCACATTTTCACTGGGCGGATATGCATTTGGCTATAGGAACGTCCACTCATATGCCGCATCTAGAAATTCCACGGGAATTGCTTCGGGCAGACGTTCGCGCAGCAGGCGGGCGAAATTCCTCATGCCAGGGTTTTCACTACCAATATGACTGGTCTCAATGAAAGCGATATTGGCATCCAGCGCCCCGCGAATTGCGTAATCCACCGCCTCGCCAGCGATTACCACATCGGCGCCATTCATAGCGAATTCGTCCACGAAATTGAACGCCTGCGCCAGCCCCCCGTAACCAAGCCCGACCCGCGAGACCACACGGGCCAGGTCACCGCCGACGCGAACTTGCGGGACTCCCAGCCGTCTCTTAATGTGTGTAGCCAGCTCTGCCAGTGTTACTGGGGTGATTTCATAGACCCGGACGAAGCGAGAAGTGTGGACTACCTCGGTTAATCCGAGTACCCTGGCCAGAGAATCGGCCACTCCTTCGCCGGGAGCACAGTCCCAATTGGAGTGACAGCGACAGATGACCATCCCATACCGATCCAGCAGGGCTCGGCGGGCGACGTTGGCTGGTGCTTGTGCCTCGTCGCCATAGGTTGCAAACCACTCGCTGTCTGCCTCAGGGATAAAGGGCAGCTCATGGGTAAGAATAAAGTTAAGCTTTTGGGCAGTCGCCTGGTGCAGGACTCTGAGGTTGGGTGTCCAGGTGACTGCTACTCCGGTCACCTCGATTTGCGGACTGCCGTAGATCAGACCGGTAGGGTCACCCAGAAGAGCCTGCTCCCGAGGTGCGATTTGCAGGACTATCTGTTCAATCTCTTCGGCCGTCATGGGCTCGGCGCTCCTCTCTCGTCGCGCAATCCGGCGTCAATTAGTCGGTCAGAATTCATTGCGCACCTTAACGGGCTGGCCCGTGCGCATAGATTCAATTGCTGCCCAGGCGGTGGCGACGGTCTTAGCCCCGTCTACGCCATCAATCAGTGGGACGTGGTCATTGATGATGCAATCTACGAAGTGGTCAATCTCGGCGGCGATGGCCTTCTCCATAGAGGGCTTGGGCAGTTGCATCCACCTGTGGCTGTCTACTTGGCGCAAGCAGAGCCTGGCCTGTGGCGAGGTGTTGTCTGCGGCCAGCGTTCCCTTCGTGCCCCACAGTTGCAGATCAATGTTGTAAGGACGCTGACAGCCGCTGGAGTTCATAATCCTACCCACCGCGCCCGAGTAGAACTTCACGTTCATAATAATGTGGTCTTCCCACTGCTGCTGCGGGATGTTGAAGTGATTGCCGTAGGCGCTGACCTCCGCCACATCGCCGGCCATCCAGCGAGCCAGGTCAATAGCATGGCAGCCACCGCCGACCAGTGGATGACGCTTGTCAGGATCAAACCGCCACCCACCAATGCCGCCGATTTGCTCGTAGTTGTGGATATAACTGGTTTCCACGAAATATATATCGCCTAAGGTGCCATCCTCGCTCCATCGCTTGGCCTGCTCAAAGAAGCTATAAAAGCGACAGATTTGACCAACCATCAGTTTACGCTCGGCCTGCCGGGCAGCCGCAATCATATTCTCGCATTCTGCTACTGTGCGAGCCATCGGCTTCTCCACCAGCACATGCTTGCTGGCCTCCAGGGCGGCGATGGTCTGCGGTTCGTGGAAAGGGTCAGGTGTAGCGATGGAGACAATATCTACCTCGTCACAGCCGACAATATCCTCATAATTAGTGCTGACCACAGGCACATCCCACTCCGTCGCTGCCCGGTCCACGGTCCGCTGGTCAATATCACACAGACCCACCAGACGCAGATTAGGATTGTCGCGCACCGCCTGAAAATATCCATAACCCATGCGCAGACCGATGACGCCGATTCCTAACTTGCTCATAATTGCCTCCTGCCGCACAAGTGCATTGAATCCCAATACGCGCACACAAGGGCTACTTCTGCGCCAGCCGCCTATCTTCCTTCTCGGCATTCTTACCGGAACCAGCCGGGAGTATAGGGCGCTGGGTTTCGCGAGGATGTACCGGAACTGGTGGGGTTGTGCGACATATTTGTGCGGGGCTGGTAGTAGCGGGCGCGGAGGTATTGGAGGGCCAGGGCAGCTTCGTTGTAGTAGCCCAGGTTGCCAACGTACCGGAAGGGATTGATGGTAGAGCCAGAACTGGTCAGGGTTTCGCCGAAGGCATAGAACCTATAAGTGTCAGTTATAGCCTCATTCCCGTCAGTTAGAGCCAGGGTCGAACCCAGGGCATCATGGTGATAGAAGCTGGTGGTGGTGCTGCGGCGCTGGCTGACCATATCACCATATATATCCGGCGTCTGGGTGTAAGTTACCTGGGTGTTGTTGCTGACATCGGTCTCCAGCAGTACATCCTGCCCGTCCCAGATGAAGTTGGTGGTACCTGCAGAGGTCACCATTCCCCCATCTTATTCTATTAGATTATAGGCCGATTCACCGCCGTCGCAGGAAGGCGGGGATGTCTATATCGTCTTCGTCGTAGGTGGGCAGTTCTTCGGCAAAGGGTGATTCTTCGGATGGAGTTGGTTCAGGGGTTTCTTCTTCGGCTGCTGCTACGCGCCGGCGGGGACGAATGGGGCGGGGCTGGTCGAATCCGGTGGCCAACACGGTCAGGCGAATCTGGCCCTCCATCTGCTCGTCAATCACCGCGCCTAAGGTCAAGTCGGCCGGCTCGCCTTCGCCTTGGGCGGCTTCCTGGATTATTTCGGCGGCCTCGTGGACTTCCTTCAATGATAGGTCAGGCCCGCCGGTAATATTGAGCAGTATGGCGCTGGCCCCTTCAATAGTGCTCTCCAGCAGAGGGCTGGTGATGGCGCTGCGGGCCGCTTCAGCCGCCCGGTCGTCGCCGGAGGCTTCTCCAATACTCATCATCGCCGTGCCAGCATTCTTCATCACCGTGCGCACGTCAGCGAAATCCAGGTTTATCAGACCAGGTATGACAATGACCTCGCTGATACCGCGCACGCCGTGATGCAGTATGGCATCGGCCAGACCGAAGGCCTCTTGGAGGGTAAGATTCTCATCAGTAAGTTGCAGGAGTTGGTCGTTGGGTATTACAATCAGAGTGTCAACCTGCTCTTTAAGTCGTTTGATGCCTTCCTCAGCAATTTGCGCGCGCCGATGTCCTTCAACACTAAACGGCTTGGTTACTACTCCTACGGTTAAGGCATTCAATTCGCGGGAAATCTCAGCGATTATGGGGCTGGCTCCAGTGCCCGTTCCGCCACCCATACCACAAGTGATGAAAACCATATCCGAGTTATCCAGGGCCATCATCAACTCCTGGCGACTCTCCTCCGCGGCCTGCCGACCGATGTCCGGATTGCCACCGGAACCCAGACCTTGAGTGAGGTTCTCACCGATCTGCAATTTCTTGTCGGCGGCCGACAACTCCAGCACTTGCATGTCGGTGTTTATCGCCAAGTATTCCACACCCATCAGGCCGGCTTCAATCATCCGGTCTACCGCATTGGAGCCCCCGCCGCCGGCGCCTATTACTCGGATTTTGGCATAGTCTTCTACATTTGCCCTCAGCATGATGAAGGATTCCTCCTTGGAAGCCTTTTCGACATCAGTGCTCAAAATCCTTCCTGATGTCGCTATTATATTCTGCCCGCTATCCGCTGTCAAACAGAGTACTACTGGCCAGTTTCGTCACTTTCGGCCTAATAGTTATTCTACTCTGTAGTATTCGCCTCCGCGGCCACTCCCACCTTCACCTGTGCCGGGCGCAGTACCCGTTGGTGGAGTTGGTAGCCTCGCCGCAGTTGCTCAATGACTTTTCCCTCCTGGGGGTCGCCGGCTACAACGGGCTGGCGCTGTACGGCCTCATGCCGGTCTGGGTTGAACTGCTCGCCAGCCGCCTCAATCGGCTTCAGGCCGAATTCGGCCAGAGTATCCATAAGTTGCTGATAAATCATTCGTACACCAGTAGTCAACTCGACCGCCGACTCCTCGGCTGGGGCCGACTGGAGAGCCAGTTGGAAGTGGTCTAACACTGGTAGTAGTTCGGTCAGCAGCGCCTCATTAGCATACTGCAGCTGTTGAGCCTGTTGCTGGGCGACGCGGCGCTGATAGTTTTTCAATTCAGCCACGGCCCGCAGGTGCAAATCATGCTCTCGGTCATATTCTTCCTGCAACTGGGCGACCTGCTCCTGCAGCTGCTCAATCGTCGGCTCAGTCTCGGCCGTCTCTTCGTCGCTGTTTACCTCCACTGCAGTCTCTTCTGCTGTCTCCTGTTTGGAGGTTTGTTCAGGGGAATCAGATTCGTCACCTGCGGCGAGTCGCTCGGGTGCCTCGGTTTCCAGGGATAATTCGTCTCCGTCAGGCTTGCGACCTTCACTCATTCACGTCAACCTCCGAAGTATAGACCTCTTCTGATGCTATCTGATGCACCGGGCGACACCAGCCCCCGACGGCAGGCCTGTGCCACTGGTAAATCTCCAAAGTCAAGCCTGAATTGTACTCAGGCCTGTTGACTTAGAACCTGGTCGGCGTGGTCGGCCACATAGGCCACGGCCGACATTATCTGGCCATAGGGCATGCGCATTGGCCCTAACACCCCGACCGTACCGCTTGGGTTATCATCGGGCGGTGGACTCCCGAACCGCTTGGCTACCAGACTGCAATCGGCTAACGCCGGGTCAGCGTGTTCGGAGCCGATAAGCACAGTTACCTGTGAGGTCTGACCTATTGCGTGCAGCAGGCGCTGCACTGCCGCTTCTTCATTCAGTGTCTGTATTATGCCGCGCAGCCGCTCTTGCTTTTGAAACTCGGGGTAGTTAAGAATATAAGCTGTCCCCTCCACATATACCCGGCTGTGCCAGCCACTGGTCAGACTCGCCGCTATGGACCGTAACACGGAGACGGGCACCGGTGCGTCGTCTCGCTCGCACAGTGTCAGTAAGGGGCCAGTCTCGGTAACCTTAGTTCCCCTCAGTCGCTCATCCAGCACCTGGTCCAATCGGCGAATCTGCTGCGCTGTCATCGGTTGGCTTGACTTTATCACCACTTCCTGGCTGGAGCCATCAGAGCACTCATAACTGATGCGAATGGCCCGAGCACTTATCGGGGTGGTGTGCACCTCGGTGAAATGAGGTTGACTATGGGTATGTTCCATCGTCAAAGCCGGTCGCTGAGTAAGTTGAGCCAGGATTCTGGTAGTAGTGCGCATAACCGTGTCTACATCCGGGCGCATATGCCGATATTGGCTGCGTACCCAACCCACTTGGGGCATCGGTGGCAAGGGAGCACTTGTCAGTGTGTTGATATGAAAGCGATACGCCTTTTCCTCGGGCAGTCGGCCGGCCGAGGTATGGGGCTGACTGAGATAGCCCTGGTCAGTGAGTTGGGCCATTTCATTGCGAATAGTAGCCGTACTCACCGGCAACCGGTGTTTCTCCTGGACGGCTTTGGAGGCCACTGGCTGTCCTGTCGCCACATACTCCCGAACGATAGCCGACAGCACTTGCTGCTGCCGAGGAGTCAACTCTTCGGTCGTAGTCATCGGACCCTACTCCTTAGGCACCTCTATCACCCACCTACCATTTATTCTGACAATACCACCATCCGCTGGTATTGTCAAGAGTGCCCAACGCCGCGCAGCAGCGGCCCAGGAAGGATAACACATAACCAGGTGGAAATTGTAAAGTTACAGAGTATGACTATCAAGCAGTTTCAACAGTTGATTGAGTGCATATACTACGACAAGGACAGTGGGCGGGGCTTGGCGGCCACATTTATGTGGTTCACCGAGGAGGTCGGCGAATTATCTCGCGCACTAAAGAAGGCAGATAGAAAGCACATGGCTGAAGAATTCAGTGATGTGTTAGCGTGGCTATGCACGATGGCCTCCATCGCTGGCGTAGACCTCCAGGAGGCGGCGGTCAGCAAGTATGCCCAGGGTTGTCCCAAGTGTCATCAGACGCCGTGTATCTGTCCGGAACCCGGTGAGCATTAACCCGGCTCGTTGCCGCCTAACCTAACTGCCCTCAATATCCTTGCTTACTGCCGTCAGGTCAAGAAGGTATGCAGCCAGGAATTGTTCAATATCATTGTAGGTAGGTGTCGCCTAAACTGGGAGGTGGATTGAATGAAAAAGACAGTTTGCTTGGTCAGTGCTGCATTGCTGGTGGGCCTGACTGTGGGAGCCTGCCGCACATCTGAGCCGCCTGCGTCCCCGACCCCGCCGCCTGCGCCTACCCCGCCACCGGCTGTGTCAACTGAGGAATCCTTGGAGGGCAAGGCGGTGCTAATGGTGGTAGCGCCCGAGAACTTCCGCGACGAGGAATTGGCCCAACCCCAGCGGGTTCTCGCCGAGGCGGGCGTGAAGGTTACGGTTGCGTCGTTGCGCAAAGGTACGGCTGCGGGAGCCGGTGGCCTGACGGTAGAGGCAGAACTTACGCCTGAGGAAGTTGTGGTGGACGATTATGACGCTGTGGCCTTCATAGGCGGGCCGGGTATGATTCAGTATTTAGATAACCAGAAACTCATTAACCTGGCTAAGAGATTCCATCAGGCTGAAAAGGTGATAGCGGCTATCTGTGTGGCGCCGGTGATTCTGGCCAACACGGGGCTACTGGCAGAGAAGCCGGCCACGGTCTGGTCAGGCAAGCGGGCTGCGCTGGAGGCGAAAGGCGCTGTGTACAAACATGAGCCAGTAGTCGTCACCGACAAAGTGATTACAGCCAACGGGCCAGCGGCAGCGGAGAAATTCGGCCAGGCAATTGTAAAGGCCCTGCAGTAGTTTTAGCAGTTATGTGTGGTGTCAGCAATTGATGAGCACATCACAGAGAGGTATCCTACTGATTGTCCTACTGGCGGGTCTGGGTGCTGCCGCCTATGTAGGGGTACTTCGCATCTTTGGTGAGCAGGCCAATTATACGGTAGCGGTGGCCGTTGACTATGATGACGTACGCCGCGCGGCCAGCCTGGTGGGCAAAACTCCTCAGGCTCTCCTAACTGACCTGAAAGCCGCCGGGGCGACCCACGTTGCCATCACCGAGGTAACCCTGGGAGAACTGGCTGAGACCAATAAACTACTGAGCGCGACCCCGGCGAGAATTATTCCCGTTATCTCACTGTCGGCCCAGGCTCGTCAGCGGGTCATCCACCAAGTAGAGGCGAAATTGCCCCCGCTGTCGGCGGAGAGTTACCGCCGCTACGGCCAGCTGCGTGACATTTCGCCCCGCCTGCGTGACTTGGGCGTCGGCTATGATGAGGGCGTCGAGGTCGCCCAGGCTGCTGGTTTGAAAATCATTGCTCGGCCAAGGCCGGATTTTGTCAGCACCGCACAAGCAGTGGACGCCTCAATCAATGCGGCCAAGGAGATTGGCGCGGAGGCAGTGGTGTTTGCCGGTACTCGGGTGTTGGGCTACAAAAGTCTGCTGGAGTATGTGGCGGACAAACTACAAGCCAAGCGGCTGCAATTTGGCCTTATTGAACTGGCTGCTCAGGATGGCGAGCACGCTCTGGCCCGTCATCTGGATTATGAATTCGTTCGGGTGCACAGCATCAGTGAGCAGGAACTGGTCGGAATGAGCCCGCAACGAGCCGTTGACCGCCTCAGCCTGGCGGTTAGAGAACGCAAGGTGCGCTTATGCTATCTGCATCTGTTCTTCACTCACGGGGATCCGGTTGCTACCAATGCCGACTATCTCCAGAGCCTGACTCGCCGCCTACGGGCCGACGGCTTTACACCAGGCAGCCCGCGCCCCTTTGCAGTGGTTACCACTCCCGACTGGGCCTTGGCAGTGATATTTGCTGCCCTCGGCGCCGCCTTGATGTGGCTGATTCAACCCATTATAGGCTTATCCGGCCGAGCCTTTTGGCTTATTACTGCTCTACTATTTGCCCTCGGCGCCGTTGGAGGACTAATCGCCGGGGATATAGCCCGTCCACTCGCTGCCCTCCTGGCCGCCCTCATATTTCCCATTTGGGCGCTGCTGACCACTCGCTTTCGTGAACGGCCGGCCGCGCGGCCAGTCCTGGCTGGTGTCGGTACCTTCCTGCGAATTTCAGTTATCACCGCTGCCGGTGGACTCTTGGTAGCCGGCTGCCTGACCGAGACCTCCTATTTAGTGAAGATACAGCAGTTCCGAGGGGTGAAGTTGGCCGAACTGTTCCCACTGCTTGTAATCGCCGCAATTCTCGCCGCGCGGTCAATGCCCCACTACTGGGAAGTGCGCACGGAATTGGGCGAAGACAGCCGAGAAGAGCCGGCCCTACGGGCGGGGCTGGGGCAGGCCTTCAGTTGTGTGGTACGCTACTGGCATGCGCTGGTAGTTATCTTGGCCTTGGCGATCGTGGCTATATTGCTGCTGCGTTCCGGTAATGAACCGGGTCTGGGCATATCAGGTGTGGAAATGAAGGTACGGGCCTTGCTGGACCAAGTGCTCGTAGTCAGACCGCGCAGTAAGGAAGTTTTCTTTGCTCACCCGCTTATGATGGTGTCTCTGATACTACTGGCCTATGGAGCGCGCCGCGGATTGTGGGTTGGTCTGACCGCGGGGGCTATTGGCCAGGTCTCGCTAATGAATACCTTCTGCCACTTGCATACGCCACTGCTGGTCTCGTTGCTTCGTGTGGCAAATGGTCTGTGGCTTGGAATAGTCGGCGGATTGGTTTTGTGGGTGATTGTGCAGGGAATAGGCAAGATGAATCGGCAGATGCCACCTGGGTCACGGGAGTGAGCGATGCGGCTGGTGATTTCAGGCTACTATGGCTTTGGCAATGTCGGTGATGAGGCGATTCTGGCCGCGATACTTGATAGGGTACAGGTGCGATTACCGGACGCTGAGATAGTCGTATTGTCTGGGAATCCGCAACATACCACGGCCCAGTACACTGTCCGTGCGGTGCAGCGATGGTCTCTGAGGGATGTGTGGCGACAGTTGCGCGCGGCTGACCTGCTCATATCGGGCGGGGGGGGACTAATTCAAGACAGCACCAGCGCACTGTCGCCACTGTATTATCTGGGCGTGCTCGCCTTGGCGCGGCGGGCGGGCACACCCTCTATGATATTTGCCCAAGGTTTGGGGCCACTGCGCCGGCGGCTGATCCGTCGCTTGACAGCCTCTGCTTTCCGCAGCGCTGCTGCCATAACCTTGCGTGATGAGCAGTCAGTCCGGTTTCTGGAAGATGAGTTAGGAGTAACCAGCCCGCCGGCCCAGGTTACGGCGGATCCGGCTATGCTCTTAGCGCCGTGCCCGACGGAACGCACTGAGCATCTCCTGAGAAACTGCGGACTATCTATGCACGCACCAGTCGTCGGCCTAAGCCTGCGAGGTGGGTTAGAGGAAGGGCTGGTGGAGACGGTTGTGCCACTCATTGGCCACTTGCGCCGAGCACTTAATGCCCAGGTATTGCTTATTCCCTTTCAACCCTCCGAAGATGCACCTGTGGCCTGCCAATTGGCCACTGCCTCGGGCGGCGCGGCTGTGCTGCACGGCGTTACCGACCCCCGTGAAATCCTCGGCGTTATATCTTCTCTGGACCTGCTAATCTCTATGCGGCTGCACGGGCTGATTCTTGCTGCAGCGTCTGCCGTGCCAGCGCTGGGAATATCCTATGATCCCAAGGTGGCTCGCTTTGCCCGCACTGCCGATCAACCGACAGTGAATCTGGACGAATTATCCACGGAGTGCCTCATACAAGAGGTTGACGACCTGTGGGCTACTCGTCAGCAGCGTGCTGCTGAACGCCAGCAGGTGGCCACCCGGCTGGCAGACGCCGCCCAGCGCAACTTTGATGTCCTGACTGCACTCGCTGAGGCCTTGTCTGGTAGCGCCCTGCGTTCTAACAGTAGCGGGAGTTAACTTGCGGCGGCTGAAGGGGTAGCGGCAGTTTGCTGTTGCCAGTACGCCTTCTGGTACTCGTAGACCCACAGATGATGATGATAAACCAGGGTGCGGGCCCACAGAACATTGACCGCTACCACAGCGCCTCCAATAGGGGGAAACAGCCAGAAGTATCCGATTAGATAACCGACCGCGGCCATCGCGAACCACGGAATTGTGGTGATAACGCCAACTTCGGGGCTACTCAGGACGGTCGGCACATCTGCCCCTCGCTGTACTCGGGCTAATCGGTCACGCAAGAATGCAATCTGGCAGCCAGCCACGGGCAGCCCCAAACCTATGCCGATTAGGATAGTGAATAACAAGCCCGCCCCACCCCAGGAAATGGCAATCAGCATCCCCGAAGTCCGCAGCATTAGCAGCGGCGAATCAGGAGTGAAATAAGGCAGAAACATTACTAAATGAGTGTCTAACACTAAGGGCACCAGCAAGTATGCCGCTAGTTTGAAGGCTGGATGTTCATATATCCCCGGCTTGTTCACGATTGCGGTTCCTCGCCGGATGACTCTTCTTCCGCCGTTGTCTCTCTGTGCCTGCTGGACCGTAGGTCCTAATAATGCCCATCCCCGTTTTTAGAATGGGGGAGCGGGAGGCCCACCGTTGGATGGTGGTGAAGGCTGGGGCGGCGAAGGTGGTGATGGGTACTCTCCACCTCCCGGGTCTGGGGACGGCTCATATGCGCCCCCGGGTCGCTCCTGGGCTCCCGGATCATCCTGCAATATGCCAGGTCCGGCGCTGCCTCCACAGCCGATCAGGTATACTACCAACATAATTGCGATTATAACTACTACATATTGTCTCATAATCTATTCAACCTCCTGGTGCTCCGATAGATGTCTTTGCCTGAATCAAGAACAATCCATCTCTATTATATCATTATTTTAGTTTTTCGTCAAACTCCGCCAGGCGTTGCTCCAGACGGGCCTGGCGCAGGGCGTTGGTCAAGTCCCCCCGGGTTCGTTCTACCATCCCCCGCAGAGCATCGCCCCGCCGTCGCAGACCTTGGCTGATAGCGTTGGGATAGTCAAAGCCGATGATAGTATGGTAAGTCTCATCCATAACGCTGAGAAACTGCTCAGCACGATCCAATTCATCTCGTCGTATCAAGTCCAGAACATGCCGGCGAAACTCCCCGCCGGCTTCGCCCAGGCCATTCAGCCACGGAGCATAATCAATCCCCAACTCTTCGGGTGTGGGTAGTGCTTCGCGGGTTATCACCGCCAGAGTAATAGCCGCCTCGGCGTATTCCTTCTCAGCATCACCTACGAACCCCCCGTAGCGCAAGGCTGGAGTCTCACCCAGGGCCGCGAGCATCTCGCTGGTTAGCCGGGCAGTCTCATCAAGCAACTGACGGGCTTGGTCAATCTCCTGACGATGGATGCTCTTTATGGTTGTTGAAGCATTCCGCACCACTTGCCGCGACAGGTTATAGGCTTTCTCCCGCGCGGTATCCTGGCGGTCAAAATGCTGCCGTATACGCTCACATATTTCATCAAGTCCACTTAGAATGATAATCACCTCATGATATTTGATTTGTTGCGCATTGCGCGCCGCGTTGCAGTGCGGCCACGTTGACGGGCAGGAATGAATGATGCCGCTGGGGGATGACCTCACGCAGAGCCTGCTCAGTAGCCTCCAGCGTCACCAGCTCGGTCACTTCTACATAACCGCCCAACAATACCATATTCACTGCCCGTTCGCCGCCCAATTCGGTGGCGATATCGTTGGCGGGGATGGGTACTATGCGGAGGTCATCGCGACTGAATTCTTCTCCGGCCAGGGAAGAATTGACCACCACCAAGCCTCCGGATTTCACCCTGCCCAGGTGGTTGTCCACGGCTATTTTGTCCATCAGAATCATAGCGGCGGGATGGCCGGCGGCTGGGCTACCTACTTCCTCGTCCGCTGCGACTACCGTACAAGTAGCCCGTCCCCCACGCACCTCGGGACTGTATAGAGGAAACCAGGACACCTCCAATCCGGCTAACATCGCCGCCTGGGTAAGTATCTGTCCGGCCAATAACACCCCTTGCCCGCCCATCCCGGCCATATAGACTTCTTCACGCATGAACAACCTTCTTTCTGTGGGCTGCTATTGTCCCTTTCCTATCTGCTGGCCAATCTAAGAGTACACACGCCCGCGAGGCCCTATACGAATAACCCTGATGACTCGGTGCTCATCAGCCGCCTCAAAGATAGCTCGAAGATTTCCGACTCGCAGGCGGTAATAGCCCGCTAATTTGCCCTTTAGGGGTCTCACGTCTGCCTGCGGCCGGGGCCAATGGGCCAGTGCCCTAAGAGCATTAGCCATTCGAGGCTGCTGTTCCGATGGCAGCTGGCGAAGTGCATTTGCCGCCGCTTGGCTAAGCAAAACGCGATACATGGTCTATTCTATTTCACGATTCTGTAAGCCATGGAGCACCTCGTCAAGTTCTATCAAACTGTCGCCATCTTGGGCGGTCTTGAAGTCGGCCAGTATCTGGGCAGCATTGGCCTCCGCCCAGGCATCCTCCTCCGCTTCTTCCAAGGCTCTAAGGTAAGAGGCAAATAACCCCACAGCCGACAGGTGCGGTTCGCTGAGGTCTTCTATGACCTGCTTTATTTCCTCTGGGGATAGCGCTTTTGTCCTCGTCAACTTCTCTCCTCCTTGCCAGCTGCTGCCTTGTCCACGAAAACCTTTAGTGGATACTGGGGCAGCATATTCTGTTCAATATGGGCAAAGGCCTCCAGCGGCTTCATCCGCCACCAGGTCGGACAACTGCTTACCAACTCTACCAGGGAGAATCCCAACTGTTGCATCTGGGCTTGGAACGCCTTTTTGATGCTCCGTTTGGCTGCCCTGACATATTTGGGGGAGGTCATCGTCTCCCGCGCCAGGTATGCGACTCCGGGTATCGCAGCCAGCAATTCGCAGATATTCAGCGGATACCCGCCCTGCTCAACCGTGCGGCCGCGGGGCGTGGTAGTGGTCTTCTGGCCCATTAGGGTCGTGGGGGCCATCTGTCCTTGAGTCATACCAAAAACTGCATTATTGATGAAAATTACAGTGAAGTTTTCGGCGCGCGCCGCCGCGTGCATAACTTCGGCCAGACCAATAGAGGCCAGATCACCGTCACCCTGGTAAGTGAAAACTATGGTATCAGGCCGGGTGCGCTTGATACCGGTCGCCACCGCCGGGCCGCGGCCATGAGCCGCTTGCACGGCGTCAGTATTGAAGTACTCGTAGGCGAACACTGAGCAGCCCACGGTAGCGATAGCCAGCGTACGGTCACGAATACCCAGTTCATCAATCACTTCAGCTATCAGCCGGTGGGCAATGCCGTGAGTGCAGCCGGGGCAGTAACGCATTCGCGTCTCAGTGAGGCTATCCGGGTAAATGTACAGCGCCTTGGCGTGCTCAGTTATCGGTGCCGACATCCTGTGTTCTCCTCAATCGCTCTGGGCCATCTGCACGATTCTATCGGTAACTTCCTCCGGCATCATCATCATTCCCCCAGTGCGGCTCATCAACTCTACCGGGCAGCGGCCCTCCACCGCCAGGCGCACATCTTCCACAAACTGTCCCATAGACAGTTCCACGACCAGTATCTTTGCCACACGATCGGCCCACTGAGCGATTATGTCCGTAGGGAAGGGGAAGAGACTTATGGGCCGTACGAGCCTGGTGGGCACACCGGCCTCAGTAGCCCGCTGCACCGCTGTCTGGCAGATACGGGCAGAGATGCCGTAGGCACAGACTAATATTTGCGGCTCTTCGTGCCCGTACTCAGCAAAGTGTACCTCCTCGGTGGCGGCTTGTTCATATCGCCGGGCGATGCGTAAGTTGACCTGTTCTTCCTCGGGCAGGTCAACATACAGGGAATTGATAATATGGCGAGGTCGGCCCTCGCGCACCCCGCCCACCGCCCAGTCCGGCGGCTGCTTGGGATGCTCCCGGCGTTCGTGCATCCGGCAAGGCTCAATCATATTGGCCAGCACGGCATCGGCCAGGATCATCACCGGGTTGCGGTACGTTTGGGCGATAGTAAAGGAGCGCCCGGTCCAGTCATATAGTTCCTGGACACTGAAGGGCGCGAAAGTCAGGCAACGGCCATCGCCATGACCGGCGCCGCGCGTAGCCAGCCAGTAATCAGACTGAGCCGGGCCAATATTACCCAGGCCCGGCCCGCCCCGGACCATATTCACCACTACACCGGGCAACTCGGAGCCAATCATATAAGAAAGGCCCTCCTGCATCAGCGAGATCCCTGGGGAAGAGGAGGTAGTCATTACATAGGCCCCAGTGCTGGCGGCCCCATAAACCATATTGATGGCGGCTACCTCACTTTCAGCCTGGACATATACCCCGCCGACCTCGGGCAAATGCTCAGACATGTACTCCGGAATCTTATTCTGCGGTGTTATGGGATAGCCGAAGAAATACCGGCAGCCGACGGCGATCGCGCCCTCCGCTGTGGCCTCGTTGCCGCTCATTAACTTACGCTCATTCATTTGGCTTTTGCCTCGGCGACTTGCTCATATATCTCAATGCATACATCGGGACACATCAGCACACACCTCTGACAGCCGGTGCACTCATCGTTGGAGACGATCTGCGCCGGATGGTATCCAGCCTCATTAAGTTGCGGGCTGAGTTGAATAATATCTTTAGGGCAGAAACTCACACACAACCCGCAGCCCTTACACCGGCTGGCATCTATAATTACCTTAAACAACAGTTGCACCTCGATCTAATCATAATCTGTCCATATCGGCAGATTATTGCGCCCTCCCCGTCTTCGGCGTTTTCTTCCTATCTTTCTGCTCCCCAGCGCAGTTTGGTGCGCAGGCGCTCATAGAAAGAGTCTGGGGCCACTGTCACCAGGGTGGCTCTACACGAGGCCTGAGTGGTTATGATAGTGTCGTTGGACAGGAGGTCCACCGTCTTCTGCCCATCAATAGTCAAACTTATTGGCTCGGGATGTTTGCCTGGGCTGGAGAGCGTGACTTCAATGATTGCCGCGGGCTGTACGATAAGAGGACGCAAGTACAAGGTATGCGGGCAGATAGGATTGATAATCAAACAGTCCAGCATGGGGCTGACCACGGGACCGGCCGCGGACAGGTTATAGGCGGTGGAACCGGTGGGCGTAGAAATAATTAGCCCGTCAGCCGGGTACACTGCCACTGGCTCGTTATCTACTTTGACTTGCAATCTAATCATTCGCCGTGGCGAGGTCTTAGCAATCACCACGTCATTAAGGCCCAGGTAAGTCCCCGCCGTCTCACCGTTCCGCCGAATCTCCGTGCTTACCATCAATCGGGATTCAGTATAGTACTGCCCGGCTAACAAGGCGTCCAGATTTTCCAACACCGCCGCCGGCTGCTGGCCGGCCAGGAAGCCGAAACTGCCCAAGTCCACACCCAACAGCGGCGTGTCTGCCGGAGCCGCATAGTGGGCCACTGACAGCAGGGTACCGTCTCCGCCCATGGCAATGATGAGTTCCCCCTGCGCCGCCAGTTCCGCCCGTTCTCGGATTTGGCAGTCGCCGCCACAGACTTCGGCCAGTTCCTCCTCCATTAGCGTAATAACCCCCACCGCCTGCAGCCGGCCGGTTAATTCGCGGGCAAAGTCCACCGCCCCGGGCTTGTGCAGAGCACAGACCAGGCCTACAGTATGCACTGTTTTCTCACTGGGGGACGAAGAACTATTCATCAGCCGGTTGCCCGTTCTGCGGTGCTGCCCCCTTCCAATTGCTGCAGGTTCTTCTTGGCCGGCTCGTAGTCCGGATCAATTTCCAGGGCGCGGCGATATTGAGCCTTGGCTTCTTCTATCTTCCCTTGCTGCTGCAGAGCGGCCCCCAGGTTATTAACAGCATAAATATAGTCAGGATTGGCCTGCAAAGCCGCTTGAAAGTGGGCCGTTGCCTCGGTCAGATTCTCTCTGTCCAGGAATATCAAACCGGCGTTGTTATGGGCCTCGGGATTATTGCTATCAATTTCCAGTACCCGGAGATACTCAGGCAGTGCCTCGGTGTGTTTGCCTTTGTTGTAGTAAGCATTCGCCAGTCCGAGGTGGATGGCGACGCTCTCGGGAAACTTGCGGGCCGCCGCCTGCCACTGTTTTAGTGCCTCATCGGTCTGTCCCGCCTGGAATAGTGCCCGAGCCAGGTTCAGGTGAGCCACTTCAAAGGCGTCCTTCAGGCTAATCGCCTTCCGGAAGGCTGCGGCGGCTTGGGAGTAGTTGCCTTGTTGGAATTGAGTCCAGCCCAGATTATTCAGACAATTGGCATCTTGGGGCTGGATATCCAGGGCCTGCTCGTAAGCAGCCTGGGCCTGGGCGTACTTACCTTGGGCCGCCCACGCCAGGCCGAGGTTATAGTGGCCCACAAAATCATCGGTCATTGTCTCGGTGGCCTTTTGCAGATGCTCAGCCGCCGCCGGATATTGGTCCAAGTTGTAAAGTGCTGTCCCCAGCCCCAGATGGGCCTCAGGCAAATCGGCATTAAGTTCCAATGCTGCCTCATAGGCCTCGGCAGCGGCCTGGTCCTGCTTGGACTGAAGATAAAGCGAGCCCAGGCTGGTAAGCACGGCCACATTTTCTGGGTCTATCTGCCGGGCAGCCTCGTATTCTCGGATAGCCTTGGCCGTCTCCCCGGTCTGCTGCAGAGCGTGGCCGAAGTTTGTATGAGCATCGGCGTCGTTGGGCGCGATAGCCAGGGCCCGGTGGTACTCATTGAAAGCGGTTACATAGTCACCCTGGCGAGCCATTAGATTGGCCAAATTGTAATGAGCATCAAAGTACTCAGGCTCGATCTCCAACGCCGCTCGGTATTCCTTGTCGGCTCGGTCAAGTTGTTCGGTGGCGGCATAAGCATTGCCCAGGTTGTTGTGAGCCACCTGAGAGTTAGGGTCTTCGGCGATGGCCTTTTCCAGATATTCTATGGCTTCAGGGAACTGCTCTAACTGGAGAGCTACTGTCCCGGTCCAGGTTAGGACTACCGCGTCCTTTGGCGTCGTTTCCAGAGCAGCCTGGAAAGCACTTTTCGCCTCGGCCAACTTGCCTTGTTCGTAGAGACTGATTCCCCGGTGAAAGTCGTCGGGCTCAATTCCCTGGCCCGCAGCAGCAACTGCGGTTACCACTATCACTATCACACTCAACAGCATTACTACCGTATTTGTGTTCATGGGTTTATGCTCCTTACTGTTCAGGATTTGCTCGCCTATGGCGATGTCTGTCCTACCGTAAGTAAACAATCAGGTTGGCTTCTGCTGACTGCTTTAAATCCTCCATCGGACTACGAAAGACGGCACCGGAGCAGGTCGGGACGGACTTATTGTCACTATTTCACTGTAGGACTATTCTGGGGCGAGCACAGCCTAACACCGGCCCGGACGATGGCGTCGGCATCAATCGCGCATTCGTCCCAGAGTTTGACCAGTGATCCATGGGGCATAAACTCGTCGGGTACGCCCAGTCGGACTATATTGACATTGGTTAAGCCGCTGTCCGACAACACCTCGGCCACCGCCGCCCCAAAACCTCCGGCCAGCGCATTCTCCTCCACCGTCACGATGCGACCGATCTGGCCGGCCAGATGCGTAATAAGTTGTTCGTCCACAGGTTTGACAAATCTAACATTCACTACCTCACAGTCAATGCCCTTCTCGGCCAGGCACTCGGCTGCTTGCATTGCCGCCTCGACACGCGTGCCCACGGCCAGAATTGCCAGGTCCTCGCCGTCGCGCAGCACCTCAGCCTTGCCCACGGTCAGCGGTTCCAGGGACTCATCCAGTGAGCCTCGGGGGCCGCCGCCGCGTGGATAACGGATTGCCGCCGGTCCGTCCAGGGACAATGCGGTGGCCAGCATGCGGCGCAATTCCGCCTCATTGCTGGGAGCCATCAGCGTCATATTAGGTATTTGCCGCAGGTAACTGAGGTCAAAGACGCCGTGATGAGTCGGCCCGTCGTCACCAACGAAGCCGGCTCTATCTACACCGAACACTACCGGCAAGTCCTGGAGGGCCACATCATGAAGAATCTGGTCGTAGGCTCGTTGTAAGAAGGTGGAGTATATGGCCACCACTGGTCGCAGCCCGGCGGCCGCTAACCCAGCCGCGTAGGTAACAGCGTGGCCCTCAGTCATGCCCACGTCAAAGCAGCGGTCGGGGAATTGCTCCTTGAAGGTGTTTAACTTCGTGCCGGGCAGCATTGCCGCTGATATCACGACGATGCGCTCGTCTTTTTCGGCTAATTCACATAAGGCCTGGGCAAACACTCGGCTATAAGTGGGGCGCTCCTCGGTGTCGTTTATCTCCCCATTGTTCACATCAAAGGGCCTAATGCCGTGGAATTTGGCCGGATTGGCCTCGGCTGGCTTATAGCCGCGCCCTTTTTCGGTTAGCACGTGCAATAGTACCGGACCTCTGAGGCGCAAGGCGTGCTCTAAGACCTCGATTAACTGTGGTAAGTCATGACCATCAATTGGCCCCATATAAGTGAAGCCCAGGTGTTCAAAAAGCATCCCCGGCACCACTAATTGCTTAACGCTCTCCTTAATTCGGTCCATCGCCCCCAACATCGTATCGCCCAGGGGCATACGGCGGAGAATACGCATGGCATCACGCCGCGCCCGCTGGCTGGCCGGATGGACACTGGCCCGCAGTTTGGCCAGATAGCCGGACATTGCCCCTACGTTAGCACTAATACTCATCTTGTTATCGTTAAGCACCACTAACAGGTCGCGTTGCTGCTCGCCGGCCTGATTAAGCGCTTCCAGAGCCAACCCGCCCGTGAGGGCGCCGTCGCCGATAACGGCCACTACTCGCTCGTCGCCTCCCTGCAGGTCGCGGGCGGTGGCAAACCCCAATGCCGCCGAGATGGAGGTACTGCCGTGACCGGCCCCGAACGCATCGTGCTCGCTTTCAGCGCGAGAAGTGAAGCCCGACAGGCCTCCGTGCTGGCGCAGTGAAGGGAAGTCCTCCCGCCGTCCGGTCAGCAGTTTGTGGGTATAGCATTGATGGCCCACATCCCAGATGATCTTATCCTTAGGCGAATTGAGTACCCGATGCAGGGCAATAGTAAGCTCAACCACACCCAGATTAGGAGCCAGATGACCTCCATTAGTGGAAGTCGTGGCAATAATATACTCGCGTACCTCCTCAGCCAATTCCCGGAGCGTACTGACCGGCATCTTCTTGATATCCGATGGCGAGTCTATTCTATTCAGATGTTCGCTCATAAACTGACGCTACCCCTGTAGGAGCGACATTATTGTCGCACTGTAATCGCGACAAGAATGTCGCTCCTACGAAGACTGCTCCTGGCTCTCGGACTCTACATACTGCTCAATTCGGGCCTCGGCCTCGGTCAACTTTTGCTCGCACAACTTCTTCAGTTCCATGCCCTTCTCGAATTTGTCCAGTGCTTCCTGCAAGGGAAGTTCTCCCGCCTCCAACTCGGCCACAATCGCCTCTAACTTCTCCAGAGCGTCCTCAAAGTCTAATTCGTCAGTGTCGGATGCCATAACCTATCTCCCTTAACTCCTCTGGGGGCAAACTTCTTGGACTTGGGTCAATATATCTCCGTCGGTGACGGTTACATCCATATCCTGCCCCGGTTGGACGGCCCCGACCGAGGCCACGACTGCTCCGTCAGCCCGGCGGCAGATGGCATAGCCGCGCTGCAGTACACTCACCGGTCCCAGGGCGGCCAGCGTCGCGGCTGACTTTTCAAACTGGCTGCGCAGGACTTGAATTAATCCGTCCAAGTGTCGCTGGAGCTGGACACCAGCGTCGTCCACCCGTTGCTGGCCGGGCTCAATGAGCATCTGGGGCCGCGTGACTATCGGTCGCTGTTGCAGACCATAAAGTCTTTCCTGGCAAGCCCGCCAGGTGCTCTGCACGCTCGTCTTTAGCTGCCGACCCGTTCCCTGTAGCGTTGCCCGCAATTCCCGCTGGTCGGGCACTACCATCTCTGCAGCCGCCGAAGGCGTGGCCGCGCGCACATCGGCCACAAAGTCGGCTATAGTAAAGTCGGTCTCGTGGCCTACGGCACTTATCACTGGCTTGGGGCTGGCAAAAACAGCGCGGGCCACCGCTTCTTCGTTAAAGGCCCACAAGTCTTCCAGCGACCCGCCGCCCCGGCCTACAATAATCACGTCAATGTCTTCACGGTCGCTGGCTGCCCGCAGCGAACGAATGATGCTCGGCACAGCATCTTCACCTTGGACAACAGTAGGAAACAGCACGATCCGCACCAGAGGATAGCGGCGGCTGATAATGCTGGTCAGGTCCTGGACAGCGGCCCCGGTCGGTGAAGTGCATACTGCAATTGCCTTGGGGAAGCGGGGCAGGGGCCGCTTACGGGAGACCTCAAATAGCCCTTCGGCATCCAGTTTCGCCTTCAGGGCCTCCAACCTAACATGCAAATCACCCAGGCCATCAGGGCGCATAAAGCGGATAATCAGTTGATACCGCCCCGCCCGTTCGTAAACGGTTACATTGCCTCCGGCGACTACTTGCATTCCGCTCTCGGGGGTGAAGTTGAGCGTCCCCGCTGTCCCCCGAAAGCAGACGCAGTTTAGTTGACTTTGCTCATCCTTCAGCGAGAAGTACAGGTGCCCAGAACTGTGTTGGGTATAGTTAGAAATCTCGCCGCGCGCCACCACCTGCTGGAGTAGTTCGTCCGTATCCAGTAGCTGCTTGATATAACCAGTTAGTTGCGTAATGGTCAATATGCTGGATTCAGCCATCTCATAAACAACCCGGTATTAGTCAATCCTGCGTGCCGAGGGGCTTTCAGCCGACGCGGCCAGGGCTGCCTTGGGGAAGTCGGCGTGGCCCACAGGCAGTATCTTCAGTAGCTTCTCCACGAGCCACTGCCCCCAGAATGCCGTTGATAAACTTGCCTGACTCGGGGGTAGCGAATTCTTTAGCCAATTCCACGGCCTCATCAATAGTAGCCCCTACGGGAACCTCGGGTAAATACCACATCTCGGCCAGAGCCAACCGCAAGATGTTACGGTCAACTACCGGCATTCGCGCCAGCCGCCAGCCTTCAGCCTGCTGGCTTATGATGCGGTCTATAGTTTGGGCGTGTTCCATATATCGCTGGGCCAACTGACGACCGAAGCCCCAAATCTCATCGCTGAGTTTCGCTATTTCCGCCGGCGACATCTGCCAGCAATCTATCAGAACATTGAAGATGACTCTGGCCTGCTCGATAACCTCGTCCAGGGGCTTGCCGGTCACGTCGGCGGCGTATAATAGAGCCAGACTGAACTGTCGCGCCCGGCGTCTGGCCCCTGCCACAGGTTTGTGATCCACTGCGGGTCGACCTGTCTTCATATTACGGGCAGTTCTCCCTGAAGCCCCCGAGACTACTCACGGGTTGCACAGTATCTGCCTGCCAGCGCTCCCAGCACCGTCGTAACGAGCACAATCAGCCCCGCCCAAAAACCCATCACGAAGACTCTGCCGACCAGGAATCCAAAGCCTGCTCCGGCGATGGTAGCGACCATGGTCACCCAGCAGTTGATGCTGCCCTCGTTCAGTTGACTTTTTTCTTCCATGCTTAACCTCCTTCGTCCAGTCCCATCCGGCGCTCCAGAAAGTGAGTGTCTATCTCCCCGCGCCGGAAGTAGGCGTTACCCAAAATACGTAAGTGATAGGGAATAGTAGTACGAATTCCTTCCACTTTAAGGCTCTGTAAAGCGCCTTCCATTCTGGCTATTGCTCCGGCTCGTGTCTGGTCCCAACAAATCACCTTAGCAATCATCGGGTCGTAGTGAGACGAGACCACGCTACCGGCTGACACTCCGCTATCAACGCGCACTCCCGGGCCTACTGGAGTTTGCCACCGAGTAATCCTGCCTGGCGAGGGCGCGAAGTCCCGGTCACCATCAGCCGCCATAATGCGGCATTCCAGGGCGTGGCCATTGAACCAAATCTGACCTTGCTCACAACTCAGTGGTTCGCCCGTAGCGATTCGTATCTGTTCGCGAACGATATCCACGCCGGTGAGCATCTCGGTGACCGGATGTTCTACCTGAATACGAGTATTCATCTCAATGAAATAAAACCGTCGCCGCTCATCGAGCAAAAACTCCACAGTTCCAGCATTGCAGTAGCCAACTGCCTCGGCAGCCTTTACCGCTGTCTCCCCTAACCGTCGCCGCAAACTACCGGAGACGACTGATGATGGCGACTCTTCCAGCAGTTTTTGATGGCGGTATTGTATGGAGCATTCTCGTTCGCCTAAGTACACAATATTGCCGTGGTTATCGGCCAGGATTTGCACTTCAATATGGCGCGGCTCTTCCAGGTATTTCTCTAAGTACAGTTCTCCGTCTCCGAAAGCATTGTGCGCCTCAGTACGCGCCTGCTCCAGGGCCTGGACCATTTGCTCGGCATTATGGATGACCCGAATTCCCCGCCCTCCGCCTCCCCGGGCCGCCTTTATCATAACCGGATAACCTAATTGGTCAGCCACCTCTCGGGCCCCCGATAAATCCCGGATGCCATTAGCGCTGCCGGGTACCACTGGCACTCCCGCCTCGCGCATAATGCGACGAGCCCGCGCCTTGTCACCCATTTGCGTGATCACTTCTGTGGGCGGACCAATGAAGGTAATTTTACATGCCTCGCAAGCCTCAGCGAAATCGGGGTTCTCAGAGAGATTACCATAGCCGGGATGGATTGCTTCCGCCCCGGTGACGACCGCCGCGCTAATGATGTTAGCCACATTCAGATAACTATCCTTATTCGCGGCCGGCCCCACACACACTGCTTCGTCGGCCAAACTAATGTGCAATGCGTCAGCGTCCGCCTCGGAATAGATAGCCACTGTTTCTATCTTTAGTTCCCGACAGGCCTGTATTATGCGACAGGCAATTTCCCCGCGATTAGATACCAGAATCTTGTTGAACATTGACTTCCCTCTGTGATTTGCGGCTTGAAACTACCTTAACACAGACACTTGGGTTAGGTTCTCTATCTCCGCCTGAACACGCCGGTTTAGAACCTGCCTTCGCGGGCCATAGCCCGCTACGGCGGGCGACGGCCTGCGCTACGCGACTAAAACTGCTGCTACCCAAGCCCGCCGCGGTTCTTAGTACTTCTCATGGCCGGGAGTGGGGCAATACACCTGTCCTGAAGCCGGGTCGTACACATACGCATATCCGCTGACCGGACACTTGAGCGCCACACGCCAGTTCGGGTCAAGAGCGGGTGGGTAACTCTCGGTATCAATTGTCTCCATCTGAATCATCTGGCGCAGTTGGCTGAGATTATTCATACACTCAACGCTTTCACCCTTTTGTATGGCCTTGCCCGGCAGGGTCTGGGCCTCTCCGGGAAATCGCGGCTCTGACTCCCCCTCCGGTCCGCCCCGGCCGCGTAGCGCAAAATACCCGCCGGCCAGCAATCCGATAAGTATGATGACTACCAGAATTTCGATCAGAGCGAACCCGCTGTGCTTACCACGTGGTGATGACCAAGCGCTCATCACTATCCTTCACCCCTTGAGGAGTGAAGTCGCATCAGTACCTCGCCATATTGTACTGGGTGTCCATCTTCGGCTAATATCTCGGCAACCTCTCCTGTTGCCGGGCTTAGCACTTCGGTAAGCCGGCGCAGGGCGTCAATGGTGCCGACTACTTGCCCTTCCGCTATACGGTCACCGACCTCTACCAACGGCTCAGCTCCCGCCTCGCTACCTCGATAGAACAGGCCCACCAGATTCGCCCGGACTGGTACAGTCGCCTCAGCCATTGGCCGGGCACTAACAGGTGGCTGCTCGGGGGACGGTGCGCAAGGCTCAGTCGTATTCGGCTGACCTTCGCAGCGTCTAATCCGCACCATCTGCTCGCCATCCCGCACTGAAAGTTCCTGGGCTGAGGAGGATTTCAGGATCTGAATCAGTTGTCTTATTCGGCTTCGGTCCACTTGCATATCTTAGCACACAGCCTTGACAATACTATGCGCGACCAGCGTATTCCCTCGTACCAGTATATACGGAAACTACCTCCCCTACTTCTATGAACAGCGGAACCTCTACAGTGACACCGCCTTCGATCACCGCCGGCTTAGTTCCCCCTTGGGCGGTATCCCCGCGCACCCCGGGGTCGGTCTTCACTACCCGCCGCTCAACCACATTGGGCAGTTCAATACCGATGAGTTTGCCCTGATAGGTAGTAAGCGTGACTGCTTCGCCTTCTTTGAGCCACTGGCGCTGTTCACCGATTTGCTCAGCAGTCAATTGCACCTGTTCATAAGTCTCATTATCCATAAAGTAGTAGTTTTCGCCGTCACTGTACAGATACTGGTGTTCACGACGCTCGACATAGGCTTCGGCCACTTTCTCAGTAGAGCGAAATGTCTTCTCATAGACGTTGCCGTTCTCAATATCTTTGAGTTTAGTGCGTACCATCCCGGCGCCCCGGCCAACGGTCTTATGCCGGTCGGCAGAAATCACCTGCATCACACGCCCATCTAATTCAATAGTAACTCCAGGCTTGAGGTCTAAAGTCTCGATCAATGGAGCTATGCCTCCCTGCGTAGTGAGAAACAACTGCCCCCAGCACTGCCTACCACTATGGTGAAGTCTACAACATCTGGCAGGAAAAGTCAAACCAAACGACAACCCCTCTTCGCCTTGCACCCACTACCGGCTACCTCCAAGTCCCCTGGTCTTATTGGGTTAGCGGTGATGCTCTCGACAACTTGAGTCGGCCTCAACCACGCGCCTTGACTAACCAGAAGACATCTGCTATACTTATACACAGTTGGTCGAACCCCTTCAAGCGACTTTATCATATTCAGTACCAGTTATTGTCATATTAAGGAGAAATGGCTGTGGCTTATAGCCGACGACCTTACCGTCGCGAATACTCAGGCCGCAAGCGCCAGTGCCGGTTCTGCGTATCTCGCGACGAGATTATTGATTACAAGGATATGAAACTACTTCAGGCGTTTACTGATGAACGGGGCCGCATCCGCAAGGCCCGTCGCACCGGGGCCTGCCGCCGCCACCAGAGTCGCGTGGCTCAGGCTATCAAGCGGGCTCGTGAGATAGCCCTGATACCTTACACTACAGATTAACGTCCCTGCTCAGCATTGTTATGTCCACTATGTAGATGAGCAATCTTCGCCAGAAGCCTCTCATTATGGCTCTCCGCCCGTAATAGTTGGGGTAATCATAGAACAGTGCGCTGGTCTGGTCAAGACATCTCTGATCTTTCCACAAGTCAACCCAAGAACCACCTACTGACAAGAGTGAACCGCCGGCAGCAGATGAGCGTCTGTGCAGATGACTTCAACATTATCCAAGGAGGTAAATGCAGATGCGGAAGGCAGGGACGATATTGACAATGTTGGGAATAGTGGTACTCGTGGCTGTGGTTAGCCTGGCCGAGGCCCAGCCTGTTGGGGGCCAAGCCAGGGACGCCCAGGGACGCAGGGCCGGCGCTGGGTGGGGCGTATGGCGGATGGGCCAACCAGTTGGCCGTCTGGAGACCACCCCGGAGACCAAGGAATTGTGGCAGCAGTCGGGCGATTTACAGGCTAACCTGCACCAAAAGCAGTGGGAGTTGTTTGAACTGCAGAACGCCGAGCCGCTTGCTCCCGAGGCTATTGAGACCAAGCAGGCTGAGATTCGGGAGATTAACCAGCAGATGCAGCAACTTCGTCAGCAGCTTGCAGAGCATGCGACCCGGGGGCGCGGAGCGGCTGGGCAAGGGGACCAACGCCGGCAAGCCCTGCTTGCGCAGATGCGCCAACGCTGGCAGCAGGGGCCTATGGCCCAGCCCGGCATGGGTCCGGCCCCAATGGGACCGCCAGGTATGGGACCAGGCCCGATGACGCCGCCGACTATCGTGATAGACAGCGGCAAACTGTATTTGGTTTTGGGTGGGCAGTTGTGTAAGTTTGATGCTGATACTTTAGAATTGGAAAAAGCAGTGCTCCTGCCCCACATGGCGCCAGTTGGGCCCCCGCCCTTTGGTCCGCCTGGTCCCCCACCACCTCCGCCAGGTCAGTAAAGGTACGCGCTAACTGGCAGCCGCGCAGTGAGAGGCGTTAAGCCAAAGGGACAGAGTCTATCTCCGTCCCTTCACTATGTGCTGAGCTCTTTGTCCCAATGTGGGGGAAGGAAGATAGCCGAACGAGAAGAAGTTATGGGTGACTGCGAACCCTGGGCGTACATAGTGGCTGAGCAATGCGCTACGCAATTATCTCCGACATTCACGGCAATCTGCCGGCCCTTCAGCGGGTCTTAGTAGCCCTGGATGAAGAGGACGTTGATTGTTACCTCTGCTTGGGTGATGTCGTAGGCTACGGAGCCTCGCCGAATGAATGTTGCCAGAGGGTACGCCAGAGCGATGCGATATGTGTCCGGGGCAACCACGACGCAGCGGTAGTGCAGCCGCGCAAGGAGGACTGGTTCAATCCTGAGGCCCGCGCCTGTCTGTTGTGGACCCGCCAGCAACTCACTCCCCAAAACCGCCAGTGGTTAGCCTCCCTGAACTCCACTGCCCAGATAGATGACGTCCTTCTTTGTCACGGTTCAATTCCTGACCCGGACTACTACATTACTACTCCTCAAGGAGCTGTCTTTAGTTTCGAAGCCATGGCCACATCGCTGGCTTTCTTCGGCCATACCCACTACGCTGAGTGGTATGCTTATGATGGGACGGAGCAGTTGCCTTCTCAGCACAGCCATCCCGACGGCGGCATCTGCCGATTGGAGGAAGGCTACCAGTATCTGATAAATCCCGGCGCGGTCGGCCAACCTCGCGATGGCAACCCTCAGGCCAGTTTTGCTGTCTATGACGATGAGCGCAGAGAAGTAGCGATACGACGGATTGACTATGACATCCCTGCCGCCCAGCAGAAAATGTTCGCCGCGGGACTGCCGCAAAGCATGGCTTTGCGCCTTTCGTTAGGTATCTAAGACTTGATTTTCCCGGGCCGGTGCTGGATTTGTCGGGCCTAAATGGGTATACTCGTATTAGAATGCTATTGCAGTCTTAGGCAAGAGGGTGAGAGTGATGCCGTTAGAGGACAAACGGACCCGTCGGCTGGTGGAGCGCGAAATAAGCAAGCGCTCCTTGGACTCCAGTCTGCTGACTGTCAGTTGTATCAACGAAGTCGTCTACCTGGGGGGAGTCGTCAAGCGTCTGCGTGGCACATTAGGCCGGGGCGTTGACGTACAACGCGAGATGGACAAATTGGCAGAGGCTATAGAGGGTATGTCGGGAGTCAGAGATGTAGTCTGCGACTACAGAATTGGGTAAATATCACGCCACTCTGCTTGGAAATGAAGTTAGTGTCGGCCCTATTGCTGCTACCGAGTCGTCCTTCCGCGTGCGGCTCACAAGTCAGCAACACACCGGTGGGGACGAGTGGTTAGGCTCAAGCCAGGATTATGCGTCAAATCCAATCCTCGCTGCTAAGCGATACAGTGGCGTCCTTGTGCCAACAGGTAAACTTCGCACTACCTGAGCAGATCGCCACTGCCCTCAAGGCCGCCGAAGCTGCCGAAACCAATCCCCGGGCGCGGCAAGTCCTGGGCGAGTTACTTGAGAATGCTCAAATAGCGGGGGACCAGCATTTGCCCCTGTGTCAGGATACGGGTCTGGTGGTAGTATTCGCCGAGTTGGGGCGACAGGTTCAGATCGTCGGCCCCGACATTTATGACGCAATCAATGAAGGGGTCAGGCAGGGGTATCGGGAAGGCTATTTGCGCCCTTCGGTCCTGGCCAACCCGTTGCAGCGGAATACTAATACTGGCGACAACACTCCCGCCATTGTTCATCTCAAGACGGTGCCCGGTGAGCAACTAACCATTCATTTGATGGCCAAAGGCGGGGGCAGTGAGAATATGAGCACCCTATGGATGTTACCCCCGGCCGTGGGCCCTCAGGGCATAATCCAGACTATAACCGAGCATATTCGCCAGGCCGGTGGCAAGCCTTGTCCCCCTTTGATATTGGGGGTGGGCATTGGCGGGGATTTTGAGAAGGCCGCTCTGCTGGCTAAAGAGGCACTCCTGCGGCCCCTGGGCCAACCCAGTGCCGATGAGCAAGTGGCCCAACTGGAGCAGCAGATTCTGGAGGCGGTCAACCGCACCGGAGTTGGGCCGATGGGCTTAGGCGGAGATACCACTGCCCTGGCTGTCCACATCCTGACTCATCCCTGCCATCTGGCCAGCCTGCCCGTGGCCCTCAACGTACAGTGCCACGCGGCTCGTCACGCTACAGTGACACTATGAAGGAGGGGAGAAGCGACTGGTATGTCCTTATCTCCACGCCGGCTTGTGCTTCCCTTATCTGAGGATGTTGTCAAGCAACTGCGTGCGGGCCAGGTGGTATCACTCACCGGCATCCTGTACACCGCCCGTGATGCCGCCCACCAGCGACTTGTGGATGCCTTGGATAATGGCGACGAATTGCCCATAGACTTAGAGGGAGCGACAATATATTACTGTGGCCCCAGCCCGGCTCCTCCGGGCCGGCCCATTGGCGCCGCCGGCCCCACCACCAGTGCGCGGATGGACCCTTTTGCGCCTCGCCTGTATGAGGCCGGGGTCAAAGTAACTATCGGCAAGGGCCCCCGTTCTTTGGTGGTGCGGGAGGCCTGTCGTCAGCACACAGGTGTCTATCTGGTCGCTACCGGAGGGGCGGGCGCTCTCCTGGCCACCCACATCCGGGAAGCGCAGGTCGTTGCCTATGAGGATTTAGGCCCCGAGGCCATCCGTCGGCTGGAAGTGGAAGACTTCCCTGCAATGATCGCGTATGATGTGTACGGTGCGACCATATTCTGTGGAGAAGAGGGTTTGGGATAGCAATTCTCGATTCATCGATGTTGTCTGGTTTTGCCTCCCTGAACCCCTGCACCCCCGACTATCTTGCCTAAACTGCCCATCTGTGCTATACTATGGATGTGAGATATCTGGCTACTGACAGTTTGCGCCAGTAGCCATTTTATTCAATAGGTAGGAGACAGCATTCTATGCCTCAGATGCAATCGCGTCGTAAGGACCTGCGCCAGGCCGAAAAGCAACAGGAGCGCAACCGTTCCCTGAAGAAGGCCATCAAGCTGACCACACGAGCCGTCCTGGAGGCCGCCGAGGAAGAAGACCAAGAGGTGGCCCAATCGGCACTGAGCGCGGCGCACAAGGCCATAGACAAAGCCGCCAAAGCGGGAGTGCTTCACGCCAATACTGCGGCCCGCCGGAAGTCCAAGTTAGCGCAGAAAGTGGCGGATATGGCGTAATTCGGCACCACTGTCAATGATTGTCGCCACCGTCGGACTGCGGAGAAGAATCCTCAGCCTCATCGCTACCCGGCGGCGGGGCAGAAGAGACGGGTATCTCCTGGACTCCCAGGGTCCGCTTAGTAGCCTTGTCCAGTTCGGCCATTATCTCCTCGGGGACTGCTATGGCAATCATTCCCCGCCGTCCCAACATCTTCATATACTCAATCAGCGAAACCTGGACTTCTTTGCGGTTCAGATTATACTCCTCACACAGGCAGCGAATCAGTTCGGCCATAGTGTAACTGCCATCACAACGTTGCCAGACGAAACTGCCCACCTCGTCTAAGACTACAGGACGGGCTTCGGGGATAGGGAAGAAGAAGGTCAGCAGTCGTCCCTTCCAATCGCGGCGACGCGGCAAGGTTACCACCACATTCCCTTCTTCATTGGTCTCCCAGTCCAGCGAGGGATTGCGAACAGGCATAACCTGCATAGCCTCCTGTCGCGAAATCGCCGGTTGTGGCTTCTTAATCTTTAACTTCGTCAGTAATCGCTGCCAAAGATTCATCATTGTATGCCCTTTTGCTGCGCCGGCGGCTTGAACATAGTGCAGCCGGCCCGCAATGCCGTTGTGTTCGCCGTCTGTAGGGGCGGAAGCAGGCCACAAGTTCTGCCCGCCTGTCGTGAGTTTGTTGAAGTGCCGTTCAACGGTCCGGACACCTCGGGCGGATGTGCTTGCACACATTCGCCCTTACATTTTAGCCTCTTCCCGCATCAGTGTCATAATAACGACCTCTGGTGGACACAAGAACCGAGCCTCTACTCCGGCGCCTACGCCACGGCTGACATGACACCAGGTGTCGTCAAACCGGATCAGTCCCGCCGCTCGCTTTCGGAAGCGCCATACCGGGGCCCAGATACTGCCCAATCCGGGCAAGCGGCACTGGCCGCCATGGGTGTGGCCCGCCAGTATCAAATCGGCCCAGCCCGCCTGGGGCAAATCAATGACATCGGGAGAGTGAGACAACAGTATTCTCAAATCAGCCGACTCGGTTCCCTCAATGGTTGCCGGTAAGTCGTCGCGGCCACAGGAAGGGTCGCCTACTCCCGCTACCACCACCACCTGGTCATTGATAGACAGTGTGCAGTGGGTATTCTCCAGTATCCGTATGTTAGTCTGCGCCAGTGACTGCTGCCAGCGCTCCCAACTAACCGCCGGCTCGGGCGTTCCATACAAATAGTCACTCAGGGTGCAGTCCCAGTCATGATTGCCCAGCACGGCGTAGACTCCGTATTGGGCGTCCAGATCAGTTACCAGTGGTCCCACATACTCCATATTCTCGGAACCGTGAGCCAAATCTCCGGTAATGAGCACTAAATCAGGCTGATGGTGGCGGGTTTCCCTGACGGCCCGCCGCATTCGGCGCTGGATACTGCGCTGCCGGCGGCAGTGAAAATCGGACAGATGGGCCACTCGCAGGCCCTCTAATTGGGAAGGAAGATGAGAAAGATGCACTTCAATGTGGCGGATCTGAAGATTCTCTGGCTCAATTAAGCGCGCGTAGACGACAAACGCCGTTGCTAATATCACTGCCCCCCAGAGTACTACAGCAGTTACAATCATTACGGTAGACCTTTTCCTCTGCCCACATCAATGCTCCTATTGGGGGCGCGACATCCTCCCCGCGACCACCGTTCGGAGGGGCCGTGTCGAGCGAAGCGAGCCCGGCCCACCCGGTGTTGTGAAATTCGGGCCGGGTTCACTGTGTTCAACCGGCCCCTCTAAAACCAGGATCAGTGAGCCGAGGGCGGCCTTCCTATGGGGCGGCGGGATGAGTTGGGTCATTTTTTCTGGGAGAGGCCGGCTCCTGCAGAATATGGGCAACACGCAGGGCTATGTACAAGAGGAGCCCCAAAACCGCTACCACCTCCGCCAGCAAAGCTACCCCGTCAACACCTACTGACCGCCACCATACCTTGCCTTGACCCAAACTAACACTAAAAAGCGCGCCCCCTACCGCTGCCCGCGCCCCTATCAATACCGCTACTGCCGCCCCCAGACACAGCCAGATGATCACCAGTCCCCAGCCGATGCCCCGACTGCTATGACCTTGACTGCTGGCCTTCAGATACAGTAGATAACTGACCAGGGCCATAGCCACTGTCAAACAGATGCCCAAACCGATGCCTTCGTTGGCAGTTATCATTGCTGATCGGGCAAGTCCTGCTGCCCGCCCACCACCACCTCACGGATGCGCAGATGGGGTCCGCCCGTATCCACCGGCACTCCCTGGCCGCCCTTACCACAAGTTCCTCCGGCTCTGAACTGCAAATCGTTGCCTACCGCCGTGACGTTCTGGAGGGTCTCCAGAGTCATCCCCGAAATACTCACATTCCGATACTGCTGGCCAAGTTGACCGTTCTCAATGGCCCAGGCCTGCTGGACATTACAGGTAAACTGGCCCCGGGCAGTAAAGACGTATCCCCAATAGCCGCCTTTCAGGTACAAACCGTGGTTGATGTCGGCAATCATCTCATCCCGACTGCAGGCTCCTGGTTCGATAAAGGTATTGCTCATTCGTACCAGGGGGGAGTGCATATGGCTCATCGCTCGGGCAGCGCCGTTGGGCTCTACACCAAAGCGGGCAGCGGTCTCCAGATTGTGCAGATACCCTTGTAGAATTCCGTCTTCAACCAGCACGTGCTTCTGGGCCGCAACCCCTTCGTGATCATATTCATACGAGCCGTTAGTATCCGGCAGAGTAGGATCATCTACAATGTTAACCAGCTTCGCCGCGACGGGTTTGCCGATTTTGCCTTCCAGAATAGAGTTGCCCGACCACACGGCATCGGCCTCACAGTTGTGTCCAAAGGCCTCGTGCACTAATAGGCCACAAATCTGAGGGTCAATTATGACTTCAAATTTGCCGGCGGGCGGCGGGGCCGCCGTGAGCAGATCAAGGGCCTGCTGAGCAATTTGGTCGGCGAACTGGTCGGCATCAATATCGCGCATTAGCTCGTACCCGCAGGCGTTGGCCTTATATTCGGCGGCCCACTGGCGCACATCGCCCTCCTGGGCCGTGACCGCCAGCCCCACTCTACAGCGGACGGTCTCGCGCTCAATGTAAGTGCCAAAAGTATTGCCCAGATACATTTGCCCAGCGCTGTCGGCGTAACCGGCTCGGGTATTAACAACACGCTCGGGGTCTCGCGCACGAGCCTGCTGCTCCAACTCAAATATGGCCGCCACCC
This sequence comes from Candidatus Zipacnadia bacterium, assembly GCA_029820565.1. Classification (GTDB taxonomy): domain Bacteria; phylum Armatimonadota; class Zipacnadia; order Zipacnadales; family Zipacnadaceae; genus JALGTV01. Next base: position 77,643 of record JALGUR010000012.1, read on the forward strand.
GCTCGGCCAGAGGTACACCACGCGGGTCTATTTGATATTTAGTCTTGACTTGGGCTTCTACAGGTTCCACATCGGCCACTACGCCCGGCGCCGTAATGTCCCCACTGGCCGCTCGCGCCATGCCCACGGCCTCTTCGACACATTCGGTTAGTTCGTCAAAAGTGATATTGTTGGTGGGAGCAAAGCCCCACGCGCCATCTACTAATACGCGCAGACCTGCGCCGTGAGCGGTGGCCGCTGAGATCTTGTCGGCTTGCCCATCCTGGACCTCAATACTTGTTCCCTCACCCACTGCGATGCGCAGGTCAGCGAACTCAGCCCCCTTATTTTGGGCTAATGCCAGAGTCTTCTCAATTAGTTCTCTCATCTACGATTAATCTTCCCTTCCGCGTAGGCGGGGTTCTCCAACCCCGCCCCGCATTGCCATTGCTGTTATCCTTTGTAGGGGCGGAAGTTCGCTATCATCTTCCGCAGGCTTCTGATCATCGGCTCACCGGTCGTGAACAATTTATACCACACCGGTCGAAATATCAGGTCCCACTCCCCAATGTATTCCACATAACGAGCTGCAAACCCTTGCTTGAAGCGGTTCAGACCGTCCAACTTTCCCTGAGCGACGCCATCAATCTCCTGGACTACTCCCCGCATATCAAAGACCCGGCAGCCCTGGGCGCGGGCCCACTGCATCATCTCCCATTGGAGCGCGTAGTTAGGCATCTTCTCCCGGTAGCGATTGCTGGATGCGCCGTAGACATACCAGGCCTGCTGGCGCAGTACAAAGGCGATAGTTCCGGCTACTAATTCCTCGCCGACGTAGGCCAGAAACATACGCCCCAGGCCGTGCTGAATAATCAAGTCCCACAGGTCGTAAAAGTAGGAAATATCGCGGATTAGAAAGCCGTCCCGCTGGGCGGTAATTTGCAGGATACGATAGAACTCAGCAATATCGTCACGAGTGCAGTCAGCGGTGACCACAACGCCTTTGCGCTTCGCCAGGCGAATATTGTATCTGGTCTTGGACTTGAACTGCATAATCAGGTCATCGGGGTCTGCGGATATGTCCATCTTCATCACATAGCGCGGCTGAGTAGCCCCCAACTCTCCGATGCGGGGGCGAGGTCGGAAGCCTGCGGCTCGCAGCATAGTGCCAACTCGTTCGTGCTCAATGGGTATGGCCGGATCAATCTTGAAAGCCACTGCCTTCTGTTCGTTAGCCAAGTGACGAATCTCGGCCAGCAATTCCGACCACAATGACTCATCAGTGAAATCTACAATCGGCCCCCGAGGAGCGTATAAGAGGCAGCCGCCTAACAGAGGAATGGCCCTCCGCAGCACCAGACAGGCAGCAGCAATTTGCCCGTCACGCTCTACCGCAACGCGCAGAGGCTGCCAGCCGGTGCGGGCCTTCAATTCTCCCCATTCCCAGCACTGCAGCACATCGCCGTACTTGGATGCGGCCACGAAGTCATTCCATTCTTCTCGACGTTGCTCTGGGAGAATCACTGTATTCAGTTTCCCCTCCCGCCTTCCTTTCTGTAGGAGGGCCGTCCTCGGCCCGATTATTGTCGCCCTTGCGCTACCGGTGTAGTTTGGCGGGCAAGCGCGGCGCACAGGGCGCTGCTATGGTAAGGGGCTGCGGTCGCGTAAGCGGGGTCCTCTAACCCCGCTCGTGACCTCTTATTATGACCTCACCCCTGGCCCCTCTCCCGCCGGGAGAGGGGAACGGGGTGAGGGGGCACTTGCTGGTCGTTGTAATAGGTTCGCCACCGCCTCGGCGACGGCTTCCGGTTTGATCTGTCTCATACACGGATAATCCGCGCAAGTAGGCTTATTCACGCACGGGCTGCAGGGTAGGCTCGAGGTCAGGACAATATGCTTATCCCCAAATGGCCCGGTTTTGTTTGGGTCAGCCGCGCCATAGAGGCCTACAACTGCTGTACCCACGGCCACCGCCATATGCAAGGGACCGGTATCGGAGGAGATTACTACTGTGCATCTACGCAGCACAGATGCCAATTTCTTCATAGTCGTCTGACCGACGGCGCTGGTGATGTCCACTCGGGCCAGTTGTTCAATCTTCTTAGCCATGTCCACCTCTGATGGGCTTCCTATCAGCACCGTCTGCATGCCTAGGTCAGTTTGCAGTATCTCGCCGACTCGGGCGAAATGCTCTGCCGGCCACAGCCTGTGGATAGCGCGGGCCCCGATATTTAGCCCAATGACCGGTCTATTCTGGTGGCCGCCTGCCCCTCCCACTGTCAAGCGGTTTTCGACAAAGAACTCGCCGACCCATCGTTCCGCTTCCTCTCCAATCGGGAATTGATACTCTATTGGCTCGACCGGGCAGCCCAGGTATTGGGCCATCAGCAACGCGCGCAGCACTGCGTGGGTATCGCCGCTTGTGGGGATGCGTTCGTTGACAAATAACCGGCTCGCCTCCTGGTCATCAGTAAAGCCGATGCGCCGCGGCGCACCGGAGAGATAGCACATCAGGCCGCTCTTCAGCAAACCTTGTGGGTCCAAGGTCCAATCAAACGTATGCTGCTGCAACTGAGTCCTTACTCGGCATATCTCCTGCGCTACCGCAAGTGGTTGCCGCCCACTGTAACGGCGGATAGTGATTACCTCATCCAAGCATTTGTGGCCTTCAAGCACTTCTGCGAAACGGTAATCAACCAACCAGGCGATGTACGCCTTCGGAAACCTGCGCCGCAGCGCTACCAGCAGCGGCATAGTGTGAACGATGTCACCCATAGAACTGCGGCGAACGATTAGGATGCGCTGAGGCTCAGTATTTTGGCGTGCCGCTAACTTCCTCATTGGGCTGCCTCTAAACCGGAACCAAGACTCATTGTGAACTTTGTGAGTATATCAGGCAAGTCCTGGGCAAAAGCGCGCAGAGCCTGGCCCCGGTGACTGACCTGGTTTTTGCGTTCTGGACTCATCTGGGCGAACGTCTGGTTATCCGGTGGATAGAAGAACACCGGATCATAGCCGAAACCGCCCGCTCCTTGCGGCTCGTGAGTAATAACGCCGTCAACCCGACCTTGCCAGGTGCCCAGGGCCTCCCCGTCGGGCGCAGCCAGAGCCGCTACGCACACAAAGTACGCCTGCCGCTGGTCGCCCTGCAATCCTGCCATTCTGCTCAGCAGCCACTGAATTCGCTCTGGGTCGGTGTCTGCAACGCGGCTGGAATGCACGCCGGGCGACCCATCCAGGGCTGGCACTACCAGGCCGCTATCATCGGCCAGTGCCAAGCGGCCGGTAGCCCGAGCGGCGATAGTGGCCTTTTCGGCGGCATTCTGGATAAAAGTGGAATGTGGCTCACTTAGTTTAGGAGGATGAGCCAAATCCTGCAATGACACCACTTCCACGGGCAAATCTTGTAACAGCCGGCGGATTTCCTCCACTTTGGTTAAGTTGTACGAAGCGACGAGTAAAGTACTACCCACCAATGTCCCCCAACACGGCCCGTTGTTGGGCAAATATCTCCTTGAGGCCCATTTGGGCCAAGGCAATCAGTTCACCTAACTGAGTCACAGTGAACGGGGCCCCCTCGGCAGTGGCCTGTACTTCGACGACCCCCCCCTGGCCAGTCATAACTATGTTCATATCTACGCTGGCCCGGGCATCCTCTTCATAGCACACATCTAATAACTGCTCGCCGGCCACCAGGCCTACCGAGACTGCGGCTACCTGGTCGCGCAGGGGCCGGCGCTTGATAAGATCATTATCCCGCAGATACTCACAGGCCTCGGCCAGGGCAACGTATCCGCCCGTAATCGCGGCGGTGCGAGTGCCCCCGTCAGCCTGCAGTACATCGCAGTCAATGCGGATAGTGCGCTCCCCCAGGGCGTGTAAGTCCACAATCGCCCGTAGCGAGCGGCCAATCATCCTCTGGATCTCCAGGCTGCGGCCGCGACGCTGTCCGACCTCGCGCTGCGTGCGCTCGGCCGTAGCGCGCGGCAGCATGCCATATTCGGCTGTAACCCAGCCCTGATTGGAGTCGCGCAGCCACGAGGGCACGCGATTATCCACCGTAGCGGTGCAGTGCACCCGCGTATCACCCATCTCAATCAGGCAGGAGCCCTCGGCATACTTGTTGACCCCGCGAG
>JALGUR010000138.1 GCA_029820565.1 Candidatus Zipacnadia bacterium
GCCAAACCAGCGGACTGCCCTGCGCTTGCTCGTCGCGGCGGCGGCACTGGTCATCGCCTACCTGGCGCTTCGCGACCAGGCCGACCTGGCCGTCGAAACCGTGCTGACCTACGCTGCGAGCGTCATCGCCTCAGCGGAGCTGGTCTACCGCTGGATACTGAAGTACATCACCGAAAAGACAGGAGGTTAAAATGAAGAAGATACTACTGCTAATCGTGGTTCTGTTGCTGTTCGCCGTGCAGATAAGCCAGGCTGCCGATGTAGCGGTGCAAGCCCAGAAGGTACAAGTCAACGGCCTGTTGGGTACTATCGGCGTCGCCGGCGGTATCTACTGGCCGGTTATCCAGGTTGAACGGTTCGGGATTGACCTCGGCCCGATGGCGGCTGTCGGCGAGAGTACCGTCGTGGGTGGCGCCGGCCTGCATATACCGGTCGCCATTAGCGCGCCCGTGCTGGAGAACCTCAACTTCGGTTGGGCTGGCTATGGTTATGATTGGGTTGACCGGACGGCCGGCTTCGAGTTCGGCGTCGGTGCCACAGTGGAAATCAAATGAGCTTCTGTTGCTACGGGCTGTGATACGATAGGGGGAAGACGTTTTTATCCTGCGGGCGTCCCCCTCCCGCACCGCCCCCCGGTTCCACCTCCCGGCCGGGGGGCGGTTTTTTGTTGCTTATCTCTTGACATGGGCAGGCGATTGTGCTATAATAACGATACAATAGGAGAGAAAATTTCCCAGAAACTCTTGACAGGCGGTATGAATAATGTTATAATTGGGTATAATAGTATAGGCGTATCAATTGAAGGGAGGTTAGCGCGATGAATAACCAGGCAATAAAGAGACTGCTACAACGAGTCGGCCAATTAGCACGGGACCCAGACAATAGCGACGATCCTCGCCGGCGGCGTTTCTTGCAACAGTATGCACAAAATCTGCTTTGTCGGCTGGAGGCAGGCAATACCTGCCCCAAAGGAGGTAAGTCCAATGGGTAGCAAGTATTGTCCCGACTGCGGTACGGAGTTAATTCCGTACAAACACGAAGCTGGCTGCGACGGCATACCGTGCCACTGCCCTGCGTGCGGCGGCGACTGGCTGATTTTCTGGGACGATGAGCGTAACCGGCTGGCGGGCTTTCAATGCGACAATGTCTCAGCCGATAGAGAGATACACGACCACGGAGTCCGTGAGGGGGATTGGGCTTGATGTTTAACCCACTGGCGATTATGAAGGGCCGCCGGCCTGACCTCCCATGGGAGATACATAGATCCACGGGGGAGAGGTGGGGAGTGCGGGCCTGGGGTTGGGTATATGAGAGGTTCACCAGCGTAGAGAGCGGCAGGGAGGTTGGAGTGCCAGTCCAAGAGATTGAGGGAGGGAGGTAAATGATGACCATAGTCTTCCGCAAACGACAGGGCCGCTGGTATTGTGACGACAAGCGCCAAGCCGAAGCCGTACTTGACCACTACTGTTGGGCTTGGCCGATAGGCCGTCCAATGGTAGGTGCTTGCATCGGTGACGCGGCCCTTCACCCAGAGCGCTGTGCAAGCGCCCTGCGGACTGCCGGACATAGCGTTGTATTCGCGGAGTAGGATACTCCGGCACAACGCCTTCGGGGCTTTATGTAGGCGTACCAATTGGAGGGAGGTATCTAAGATGACAACTGAGCTGGTTACAACCCGAGGCGGTCTGCCCGCCATCTGGGAGTCGGGTGGTGGGTGGACTAACTCCGGATGGGCACAGGTTGTCTGCGGCCCCTCTGGCGAACCATTGCCACCTATATATGTCCGCCAGCGTGGACACCTGGCGAATGGGGACCACGTCCTCTTCGCCGCCAGGGAGGGTATGGTGCTGGTTGTTGCCGACCAGCACCGGGGGGATTTTGAGATAAAGCTTTGGAGGATTGAAAACATTCTTCCTCCAGAGCTAAATCTGGATACTGATCAGCCGACTGCTGATTGTCGGCTGATTGCTGAGTATGCCCTGGGGGAGTGGCATCCGCCGCTGCCCCAAGAGTTCACCTGGGCAGTGCAGGCCGCCAAGGAGAAGGCAACTTGTTATCACTGCCGAGGAGGGCACTACTTCTGTACAGACATATCAAACCAAGGGAGGTGCAACAGATGGAAATAGTTTGCGAGGTGAGCCTGACGACAGACGGGCATTGCGTTGTGTTGCGCGAATTGGACAGCGGGGTAGAACAGGAGATGACCTTTCAGGAATTAAGAGAGGCCACTGCTTACCAGCTTGGCGCGAGAAACGCACTGGAGCTGGCAGGACTGGATGTGCGGGATGCTTTCACTGCCACTCTCTAACGGTCGGCGCTTGCGCCTTCGGGCGCAGGCGCGGGTCGTTACTATGAGAAGGGAGGTGAGACAAAATTGCGAGTTGACGATGATGTTGCCTATGAGCCGTTCTGGGACGAGTGGTTGGAGGCCGCCGACCTGCGCTGTACCGAGTGCGATGGCCGCCTGGTCTATGACTCGTACGACCCGATATACCAGGAGGTAAGGGTTCATTGCGAGGACTGCGGTGCTACGGACGCCATCCCGACCGCGCCGGAACCCGACCTGGAGGGCCGGCCCTGCGACGACCGGCTGTACATAGCAAGGTGTCTATTCTGAAGGGAGGCGAGAAGGATGAAGTTCATAATTAGC
>JALGUR010000139.1 GCA_029820565.1 Candidatus Zipacnadia bacterium
GTGGATAGATTTTTTTATAGGTGATAAGCGAATCGTCGCGTGGATAGGTGGAGAGATGTTCCTGAATCCCGATGAGGAGTCTGAGTAGGCGCTGGCCCTACTGGGGTGTTTAGACCATAATGGCTCACCAACCTTTCGCGTTAAAATACCGGCCGCAGCGATTTGAGGAGATCGTCGGGCAGCCCCATATCAGCGCAGTTCCTAAAGGAGGCAACAAATAAATACCATTCTGTTGACCGCAGTGTTAGTGGCGGTGGGTATTGCATTGCTCGCGACCGACCGTGTGGCGGCTTCGTTCGCCCAGGCTACGGAGGTGGAGGTTAAGGAAGTATATCACCCCGAGCAGCGGCCGGGCTATGCTTGCTGGACCGCACTGTGGCACGATCCCGCTGGCAACCTTTACCTGGCGTTCGCTGAGAAGCGGCGGGCGCCCAATCCGCTGTGGGAGCCGGTGCCCCTGGAGTTCTGGGAGAGCATGGATCTGCCTGTGAACTACCACATATCTTTCTGCAACGGGTCTAAGGACGTGATTACCGAGTTGGTGGTACTCAAAAGTACCGATGACGGCGTGACCTGGACCGAAAGCGGCCGCACCCCTAGCAAGAATATCAACGCCTTTGCCTGGGCGAGCTTGGCCGACGGGCGCATCATTAAGGCTCTCAGCGACAACTACACAGCCTTTGATCCCGACTATCAGCCGCGCATGCGCATCTCTGTCTCGGCCGACGGCGGGACGACCTGGGAGGTTCAAGCAGACGTAGTCCTGAGGGAAGGTTTCTCCGTCGGCGGGTACCGATTGAAGCTATTGAGCGACAATTCTCTGGCTCTACTGGGCGGGTATAGGGCGGCCTTTGGCCCGGGGCGCATCCGCGCGAGGCGCAGCACCAGTCGGCCTTACGTGTGCAGGGAGGCAATGCAGGCTATGCTCGTCTCCCAGGATGACGGCAAGAGTTGGTCGGTAATCCCGGTCTTACCCGGCATTATAGCGCCCGAGCCTGACTTTGTGGAGCTGCCCTCTGGTGACCTGCTTATCCTAAACTCCACAGTCCAGGAGGGCCCGCAGGTCCGGCAGTATTTGTATAAGACGGAAACCGGCTTCTTGCCAGGCCCAGTCTTTGACGTGATCTCCGGGAGGGTCCCCGAGTGTCTGGTGCTAACGCGCGCGGGCCTGCTGGTGGGTGCGGTGCGTGGCGGCCAATACAGTTGCTCCAACGATGAGGGGGCGACCTGGTACAATATTGAGGGCCTGCCCAACTGCCGCTACCAGCCTCAGATCATTGAACTGTCCGACGGACGGTTGCTGTGCTCGTGGCATGTCGGTGGCGACAATTTCTTCGGCGAGATGGACCAGTGGGTGGGCAGCACGATCTTTCGGCTGGAGGCCAACTTGCCTCGGCGTACAGAACTCACGCTGACGCGGGAGATGAACGAAAGCAAGACCAAGTATGTCAACTCCTATATGGCCACACTCACCGCCGGGGGGCGCCCCCTACCCGGCAAGACGATCAACTTCTCGGTCAGTATACGCTATGCCGAAGGCTACGAGGACTTCCCCCTGCGACTAAACGGTGTGACCGATAATCAGGGCCAAGCGCGACTCGATTTAGAGTCCCGCTTTGTCAACGAGACGAACATCCATCAGCGTTACTCGATTAATGCCACGTTCACCCCGGAGAAAGGCGATACATCGCTGACTCCAGCCCGCGACGGCTACGGGGCCTACATATTGAGTATGAGTGAGGAAGACCTAAGCCGTTAAACCGCTTGCTGCTAACTGTACCCCCACCAGGAGATGCCCTGGCCGTGGCGAACTATGGGAACAATGAGTTACATACCTTTCGCGTTAAAATATAGGCCGCAGCGGTTTGAGGAGATCGTCGGGCAGCCCCATATCAGCCAGACGCTGCATCAGGCCAAGTCGCCCCGGGCGCATTGTATTCCCACCAGGCAGGGAAGGCCAAACTTGTAGGGATCGTGTGGCAGAAGGAACTCCCCTCTCCAGCAAGGAACTATGTGGTAGAGATGAACCTGGGCGAGAATTTGCCCGGCCCAACTCTTAGTTGGCATGGAGGTAGAAATTGTGCTGATTAGAACAGGCGAGCGGAGCGACGCCGACCAGGTCGCCGAGGTGGTTGTCGAGGCTTTCATACGCGGCGGGTGGGGCCACGCCCATGATATGGCCCGGGATGAAGGACTGCAGCGCGAATTCGGCGACGAGCACCGCCAAAAATGCCTGGAGCATCCCGATTGGGTGTGCGTGGCGGTGGAGGATGAGCAAGTTGTCGGCTTTGTCATGTTCGAATACGAGCCCGACCAGCAAGCTGGGCGTCTCGACAGCCTTGCCGTGCTGCCTGCGTACCAGAATCGGGGCATCAGCACCGAATTGGTCAGACGCGGGGTAGAAGAACTCAAAGACCTGGGTGCCAAGCATATCAAGGTGCGAACTTCTCACGAACCGGTGGCTTGTCGAGTCTACGAGAAGGCCGGTTTTGCCCTGGTCAAGCAAGTAATGCAAGAGGATTCTCACGGCGGTCCGCTGGGCGTGATGTCCTACTATGAAATGCACCTGTAGTAGGATCGGGGCGGCCGACGTGCTCTACGGTTTATTTGG
>JALGUR010000140.1 GCA_029820565.1 Candidatus Zipacnadia bacterium
CGAAGGAGGCGAGATTGCCGAGGAGGCCGACCACGAGACATTGATGCAGCAAAACGGACTGTATGCTGAAATGTATCAGCGACAATTCAGCCTGGAAGACATCTGGGGCGCCGATGCCGCCGCTGAGTACCACAAATAGCTAAGCCACTGACTATTCTGCGCCGACGGCCACGTGCTGATAAATCCGGTACAGATTCACCACTCCCGCGGCATCCAGCTTGCGGGTTTTAAGTTTAGCCGCAATCTCGGCCTCCAGCCGGTCAATCTCCTCCTCCCCGAATTCCGGCAGGCTGGTCAGAACTCCAGCATCCAGGGCTACGGTTTCCCGTAAGAGGCGGACAACCTCAGTAGGACGTGGCCTGCGGGCACTGACTGAATAGACCCAGGCGGCCACCGCCGCCGCAACTGCCGCTGACGGACAGGTGCCGCCCGGGCCGCTAGCGTAATACGAGGGCACAATGAAATTGACCATTTCGCTGTCCTGGGGGCCTCGGTTCGAGCTACTAGTGAGATGCCCCGCGCCTTTGCGAGCCAGCGGCACCGTGGTAATGAAGTGAGGAATCCCTTCCCCCCAGGGCTTTGCGGCATGCCCCTGTGGACAGGTGCTGGTCGGCTGACCACTATGTTCAACGTAGGGCGAGATGATGAGCGCATTCTGGGCCTGGGCAATACTATCAATTATTGACCCAACGTCCCCCCAATAGGACTGGAAAGTAATTACGATATCCGCGTGGCGGCCCGCTTCCGCGAAAGCCTTCGCTATTGCAGTATATGAGTCGGCTGGTTGATAGTACAGCAGCTTAACCCGAATGCCCAGCGCTCGCGTCAGATCCAGAATGACTCGGGCCTGGCCAGTATCGTGAGTATTCTTGCGCGGATCACAGTCAGGATAGTTGGGGCACTGGCAGCAGCGCAGGCGGGCTTGCCCGTCCAGTCGCGAAGATAATTGGCGGCGGCTGATACCACCGGTGCCGACGATTGCCAGAATCACCGGTCGGCGATCGGCTAAGTTGCGCAGGTCAGTGAGCCTATCTTCGGTGGTGACTCCCAGCGCAGTTAGCTCCCAGCGGGCGCCCTTCGGAATGTCGTCGACAGGTGCAAAGCCGGCAGACAACATAACCAAAGCTATAATAGATACCGCTTGTCTCAGCATAGATACGCCCTTCTGCTCACGTCTATTTATGTTACTTATTCAACGGTCCGGCAAGCTGTCCTTCCCCTCACAAAGTCAGGAAGGGAACAGAGCGGGTGGTGAGGAAATAGACACATTGGTCTCACACTCTGGGCTGGTATACTGAGAAGCCAGTAAGGCCAGGCGCGGCCAAACCAACAAGTAGAGTTTAGGGCAAAGCCAGCAAGAGGTGATAAACTGTGACTGTCTACGAGCTTATTCAGAAACGGCGGACAATCCGCAGATTCCAGCAGAAGTCAGTACCTAAAGACCTGCTGGAGCGGTGCGTCAATGCCGCACGTATTGGGCCGTCGGGGGCCAATCTCCAGCCATTGGAGTATATTGTGGTCAGTGAGCCTGAGCAGTGCCAGCAGGTCTTCCCCCATACCGCCTGGGCCGGCTACCTCCCCGACTGGTCTCCGGGTCCCGAAGAGCGGCCGATGGCCTACATCTTCATCCTTGTCAATCGTGAAGTGCGGGCCAATGCCCCGATGGATGTGGGCATTGCAGCGGAGAATATTACACTGGTGGCACTTGCCGAGGGCGTGGGTAGTTGCATAATCGGCTCGCTGGACCACGACGCTCTGCGCAAGGTGCTGGCCGTGCCCAAGGACTGTGACATATCGCTAATGGTTGCCCTGGGCTATCCGGCCGAGCAGCCGCAGATGGTAGGAATGACCGGCGACTCAATCAAGTATTATCGAGACGAAGACGGTACCTTACAGGTACCCAAACGAGCGTTAGCAGATGTACTGCACTGGGAGCAATACAGTGACGATTCCAAAGTTTAAGCTCAGCACCAGTATACACTCTGGGGCTGCCCTGCCCAAGTTCTGGCTGGAAAGTGGTTGCTCTGGCGCACCGCAATAGCAGATAGCCAAGCAAACGAGCCGAGTTCTTATATAGGGAGGACATTGCTATGCCGCAAGTAGTCTGCCTGGGTATCATAGTTGCCGATATATGGGCACGCCCGATAGATAAGATGCCCGACAAGGGCCGACTCAAACTGACCGAAGAGATCGGCATCGGCCTGGGCGGCCATGCCACTAACACCGGACGCTGCCTGGCAATATTGGGCATGGACGTGGCAGTTATGGGCTGTGTAGGTCAAGATGGGCTAGGCGATTTCGCCCTTGAAGAACTAGACAGCCATGGAATTGATACCAGTGGCATCTATCGTACGGACGCTACGGGCACTTCAGCCACGTTGGTCTTTATTGAAAGCAGTGGGGAACGCAGCTTTATTCATGCAGTGGGCGCCGACGGCGAAATCCGCCCCGAATACCTGGATATTGACCTGGTCAAGTCTCCGGAACTGCTATATATGGCGGGAGCACTGGCAATGCCCGGCTTTGACGGCGAACCCCAGGCCGAAGTGATGGCTGAGGCCAAGCAGGCTGGGGTGACCACTGTATTGTCGTTGAAGCCCGCGAAATCAGCGGGTACCACGCGCCAGAAGATGTTTGTCAGTTTTTTCTGGACCAGGGGATTAAGATTGTGGCGCTGACTAACGCGGAACAGGGCGCTTACCTGCGCACAGCGGATGTGGAAATGAATGTGCCAGCCTATGAAATAGAGGTAGTTGATACAACAGGCGCTGGTGATGCCTTCACCGCTGGCTTCATCTACGGTTACTTGCAGAGCTGGGACCTGGAGCGAACCACGCGCTTTGCCAACGCTATGGGCGC
>JALGUR010000079.1 GCA_029820565.1 Candidatus Zipacnadia bacterium
GCCTCCCCGGGACGCCTGGCGGCAGGTGGAGATAGCCCGGCATCCCCGGCGGCCCTATACGCTTGACTATATCCAGCAGATGGCAGACGACTTTGTGGAATTGCACGGTGACCGGCGCTACGGGGATGATGGGGCTATTGTGGCCGGCCTCGGCTTCATTGCTGACCAGCCGATAGCGATTATTGGCCATCAAAAGGGCCGCACAGCCAGCCAGCGGCGGCAGCGCAATTTTGCTATGGCCCGGGCCGAGGGCTACCGCAAGGCGATGCGGGTGATGCGCCTGGCGGCCAAGGTCGGCCATCCCATCGTTACCCTCATAGACACTCCCGGGGCTGACTGCCTGGAAGAATCTGAGGGCCGGGGCATAAGCGAAGCGATTCGAAGCGATTGCCGCCAATCAGCGCGATATGTTTGGGCTGCCGGTGCCCATTGTCGCGGTAATCATCGGCGAAGGCGGCAGCGGGGGGGCTATTGGCATCGGCGTCGGCGACCGGGTAATGATGATGGAGCATTCTTACTATTCGGTCATCGCCCCGGAGTCCTGCGCGGCGATACTGTGGCGAGATTCGTCGCTGAATAGAGAAGCCGCCGCTGCCCTCAAACTAACTGCCCAGGACGCTTTGGAGTTGGGGGTTATTGATAGCATCATCCCTGAGCCGGGTGAAGGGGCCCACACCGACTATGAGCAGGCCGCTGAGTTTGTCAAGGATACTGTCGTCGCGGCCATAACTCAACTCAAGCAGACAGCGCCCGCCGAGTTGATGACCGCCCGCTACGAGAAATTCCGCAGAATGGGGCAGCCGAAGGACCAGCAGTAGGGAAGGCAGAGGAGGACTGAGGATGCGAAAGATGCTTTGTATATTGGTTGTTATGGCGTGTCAGACTCTATCTGGGCCGAGCGAAGCTCTGGGGCAAACAGAACTCGACTCGACGAGGATATTAACGGGATACGAATTGCAGTGGTCAGCGGAAGTTGATTTGGACGGCGACGGCGACCTGGAAGATATTCGCTTAACCCGCCTTGACCGCGAGGGGAAGCCGGGTGCGTTTTTACTTACGGTGGATGGGTCAGCGGTCGCGGACAAGCTGTCCGGGGTGTGCTATGAGATTGAGGGATTCCTCGTAGTGGACATAGACCAATCGGACCAGTATAAAGAAATTGCAGTATGTGGGCCTGGACTAAGCGACTCCGACCAGTATTTCTATTTCTGGTTCAATGGCAAGAGCCTGCATCGCATTGGTAAGCTAGCCCCATGGCCCCATCTGCTAGGCGATGGGACTGTGCTCGTTGACAGTTGGAAGGACTTCTGGCAGAAACGAGACAGGTATGTGCTCACTCCGGGCCACAAGTTCCAACTAGTTCCCCAGGAGTTTTACTGGGTTGATCAGGAAGCCACGGTCATCAAACCACTGTCAATCTATAGCCGTCGAGATTACAAGCGGGTTCAGACGGAACTGAAAGTTGACGACAAGGTTACAATTGTCGTGTATCAACCTGGGGGTAGTCCAGCAGAAGGATTCAGCGGACATTACCTGATCAGGTCAGCCAACGGCCAACTAGGGTGGGTAAAGCGAACCGTTCAGAATATGCACTCTTGTTTCAAGGGGCTAATGTGGGCTAGCTAGTAGGGGTAGCGGGCTTCGTGGAGAAAAGAGGGGATGGTGCCGGAGGCCGGATTCGAACCGGCACGGGGTTTAAGGCCCCGCCAGATTTTGAGTCTGGTGCGTCTGCCAATTCCGCCACTCCGGCAGCCACCTTCAGTATACGAACAACTTGACTTATTGTCAATAGGGGCAGGTGAACGCAGATGGATGAATTCTCGTCAGACCAACCTATCTATCCCACTGAGCAGACCCCTCCTACTGGGCCGCCGCAACCGCCGCCGCCCACCCAGCCTCCGGCGCCTCGGGGGCCGCGGTGGGGGTTGATTATCGGCATTATTGTGGCGGTGCTATTGTTTTTCGGTGGTCTACTCATGATGGGGTTGATCGGGCTGGTGTCATCGTTTGGACGGCCGGCCGAATTCAGCCTGGGGGCTAAGGTCGGCGTAGTTACCATTTCTGGGCCTATCAGCGCCGATAGTGGCGGCTCGTGGTTAATGGGGGGACCCCGGGGCTCGCGGGCGATCATGGCCCACTTGCGCGCCGCGGCCGACGATGGCAACGTCAAGGCCGTAGTACTGCGCATTAACAGTCCGGGGGGGAGTGCCGCAGCCTCCCAGGCTATGTACACTGAGGTGCTCCGATTGGCCGAGAAAAAACCAGTGGTGGTCTCTATGGCCGATGTAGCCGCCTCGGGAGGTTACTACATAGCCTCGGCGGCTGACGTCATTGTGGCCAATCCGGCCACGATTACCGGCAGTATCGGGGTTATAATGGAGACGCTAACCTTCTACGAACTGATGGAGAAGTATGGGCTGGGGAGTATGACTATCACCTCCGGTAAATATAAGGACACCGGCTCGCCGTTCCGCCCGATGCGGCCTGATGAACGCAAACTGTTAGAAGAGATGCTCAATGATGTTTACGAGCAGTTTGTGAGCGATGTGGCCACGGCCAGAGATATGGACATTGTGGCGGTGAAGAAACTGGCTGACGGACGGATATACACGGGGGCACAAGGCAAGGAGGCTGGGCTGGTGGACGAATTGGGCAATTTCTACGACGCAGTGCAAATAGCGGCCCGCAAGGGCGGCATCCCCGGCAAGCCGGCCCTCAAGGAATACGGACGCGCCTCACCCCTGGAGACGCTGTTCGGCGGGGCGGCAGCGGCGATTGTCCGGGAGATCCGAGCCAGCGCCTGGCAGCAGAGCAGCGACTTGCTGCTGCATCCCAGCCCCCAACCGCGGCTACGGTAGGCTGCACCGTCGCCACAAACGAGCACGCCGGATGGTGGGTCAGTAAGTCTGGTCACAGTGCTGTATTCAGTTGGCAAGAGTCCGTTGGTAAGGACACCAAAGCGAAGCAAGGGCTGACAGGCATGAGACATAGACAAACAACTACATTAGTGGCGCTTGCGCTGTGCAGTTTGCTTGGTCTTTTGAGAGTTGTAGGGGCCGGACCCGACGGGTTGGTAATCGTCGAGGATGGGCAACCACGTGCGATGATTGTAGTTGCACAAGAGGCGAACGAGAAAGTCAAGCTGGCCGCGGCCGAGCTACAGACATACATTGAGAAGATGTCCGGAGCGAAGCTGCCCGTTGCTGAGGACACCAGCAACCCCCAAGGAGCGCTGATCCTCGTCGGCAGGAGCAAGTTCACCAACGAAATGGGCGTGGCGATTCCCTCAGGTCTGACAAACGCGCGGCGCGAGGAAGGCTTCGTAATCCACTGCGAAGAGGACCGGCTGGTGTTAGCCGGGAACGATGAGGGGCCGTATCACGGCTCTGAGTATGCCGTGTACGATTTCTTGGAACGGTTGGGCGTACGCTGGTTTATGCCGGGGGATTTCGGCGAGATAGTGCCCCAGCGAGCCACAATAGCATTTGGGGCAATTCACGTCCACCAAGAGCCTGATTTTATTATGCGTGACTGGTGGCTGCACACCACGCCAGAGCTGGCCGAGCAAGAGCGCCGCTGGAAGATCCGTAACAAAATGAACCCGGACCGACCGTTCGCCGTTCCCACCGACAGCAGCGCGCGCCGTATCCTGCCCGAGTCGGAGTACTTCCAGGACCATCCCGAGTACTTCGCTATGAATCCTGACGGCAGCCGCAATCCGCATTTACCTAACCTGACCAACCCCAGGGCGGTGGAAATCGCCGCGGAAATCATCAAGAGCTACTTCCGCGAGCACCCAGCGGCCAACTCATACGGCTTCGCCCCCGACGACGGTTTTCCCCGTGATTACAATCCAGAGACACTGCAGTTGAACCGGGGTATCGTGACGGTCGGCGGTCGGCCCGGGGTGCCCGGCGAAGTAAGCACCACCGAAGAGTGGACTAACTTCGTTAACCAGGTGACCGCCGAGGTGCACCAGGAATTCCCCGACGTCTATATCGCCACCAATGGCTACGCCAATCGTAACAACCCGCCGGAGGGTGTCGAACTTGATGACCACTTGATTATTATGTTCGCCGCCATTTGGAGCTGCACCATCCATGCCTACGACGACCCGCACTGCTGGCAGAAAGTGCGGCAGGGCCAGATGCTCAAGCGCTGGTGCGAACTGTGTGATAACGTCTGGATTTACGGGTACAACTATCAGATGCTGGTATCGGCCCTCACGCCGCTGCCGGAGGTACATAAGCTGCGCCACGACTTTCCCTTGATGAAGAAATGGGGAGTAATGGGATTTCTCGACGAAACCCGCAACGTCTGGGCCGAGTGCGGCATCATCAGCCGCTATCTGCGGGCTCGACTCGAATGGGATGCTCATGCTGATGTGGACGCGATTCTCGATGACTTCTATAGAAGATGGTACGGCCGGGCGACAGAGCCGGCCCGGGCTTTCTGGGACGCACTTGAACGCAGCATACAGAGCACTCCTGTGCACGGCCACGAGGACCGCATCCTGCCGGAACTGTACACGCCCGAGTTGATGGCGGCATTGAGAAAGCACCTGACTGGGGCCGAGAGGCTGGCCGATAGCGATCGCACCAGGCTGCACGTGCGGGTGGACAGGCTGATATACGACCACCTCAAGGCGTACATGGGGATGTCGGCTGCCGAAGCCGCGGGCAACTTCGCCCAGGCTGCGCGTCAGGCGCGCCGGATGCTGCGCCGGCGCGAGGAGCTCCACGAGATCAGTCCCTTCCTGATGTGGCCCGATGAGACGCGCTACATATCAGGCCTTTGGTACTGGGGTGTCAATGATCGTCAAGAATACTACCAGTCCCTGGCGGATATGACCTCCGGTAAGACCGGCGATTTGGTCGCACTGCTGCCGGAGACGGCGATGTTCCGCACGGATCCGCACAACGACGGCCTCTTCGCCCAGTGGTACCAGCCCGACCTGAGCGACAGAGGCTGGCGGCCCGTGCAGACCACCCGACCGTTCTATGTCCAAGGGCACTTAGACGACCAGGGCCACCCCTATGTGGGTAACATCTGGTATCGGCTGAAGGTAGACGTTCCTACCCGGGCCCGCGGAAGAAAAATGCTGCTGTATGCACCGACAATTGAGACCGAGGCGTGGTGTTGGGTGAACGGCCAATATGTGGGCCACCGTCCTTACCGCGAAGCCTACGTCCGACCAGCCGAGATGGAATTTGATGTCACCGAGGTACTCCGCCCGGGTGAAATAAACCAGATTACTATCCAAGTAAGCACGGGGCTTGCGCTGGCTCAAGCCGCCGCTGGCCTGCAATCGCGCCTGTTCTTGTATTCGCCCCAGGGCGCCCCAGCCACGCTTTCTCCTTAATACCAGCCTCTTCAATTCGAAGGTGGGAGGCAGAGGCAAAGTTGGCTCTAAAACTGATATTGATAGACGGAAACAGCCTCCTGCACCGGGCTTATCACGCCCTGCCCGCGCTGTCTACTTCGGCGGGTCAGCCCACTAATGCCGTCTATGGGCTGGCCCAGATGCTGCTGGGTTTGCTGGAGGAGCAGCAACCCGATGCTGCCCTGGTGGCCTTCGATGCCCCCGGGCCGACCTTCCGCCACGAGCAGTACGAAGACTACAAGGCGACCCGCCCGCCGATGGATGAGGAATTAGCCTCCCAGTTTGACCTTGCCTATGAACTTATTGAAGCGTTAGGGATGCAGCATACCCAAAAACAAGGCTATGAGGCCGATGACATTATCGGAACTGTAGCTAACCAGGCAGCGCAGGAAGGTTGGGACGTAGTGGTGGTTAGCGGCGACCGCGACCTGATGGCGCTGATAAGTCAACATGTGAAGGTCCTGGCAACGATGAGGGGCAGCACGGACACCAAGTTGTACGACCAGGCGACGGTAGAAGAGGAATATGGCATAGAGCCCGGCCAGTTGGCTGATATGAAGGGCCTGGCCGGGGATAGTTCCGATAATATCCCCGGAGTGCCCGGCATCGGCCCCAAGACGGCCCAGTCTTTGATTGCGCAATTTGGCAGTTTGGAGACGGTTTTGGCGAAGATTGACCAGGTAAGCGGGAAGAAGTTACAGGCTAATCTGGCTGAATATGCTGACCAGGCCCGCCTGAGCAAGCAATTGGCCACAATCGTTACGGATATGCCTCTGGAGGCATCGCTGGAGGCCCTGGATTGGCCGGGAGTGCAGCAGCAGCGTCTGCGCGAACTGCTGGCCCGCCTGGAGTTCTCCCGACTGCTGGACCGGCTGAACGAGGGGCAGCCACAGCCCGATGCCGAGGCACCAACCTCACAACTGAAGCCTGAGCGGGTAATTGAAGCCGCCCGACAGGCCGGCTATGTCAATATCGCCGTAGGCTATATGGATGGGCGGCCTCAAGGCTTAGCATTGGCCGTGGATGAGGCCGGCAGTGTGTATCTGCCATGGCCGGCGAATCCCGCTGCCTCGGGGGACCTTTTCGGAGCGGGTGAGTCTGCGAGTCTACCTCAGACGGTCTGCGCCCTGCTGGAAGATCCCCAGATTGGCAAGCGCGGGTGTGAACTAAAGCAGATAAGCACTATTCTGGAGCCGCTGGGACTACGGCTGCGGGGCATTCAGTTTGATGCCGTGCTGGCTGATTATCTGATTGTGCCCCAGCGCGGCGAGCGCGGAATGGACATATTGGTCGCTCAATACCTCCAAGAGCCGCTACCACCTCCTCAGCAGGTAGTTCAGCGAGCCAGGGCTGAGGCGGCGACGGTGGGCAGGTTGCGGGAGGCCCTGCTACCCCAACTTGAGCAGGTGGGCGTGAAGGACTTGTTTGAGCGAGTGGAGATGCCCCTGGTCGAAATCCTGCGAGATATGGAACGGGCTGGAGTCGGTGTGGATGCCGAGGCTTTAAGGAAACTGGGCCAACAGTTGACTACAAGCCAGCAGGAACTGGCCGACCGAATTCACGAGTTGGCCGGCCGAGAGTTCAACATAGACTCCCCCAAGCAACTGGGCCAGGTGCTGTTTGAGGATTTAGGGTTGCCCAAGGGCCGCCGTACTAAGACCGGATGGTCTACAGCGGCGGACGTGCTGGAGGAATTGGCCGCCGAGCACGACATCGTCCGCCTGGTCCTGGAATATCGTCAGCAGGCGAAGCTATATTCTACCTATGTAAAGGGATTATTGGAGGAGATACATCCGCAGACCGGTCGGCTGCACACTACCTTTGAGCAGACGGTCACCGCCACGGGGCGACTGTCCAGCCGCAACCCCAATCTCCAGAATATACCTATCAAGAGTGAATTAGGCCGGGAGATTCGGGCTTGTTTTGTGGTCGGAGATACAGATAGCGTACTGCTGTGCGCCGACTACTCCCAGATTGAACTGCGCATCCTGGCCCATCTTTCCGGCGATGAGAACCTTACTGAGGCTTTCTTGAGCGGCGAGGATATTCATGAGCGCACTGCTGCCCGCATATTTGATGTGCCGCTGACCCAGGTCAATGGCGATATGCGCCGCGCGGCCAAGACCGTCAACTACGCGGTGATTTATGGAATGGGGCCCAATGCGCTGGCGACCCAGTTAAACATCACTCGCGAGGAAGCCGAGGGCTTTATTGGGAATTATTTCGCCCGCCTGGCCGGAGTGAAGCAGTATACTGACCAGATCGTGCAGCAGGCCCACCAGGACGGGTACGTCCAGACCATCTGCGGTCGGCGCCGGCCTCTGCCCGAGTTGGCCAGTGCTAACCAGCGGGGGCGCGCCTACGCGGAGCGTGCCGCGGTCAACACACCCATTCAGGGCTCAGCGGCTGACATCATAAAGATCGCTATGGTGGATGTTGCCGCTCGCCTACCGCAAGTCAGTAAACAAACCCGGATGCTGCTGCAGGTCCACGATGAACTAATCTTCGAGGTGCCCGCGACCGACAGGGATAAGGTTGCCGAAATGGTGAGGCAGATTATGGAGAGTGCCTGGCAACTGACTGTTCCGCTATCCGTGGACATAAAGGTTGGGAAAAACTGGCGCGACCTTGAGACAATGACGTGAATCCGATATAGTAAAGATACGCGGAAACTTATAGCGTAGTTTGCGCCGGATATGTGTGCAGTTTTACCGGCGAAGATTACACACCTTGCTCGCAAAAGCAGCCTTTAACTGCTTCGGGCAACGATCCGTTAGTAATGACCAATGTGTACCGACTAAACTGAGTAAAAGTACAGTTCGCCGAATAGGTAAAGGAGCCAAAACATGATGGATAACGAAGTCAACGAGCAGTCCTCGGAACAAACCGAGTCGGAGCCGGATGCGTTTGCCGAAGAAACGAATGAGACCGAACCTAAGAACGAGCAGCGGGTTATCAGTTCGCGTTGGGATTTGAAAGAGAGTTGGGCTGAGTTGGAGGCGGCCACCCCGACCGCCGTTAATGAAGGTGACATACTTGAAGGGGTAGTGGTAGACTGCCACGACCAAGGGGTGGTCGTAGACATTGGGGCCAAGTATGAGGGTATAATACCCATTAGCGAGTTTCCTAACAAGGAAGAATTGCCCCAGCGCGATGAGCCCATTGAAGTGGCAGTAATCAGTATTGATGAAGACCGCGATACGATCCGCCTCTCCAAGCAGCAGGCCGACTTCGAACGGATATGGCACCACATAGAGCAAGCCCAGGAGCAGGGAGAAGTGGTCACGGCAATGGTCACTGACCGGGTGAGGGGCGGATTACGGGTAGATTTAGGAATATCCGGCTTTGTGCCCGCCTCCCATGTGGCTACCCGCGATGTGCGGCAATTGGACAAGTTCATCGGTAAAACCTTGCGGCTCAAGATTCTGGAGGCCGACCGGGCCACTAACCAGTTGGTCCTATCCCACCGTGAGGCCCTTGAAGAGCAGCGCCAGCGGCGGCGCGAAGCGGCGCTGTCGCGGCTGAAGGAAGGAGTGATTTGTGAGGGCAAAGTGCAGAACTTAACTAACTATGGAGCCTTCATTGACTTGGGCGGCGTTGACGGCTTGCTGCATATCTCCGAGATGTCTTGGACCCACATTCGCCACCCTTCCGATATAATGAAGCCCGGTGACATAATTCGGGTTGTGGTGCTGAAAATTGAGGACGATGGCCAGCGTATCTCCCTGGGCCGACGGCAGATATTGCCCGACCCCTGGAAGGAGGTCTCTGGCAAACTAAACGAAGGGGACACGATGCAGGCTACCATAACTCGTATTGTCCCCACTGGGGCTTTTGCTCGTTTAGCGGACAGCGAAATTGAAGGATTCATTCCCATAAGCCAGATGAGTTTTGAACGCATTAAAAGCCCCAACGAAGTGCTCGCCGAGGACCAGCAGGTTACAGTGAAGCTAATGGAACTGCGTCCCGAGGCCCGCAAGATGACCCTCAGCCTCACCGAGGCCCAGCAGGACCAACAGCGGGCTGAGTATCAGGAATTTATGAGCGGGCAGCAGGCCTCAGGTATTACCCTGGGCGAGCGATTTGGCGATGTGCTGGCGGAAGCCAAGGCCAGTCTGCCCGAGAGTGCCGAAGCACCTGCCGAGGAAGTCAATGAAACCGACGAGAACGAAGTAGACGAAGAAGAGCGGGCCGAGGATAGTGGGTAGATAGGAGCACGGGCATGCTGGTGTTAGGCGTCGTCGGGCCGATAGCAGCGGGCAAGTCGGTAGTATTGGCTGCCCTGCAGGAACTGGGAGCTGCGACTATCGGTGCTGATGAGGTCTCGCGAGAAATCCTACAACCGGGTCGGCCCGAACTGGACAAGGTCCGCGAGGCTTTTGGCGATGAGTTTATAGATGCTGACGGTAATGTGCGCCGCCGTGCGTTAGCCGAACTGATTTTCGCCGACGCCCAGGCCCGGCAGCGTCTCAACGAACTAATGCACCCCCCGATGGTGGCACGAATCGCCCAGCATATCCAGGAATATCGCAATCGGCCCCACTCGCCCCCACTGGTAGCCGTAGAGGCGGCGGTTCTCCTGCAGATGGGGGCGGGGGAGTTAGTAGACAAATTGCTCTTAGTAGATGCTCCCGCCGAAGTCAGAGTTCAGCGTCTAATGCAGCGCGATGGCCTGCCCGCCAAGGAAGCGCGCCGTCGCGTGGAACTGCACGACAGATTGGGACTGAACCAAGTTCGTGCCGACTACGTCATTAAGGCGACTGGCTCTCCGCAGGATACCCGCGAGCAGGTGGCAGCCTTGTGGCCCCAACTGGTAGAACCTGGCTGAAGAACTTGGGCCGCAGGCCGAACAGCACAGTGCTGCGCCCCACCCAGCCAGCAGGCTATCATTGAACTGGCTACTTGACGAACTGGGCAAGTTATCATATAATAATCTCTACAGTCGTCCAGCCAGATTGATGAGACCAACTAATCACGCCAGCTAACGAACCGGTTCTGCCGGCTGATGAGAAGTCTGCAAGATTCTTGGTCAGGATGGCGAGGCGGCTTTTCTTATCTACGAGGTAGCACGATAGGACGGAGGAAGTCTTGGTATGATTCAGGCCGAAGGCTTAACCAAATACTATGGCCCTCACCCGGCCATAGTTGATGTCTCGTTCCAGGTCGCCGAAGGCGAGATAGTAGCGTTCCTGGGTCCGAATGGAGCGGGCAAGACGACGACTATGCGTATTCTGACGGGGTATCTGCCGGCCACTTTCGGCAGCGCTCAGGTGGCCGGCTTTGATGTGGCTGAGCAGTCCATGGAGGCCCGCCGCAGCATTGGGTATGTTCCCGAGCAAGTTCCTCTGTACACCGATATGCGCGTGCGCCAGTATTTAGGCTACTGCGGGCGTCTGCACGGGATGAGCAAGGCGCAAATGGCTGAGCGCCTGGAATACGTGACCGACCGCTGTGGCCTCAATGGCCAATTGGACGCCATTATTGCCACCCTCTCATTGGGCTATCGGCAGCGTGTGGGGCTGGCCCAGGCGATGCTGCACGACCCGCCGGTGCTCATTTTAGATGAGCCGACAGCGGGTCTGGACCCCAACCAGATAATTGAGGTGCGCAACCTGATTAAGAGTCTGGCTGGTGACCACACAGTTATGTTGTCAACTCACATTCTGCCCGAGGCCCAGATGACCTGCGAGCGGGTGATGATCATTGACAAGGGCCAGATCATCGCGGTGGACCGCCCCGAGGCGCTGACTGCCCAAATTCGCCAGGCCGAGACGTTGATGGTCCGCGTGCAGAATGACACCGAAACAGTGGCCCGCCAACTCCAGGACATCTCGCAGGTGGCGGCGGTGCGGCCCGCTGCATCGCCTGGGGCGTATTATGTGGACACTGAAATAGGGGCCGACCTGCGCGCTCAGATTGCTGAGTTTATCGTCAATCACGGCTGGGGGCTGCTGGAATTGCGGCCCGTGGAGATGTCGCTGGAAGATGTGTTCCGCGAGTTAACTACCGAGGAGAAGGGTGTCGCGTAGATGCGCAACGCATTGACTATTGCGGGAAAAGAACTGCGTTCATACTTTACTTCGCCGCTGGCCTATGTGGTGACCGTGTTGTTTCTGGGCATAATCGGCTTCATATTCACGTTAGGAATCCTATCTCGGCCCCAGGCTCAAACCGACGACCTGGCAGGCCTGTTCGGCACTATGGTCTTCGTGATGCTGATGCTGACCCCAGTCCTTACTATGGGCCTACTGGCCCAGGAGAAATCCAGCGGCACTATTGAACTGCTTATGACTCGGCCGGTGCGCGACTGGGAAATCGTCATCGGCAAATACCTGGCCGCCGTGGCGCTTGTTTTGTCTATATTGGTTCTAACCTTGGAAATGCCCCTTATTCTGGAGATAGGTGGAGACTTGGATTGGGGAATGGTCCTCAGCGGCTATGTCGGGGTTGTGCTGGTAGTTATGGCCTTCCTGGCCTTGGGGCTCCTCGCCAGTTCACTGACTTCCCATCAAATCGCAGCTGCTCTGATTGGTATCTTTATGCTGCTGTTTTTCTGGTTAATTGGCTGGGTATCCCATTCAGTCAGTGAGAGCCTGGGAGACGTGTTCAAGCATATTTCAGTTCTGGAAAACTTCCTGGATTTCAGTAAAGGCATTATTGACACTAAGGCGATTGTGTATTTTGTCACTTTGATCGGTTTCGCTTTGTTTGCCACCGTGCGCAGCCTGGAGAATCGCCGCGCAATATAGAGTACTGTAGGAGGGGCAGCGCTGCCTCGTCCGCCGTTCCCATCGTAGGAGCGACATTCCTGTCGCGACAAGAATGTCTCCTACAGAACGGGATTGAATGGGTGATAGTTAATGTCTGATGATAAACGGGCACAGGTACAACACACTGGTGACCAGGACGCACCGTCCGAGCAGGCCAAGCCTGGAGGAGGGCCATCCCTGCCCCGAGGTAGTAGTCGCGACAGGAATGTCGCTCCTACCAGACAGGCATTAGCAACCATTAGCATCGTCGCCGCCGGGGTGGGGACAGCCGCGATAGTAGCCGCTCTGATATGGTGGGTCGTCACCAATAGCCTTATCCCCGGCCCACTGATAGTGTTAGTTGCCGGGGCAGTGTTGGGCGGTTTTGCAGTGGTAGCCAACTTCGCGAGCATTCGCCAGTGTCTCGGCAGTCGTCGCGCCCAACTCATTGCCAACTCCACTGCCTTTGCCCTCCTGGTCTTAGGCATCGTTGTATTGGTCAATTACGTGGGCATCCGTCATCACCTACGCAAGGACCTGACCGAGGCCCAAAGATACTCCTTATCCGAGCAAACCCGCAAGATAGCCAAAGGCCTGGACAAAGATGTCGAACTGCTGGCCTTTATCTCGCCCGGTTCTTTCAACTACGCGCAAACCTCAGACCGGCTGCGCGAGTATGAGATGCTCAGCCCGCGGATAAAACTTCACACCTATGACCCGCAGACAAATTTTGACAAGGTCAAAGAGTACGAAGTTCAGTTTGACGGCACCATAATTGTCAAGAGCGGTGAGAAGACCGAGAGGGTCACCGGGGCCAGCGAAGAACAACTCACCTCGGCAATTCTGGCCGTTACCAGTGGGGAGAAGACCAAAGTATATTTCCTGGCCGGCCACGGTGAACGTCCTCTACAGGATGGCGGCATGGATGGCCTGGGCACAATCAAGGGCAGCCTGGAAAACCAGCAGTACCAGGTGGAAGCCTTGTCAATGGTGGCTATGGCCGAGCCCCAAGTACCCGCCGACTGCGCCGTTCTGGTCATTGCCGGGCCGCAGCAACCGCTGCATGAGAAGGAGATTACCGCAATCAAGGATTATGTGGGCCAGGACGGGAAGTTGTTTGTCGCTGTAGACCCCGCACCGGCTCCTGACCTACAGGAGATCCTAACTGACCACGGAGTGACACCGCTGGACGGGGTAGTAATTGACCCCCAGCGCGGCTATTGGGGGCAAGCCCAGGTACC
>JALGUR010000013.1:0-43734 GCA_029820565.1 Candidatus Zipacnadia bacterium
CGCCGGCCTCGACCTGGCGGCGGGCCAGGTCCTGAATTACGCTCTCGTCGTGGTCAGCAATAGCCTGACCGACTTCCTTAAACATACCGTTGATTCTTTCAGCTATGACAAGCACAGCGCACGCCTCCTTTGGGATAACACTTCTTGGACAAGTGTGGAGATCGGGGCAAGGATGCCCCTCCTACAATAGTCTGTGTTAAGGGATGGCCCTCCTACAATAGTCTGTGTTACTGGATATTCGACTAAGATACGGCCATCAAGTCGGCCAGTAGGGCGCGGATGTGCTGGACGGCTTCGGGGTGCCACATTACCAGGATGTCGGTGCCGCCGTGTAGGAACACGGTGGCAGTAGCCGCTTCCCAGAGAATCTCTGAGCCGACGATGGAGAGCATCGGCATAGAGAGCATAGCATCGCCGCCCAACGCGGCCAGTCGGGTGCGCTCCAGGATGGAATAAGCATACTCCACGCCATAGCCCACAGCACCGGTAACCTGGTACATAATGATTCGGTCGCGGGGCAGCCCCATCTCACTGAGCAGGATATTGACCTGTTTCTGGATACTTATATCCAGGGGCGATTCGCCGATGACCAGATGATCGTCAGCCAGTGCAGAGGCAGCGATGGTTTTGTAATTATCCTCCACCGCCGAGGCCAGTAGACAGCGCTCACCGGCGGCGGCTTGACTACAGACCGGGATGACTTCATTATCTTTATCGTAGTCGCCGCAGCCCCAAATAATCAGCGGTACGCCCACGGCCTCTAAAATCGCCCGGACATTCTCAGCGCACTGGTCAGGACTGGCATCAGTGCCGAAGGGGTCAGCGCTGTCCAGGCGCAGGACAATCAACTCAGCGTCGTATTCCTCTACACACTTTTGGGCCCAGGCGGCGGGGTCGCCCAGGACATCGGCAAAGGGCTCCATCAGCGGCTCCGGCCAGCCCTTGGGGGCTTCATCCAATACTTCCATCGCCAGGACTGGAGGATGAGGCATCTGGCCTTCGAAATGGAGAAAAGGAAGGGTGGTCTCGCCCCCTACTGTTACCTTACTGGTGCGGGTACCGCCTTCCTCGGCAGTTGCGCCGATAGTGGCTGTGTTGACCTGGGCCGGCCACTGTTTGGTGGGAAGTTCGAAACTCATTGACTCTAACCTCCGTGCTGATATCGTACAACTTTTGTCTTTGTTTATAATTTATTTGCAAACGGTGGCCATAGGGTCAGCCTTGGACAATGTTGGTTTTGTCATTAACTGTGTCCGCTGAGGGAAAGCGGCTCAAATCGGTATGCGGTAAGAACATACTGGCAATGAACTCATCCATGAATTGCGGGGCAGCACTTAAGTCTATGTAAGTCAGTCCCGCCACGACATTAGCGGCCCGCTCGCGGGCGGGTCGGGCCAACAGGGCTAAGTAGGCTCCCGCCAGGGAAGTATTGCCCACCGCCGCGACTCGCGGGGTGGGAATATCGGGAATTATGCCCAGCGTGATAGCATCGGTAATGTTCAGGTGGCTGCCAAAGGCCCCGGCCAGGTAGATTTGCTCAATATCTGCGACAGGGATCTGGACTTGGTCGAGCAAAGTGGTGATACCGGCATATATGGCCGCCTTGGAACGCAGCAGGTTCTCGATGTCGGCCTGCTGGAGGGCCAAATCACGGCCGGTGGCATTCTCGGTGCTCCATAGTATTACAAACTCGGGCTGGCCGTCGCGCTCCCGCATCCGGGGAGAGTCCAATTCTTCATTGAATTTGCCACCCCGGTCAATTACCCCGGCGCGCCACAGAGTGGCTAAAAGCTCCAATAGTCCGCTGCCGCATAATCCCACCGGGCCTGTCTGGCCGATAGTAACAAATGTGAAACAGTCGTCTTCGGGATCGTAGTCAATATTTTGGATAGCCCCGGAAGTGGCGTGGACGGCGCAGTCTATGCCTGCGCCTTCAAAGGCCGGGCCAGCCGAGCAGGAGGCGCACATCATCCAGTCCTTATTGCCCACTACAATCTCCCCATTAGTCCCTACATCTACCAGCAGGGACAGTTTGTCCGTGGCGAATAGACCCATGGCCAGTATGCCGGCGGTGATGTCGCCGCCGACATAGCCACTGACGGCCGGCATGCAAAAAATCGGCGCCTGGGGATGGATGGGCAGGCCTACTTGATGGGCAGACAACACTGGCACGTGTTCGGCGGCGTGGATGTGCGGCGCATGGCGGATAGGATCGGGAGGGATCTGCAACAGCAGACTTATCATAGTAGCGTTGCCGGCGCAGCAGGCGGTCATAATTTGCTCGGGCTCAATTGAACACTGCTGGCAGAGGTCCTGTAGCAGTTCGGCGATTGTATCAATAATTGCCTGATGCAGTTGCTCAAGTCCGTCGGAATGTTCCTGGGACCAGATGATGCGGGTAATGACATCGGCACCATAGCGGAATTGCTGGTTGGGCAAACCGGCGGCGGCCACAATCGCTCCAGAGCCCAGATTCACAATCTCGGCGGCCAATGTACTGGTCCCAATATCTAAGGCTAACCCATACAGGGGACGGTCGTGAGCAGCGTTAGTCTGGA
This sequence comes from Candidatus Zipacnadia bacterium, assembly GCA_029820565.1. Lineage (GTDB taxonomy): Bacteria > Armatimonadota > Zipacnadia > Zipacnadales > Zipacnadaceae > JALGTV01. The sequence continues at coordinate 2,559 of JALGUR010000013.1, forward strand.
TTATCCGGTGGCTGTGGCCTTCGTCAGCAACCGTGACACTGGCGTGGAAGTCAGCGTCGCGCAAGGTGAGGGGTAACCGCCGCAGAGCAGGCAGGTCAATGGTGAGCGGGCTCCAGTCGGGCTGTTGCTGGAGGATGGCTCGGTTTAGCCTTTCCCGGTCCGGCTCAGGATCATCGGCGGTCGGGGAGGGCATCTTTACTGTAGCGGTCTGAACCAGTGGACTGAGGGGCGAGGCCAGCAGCGCGGCGGCCGGCGGAGACAAGGAAGCGGCGATGGCCTCGGCGAAATCAGCCACGCGTGACTCGACAGGGACCTGGACTACGATGTCACCGGCTACCTGAGTCTGACAGGCGAGCACCTCCCGGGGGGTATCAGTGATTTCAATGATCTCGTCCTGATCTCGGGGTCTTATTCGGCCCTGCTGGACTATTACACGGCACAAGTGACACACGCCATGGCCGCCACACTCACTGGCGATACTCAGACCTGCCCGGTCGGCGACGGCCAGTAGTAGTTCCCCGTCGCCGGCCTCGGTTGAAATGTCGTCAGGTTGAAAGACGACCTGGTAGGCCATTTATCTACTTAAGCTCCTTTGCGCCGCTCGCGGAAGAATTGAGGAATGCCGGAAGACTCGCGCGGCCCAACCGCCACCTGCCAGCCTGACTCCTGCTCTAACTTGCCCTGCAACACCGCCACGCCGCCGGGCAGAATAACCTCGCGATGGGCGACAATGTCCTCCAGTCCAGTGTCAACTATAGCCTTAGCGATGATTTCAGGAGTGAAATCTCCCGCGGCCCACGCGGTGAGCACCGAAGTACCATCGGTATTTACTGGCAATATGTAGGCGTCAATCTTGCCGGCGCTAACGTCCCCCTCTACGGAGTAGTAAGTAAGGGAGAAGTTGGTAGTAATCAGGACAGGTGAGTTTTCGTCGGGCTCGCCCACTTCAGAGACACGCTGTTCGACTTGCAGCGGTTTCTGGGGGTCAGTGTAGATGTTCAAGCGCGCAGTAATGATAGGCAGTAATAACTCGGGCCGCAGAGTGTCCACAATTATCACCGAGGCGTACTTGGCCACTGCCGTGCAAACCTGCAAGAAGCCCAAAGGCTTTTCACTGTCAACTGCAGGGGCCACGATGGTGGGATATCTCAGCGCCTTGGTGCTCTGATCAAGGGTAGCCCGGCGAATGGCAGTTTGATGGACCAACAGCTGCGAGGTGCTCTGAGGCGTGCTGTCAAGCAGTAGGTCTTTCGCTCCCGCTTGGCCGGCCTGCTCGCTCATGTCAACAAGTTCGTCAAGGCCATCCGCCCGCAGGGATAGGGGACAGTCATATTTGGTGGCCAGTTCCACCATCGCCTCTAAATTGTCCCCGGCAGCCCCGTAGATGAGCGGCTTGGTCTCGCCGCAGACTTCCAAGGCCCGCCCGGTTGTCTCAGGGGCGGTACTCATTAGCACCAGGGGTAGATTGGTGGTCTGCGTGGCCAGTTCGGCGGCCCGAGCCAATCGGCCCTCACCGCTGTCCCGCAGAGCAATAAGGTCAATGCCCAAAGTCATCCCTACCCGGTCAAATTCGATGGCATCTATCTGCTGGACGCATTGGGTAATCTCGTCGTCCGACAAAGAGCAGTCCACGGCAATGGCTATTGCGCAGGGATGATAGAAAGTCTCCTCATGACGGAAAGCCACGGTCTCGCCCCCCACTTCTATGGCATGGTCGTCAGTGCCGATAGTGACGGTCGCCATCGGCGGGGCAGAGGCTTCGCCTAATGCAGCCTTGGCCTCGTCACTGACATGAGGACAGTCATCCAGGGAAGCCTGTTTCTGGGCTATTTTCATAGCAAATGCCAGACAGGTGGGCACGCCGCAATCGCCACAGTTAGTCTGGGGCAATAGTTTATAGATTTCAATGGCGCTGAGTGCCACGTTCTTTCCTCCTTCACAAAATCCCGGTGCGACGGGCGTCTCGCCCGTCGGGGATAGGGACAGGCGAGACGCCTGTCCTACCGAATATACGTTGTATAGTTACATCAGTGGTTCCATCTCCAGGGCGGGGTGCTTTACTTGTTGGAGATAGGCCATCAGTTCTTCGGTAGTAGTCGCGTCATCTTCGTCGGCTATTTGGTTGGGCAAGTCGGGCATACCGAGTTCTTCGGCGCGCTTCTGGAGACCCTCAGCCAGGTCTTCTTTCATCTCTTTGGTCATCCACACCAGTCGGGGCAGGCCGCCGTCGCCTCGGATAAACTTCTTACTTATCACATACCGGCGTCCCACCCCCAGAAATCCAGGGGTCTGATGGCCGCCACCGACCGTTCCGGCCAGGGTACTGAACGGCATCCCGCAGGGGGTCATATCGACAAATTCGCGGTTAACAATCATAAAGCCGTTAGCCTCAGGCAGCACCGCCAGGATTGCCTCAAAGCAGCCGCAGGAAGTCATCGGGACCTCCATAATAGAATATAGGCTGACCCGATCTACGGTTTGATGGGATTCGCGGTAGACGAACTCATTAACCTTCTCAAATTCCCCTATCTCCTCATCAATGCACTCGCCCTTTTCCACCGGCTGGTTCGGGCCGTGCGGATTCATCTCAAAGGCAGCCCGGGCATCCAGCCAGTTATAGGCACCGCACAGTCCCAGCCGCTCGGGGCTGATAACGCAGACGTGATCGGGAGCGTAGGACTGGCACAGAGTGCAGGAGTAGAACAAGTCCACACTTTCATCGGTCATCCCCGCGACTCGCTCATCGCGGATGCGATAGGCTTCCTTGGCCACAGGTGTCCATTGGTCCATTAGGTCCTCATCAGTTGTCACGGTCACCTGAACCTTGTCGACGATAGCACCCCATTCGTTCTTAAGTTCGGCGACAATAACTTTGCCAAAATGCTCCAGCCGCCAGCCGGCGTTGAACGCCTCCTTGCTAATGCGGATCCACGGGATGTCGCGCTGGCCCATATGGAATATGCCATGGGCGTGGTTGAGGGCGGTGTGGGTGCGGCGCTCCAGGATGGACTCATAGATCTCCTGCATCTTGCGGCCGGCCACCTCCATAAATATGCCGACGGGATGGGAAGAGCCCTCTTCCACGGTATCTACATCTGGGCCGACCACGGTGACTTTGCCGTCTTCAATCTCGTCCATATCGCGCATTGTCAGGTATTCGATGGCATGCGAGTACTTGCCCCCGAATTCAACCTGCATATCCTCGCGCCTAATTATTTCTCCCTCAAAAGCGGCGGCGACCGGCACGGGCACATCAACCTCACGTACTGTCACCTTCACTCCCCGCACATCTATACACCTCTGTACTATATTTTGGTGGTCCAACTCCCGAACTAATTCCTCGTAAGTGCACACACCGGTGGGCCGTATTTCGGGGATTTCGGTATCACAGATAACTGAGAAGCCCATATTTATAGCCCCGGCCCCGCTGGCGAACTTCAAATCATCAATCGTGCCCAGGCCCAGGCCAAAGGCAAAGATATGAGCGCGAGTGTAATCCAGGCAGCCCTTCCAGTCGCCCTTCTGGAGGCCGCCAAAGGTCAAGGCGCCGCGGATGGCCCAGTTGAGGGCGTAAATTATTGATTCGGTATCTGGGCCCAGCGGCACAATGTAAATGTCCCAGCCCGAAGCGGGGTCTTCCACTATACTCTGATCCAGCACACCGGCTTCCAGCAACTGGTCACGCATCGTCTTGCCGTTATGGTTGCCGATTAAAAAGGTGAGGATGTTGCGCTTCTGCAATTCGCGGATGATATATTCGGCAGTCTCCAGATCGGGCGCGGCCCCCACCACCGCGGCGAAGCCTGGCATCCGACCGTCCACTAACTGGATGCCCAGGCTGCGCAGGATCGTATCGGAGATGAATCCGTGCCAGCCCTCCTGAGGTTCGGTGCCTTCCAGGTAGTCCAGGGCCTTGAGCATCTCTTCGGATAGCATCGTGGCAATACCCGCGTCCAAAGTCCCGCTGAGGTAAGGCAGCCAGACTGAGTCACTGGGCTCGTCGGTCAGCAAGGTCTTGGTGTATTCCAACACGTCCTGCATCTGCCCCAGGTTCTCCACTTCCTCCCCTAACAGGGCGCAGGCCATAGGCAGGTAAAAAGCGGTCTCAGGGAACCCTACGTGCTCTTCGGCCCCGTGGTTTTCGATCGCGGCCTGTAGTGCTTCGTCAATCTGGGCAACTTTGCCGTGTGAAGCTCTAATAGCCGCAGCGGCAACTTCTTTAGACATCTGTTGTAAGCCTCCTTGACGATGTCAAATCCACTATTGCTGGATCCATCTGTGGCGGGCAGCCGTTTTGTTGATGTCCCCCGTGAAGCTAGCTTGCTTCTAAATCGCGTAGAACTTCGGCATATTTCTTGCGTCGGCACCGCGGGCAGATGTGGAGCCGCTCAGCGCCGATCTCCAACTTGTCAGCCAGCCGCTGGATCCGGCGCGCTGGGGCAATTGATTCGCCGCAGATTTTGCATTGTACTGCTGCCATTCATACGCCTCCTGGGAGATCGAGCACGCGGGCAGTGCCGATCATACCGCTATCCTATCTGGTTGCCGCCTGCTGATATTCTTCCTTCAAGGCTGTCTCCATAGCCTCCAGTGTCCGCTGTTGAATTTCAGCGGTCAGCTCTGCATCCTCGACCAGTTCTAATGCTCCAGTAGGACACGCCTCCACGCAAGCCGGCGGCTGGCCTGCTTGTTGCCGGTCGATACACATATCACACTTGAGCGCCGTCTCGCCGTCAGCACTCATCCTGATCATACCGAACGGGCAGGCAATAACGCAACTTCCACAACCGACACACAGCTCCTCGTCCAGTATCACCGGCCCATCGGGATCGGGCCTCTGTATGGCATGTTGGGGGCATACGCTTGCGCAAGGCGGGTCCTCGCAGTGCTGGCAATGCAGGGGAACTGCCGCTTCTCCGATCGCGACTATAGCCATGCGCGGCTCGGGAGGCTGCTCCTGCTGGATTGCTTCGTAGAGCGTCGGCGAAGCTCCATGCGCCACAGCACAGGCTACCTCACAACTGTGACAACCCATGCATTTGGCAACATCTACAGTGATCACTTGCGGCATAGAATTTCCCTTCTGCGTTTATCATTAGCTGGCAGCTACTGGTTCCGGCTCCTGGGCCTCTGACTCATACATCATTGGCCCCAATCGCAGCTCTTCCCGCTTGCGATTTATATGCTCAATCATCAGATGGGCGGCCTTGATGGGATCAGGCTCAAAGTCAAATCGGGCTCCCACTAATTGCTCAATTCCTTCCCCAGTTATAAAGTCGCGCACTGCCGGCGCACCCATAACCGGCTGTGGGGTGCCAAAGACGGTGTATATCCCTGAGCCTACTACATAATAGCCAATGGAGATAGCCTTTTCCGACATCCATTCGGGCGCCGCCCCGGCCACGGGCAGGTCGCTGATATCCTGACCCAGACCACCTTCTTTCAGTACCTCGCAGCAGGCAATCAGTATGCGGGTATTATCCACACAGGAACCGACATTTAGCACCGGAGGCATCCCCACGGTCTCACAGACCTCCCGCAGGCCCTTACCAGCATATTTGAAGGCCGCCTCGGGCACCATCAGCCCGGCGCGGGCATCAGATAGAGCCGAACATCCTCCCGCCAGCACTAATACATCATTCTTAATGAGTTCCTTAGCTATACCCACATGGCAACTGCCCTGGGGCAACTCGGGATTCTCGCAACCAACGACCCCGGCTACTCCACGGATTCGTCCCGAGATTATCGCATCGTTGAGGGGGCGGTAGGAGGGCCGGAACCGCCCGCCCAGCAAGGTGTAGACATACTCAGCAGTGAAGCCGCCAACTAATTCAGTCTCTTCCTCAGGTATTTGTACGCGCTGAGGCTGTCTATTAGCAAAATTCTCCACCCCGAGGCGGATTATGCGCTTAGCTACCTCGTAGGCGTGGTGTTCGTCAAACTCAATGTGCTCAACGCCGGGCATCTTAGCCTTTGGGGAGGTCGTAATTACCTTGGTATGCCAACAGTCGGCCAGTTCGGCAACCGCGGGCATAATGCACTGAACATCTACAATCATAAGGTCAACAGCCCCGGTCATTATCGCTAACTCCTGGTGGAGGAAGCTCCCGGCGGCCGGGACGCCCTTGCGCATTAGTATCTCCAGACCCGTACAGCACATCCCGGCCAGATTGATGCCCGTCGCGCCGACTTCTTCGGCCCGCTTTAGTAATTCGGGGTCGCGAGCGGCTTCCACAATCATCTCTGAGAGAGCCGGCTCGTGGCCGTGAACCACAATATTGACTTTGTCTTCCTTAAGCACTCCCAGGTTAATTTTGGATCGCACCGGCTCCGGTGAACCAAATAGTATATCTTGCAGGTCGGTAGCAATCATTGACCCGCCCCAACCATCGCTCAGTGCGGCCCGTAGGCCCTGCTTGAGGATGTTGCGGTAATCAGCATCCACCCCGATATGTGTTTGATGCATTATCTGAACAATCTCGCGGTCAATACCCCGGGGCATCAGGCCCGTTTCTCGCCACCGCTGGATCCGGGCCTCTGGTGCCCGGTGCGACATCACTAACTCGCCGTCTTGCTGACCAAATTCAGCTAGCGCTTTCTCCCCCAGTTCTACGGCCACTTCTTGTATGGGCCGACTATCTACTTCAATATCGTACTCTTCAGCCAGGGCAAGCAATTTGTCTTGGTCTTTCAGTTCGTAATCGCTATCCGGGTTGCACGCCGCCTGCAGGAAAACGTGGGCTATATCGCGGCCGTGGTCGGAGTGGGCGGCGGCTCCGGCGGCGACCATGCGGATCAAGTTCCGGGCGGCTATGACATCAGCAGTAGCTCCGCAAACGCCCCTCTGAGGGCCGTTGCCAAAGGGGTCAATGCGGCAGGGTCCCATATGGCAATTGCGACAACAAATCCCCAGTTGGCCAAAGCCACACTGGGGCTGCATTGCTTCATAGCGGTCCCATGCCAGGTCAATTTGTTCGTCTGCGGCCCGTTGTATCATCTGTTGAGCGGCCGGGTCAATAGACCGCTGCTTAGGGTCAACCATTGCGTTCCCTACTTTCTGGTTATCACGCTCGTTTACCCGCTATCGGGCACCAGTCTACACGTTCCTGCGTCGGGGGCTTAAGGATAGCCTCTCGCCTTGGGGGTAACTCTGCTAAGCATTATTAAAGGCCGGCTCCGACAGCCGGCCGCGCTGTCTACAATTGGTATTATAAAACAATTACATATTGCTTGTCAAGGCAACAGACATTGCAAATCGGGACATTGTTGGCTGGCTGGAGCTGCCTACCACAGCGCGGCTCACTGCGACGCGGGGCAGATGCTGCCAACCTATCTACCATTCGTCTGATCCAGTGATTAGAGCCATTCAGTGCGCATTCGTCTCAGTTCTAATCTCATGCGTGTACCTCTGATAGCGTCTCGGCCCGGTGTCACTTATATACCCATTTTGACTTGACGGCCAGCCGTGCCTTTGTATGGTCAGCATTAGGGTCGCCCAGGATGACAAACAAGTCTGTGCCCCGGCGTACTGCCTGGCGATAACTCATATAGAAGTTTGTGCCCAGAGTGCCACTGAGCAGACGGCCGCCGAGGGTCTTCTCGGGGGTGAAGTCATAGTTGAAAGAAACCGTGGTCCGGCGGATGCGCTCGTCGTCAGCATTGTCGGGATAGTCGCTTTCGCGGTACTCGTGGCCAATGTGGCAGCGGAGTTTATTGCTTACCTTTAGGCCCTGCCCCATACTGTAAAACAGGTAATCCGCGCCGTCGCTTTTGCCCCACCGTAGACTTGCCCCGCCGCCTTGATGGAGTTTTTTGGAGTTCCAGCCGAGGTCAACTCCGCAGGTATGATCCACATTAGGGGGTCGGTCGGAGTGGCTCCAACTCACATTCCAGGAGGTCCCGTCGCGGTAGTTAATCCAGTATCCGGCGCTCACGTCATTGTGATAGCGCGTTCCATCAGTACGGTCAAAACTGCCAAAACTCAGCGAGTAGCCGTGGGCTTCGGTGCGGCGGTTCTGGAAACTGTCATAAAGGTTGATGCCGGCCGAGAGTCCTTCTAAGTCAGTGTCAGGGGCGAAGCCGTTCCAGGGATCAAAGGTGGGATCCACACGTCGGTAGTTGGCCCAGAACCCGGGCTTGGCTTTCCCGCGCCGACGGCGAAGGCTAACTCGCCAGGAAGTCCCCGTGTTGCCGCCTTCGGTGTGGCTCTGGAAAAGGCGACCGTCCAGGCGAAAACTCCCCTGTCCCAGCCGCTTGGAATAGCGCGCTCGTCCGTAGTAGGTCTGGTTGTCCCCGTCGGGCTGATCAGTGCGGACGTAGCCGAGAGAGAGCCGATTGTACTTGGCAATCTTTTGACGCACCTGGAAAGCCAGATCATTGCGGCCCCCAAAGGTCCAGGTATCCAGCAGTCCGAGGCTGGTGCGGTCAATGGTACCGAATGCCTTCAGCCCCAGGTCGAAGTCGGGAATGCGCCGGCTGTAGAACATGTCTCCGGGAGGCATGTAGCCGCCACCCTCTACGAAGAACGGGCGACGGTCGGAATACCAGCGTTCGGTGTATGAGAAATCAATGCTTTCCACTTCATCCTCAATGTTGCGGAAGTCGGGCATCCAAGATGCCACGCCCGTCAGGCCGCTGGGGTGGGGGTACTTGGCGTCCAGAGCGATATTGGTGCGGAAGTGCCCGGCGCCCAACTCGGTTTGGATGTTAGGCATGATGATAGGCTGGACTGAAATAGTGGGCAGTTTCAGCTCCCTAATCTCCGCAATCTCGTGATTGTCCCACCTTTCGGGCTGGGGTGGCCAGTTCCACCAATCCTCACTGCGGCCATGGCGGCGCGCGACGCTCACCCCCCACACCGATTGCCGAGCGGGATAGCGCAAGATTTCAAAGGGGATCCTGACCTCTACTATCCAGCCGTCGCCCACAGTATTGGCGGCGGCCGACCAGTCGCCCCGCCACTCAATCTTGGCATCGCTGCCTCCTGGGATTTCTTCGTTTTGGGTCCCCTTGGCTGTGACCTGAAATCTGTAGAGCCGGTCGCCGGTGTGATCAGCATCTATGCCGACGGAGATGAAGTCGTCATTCCAAATGTCACCGCCCCGTTTGGTCTCCTGGCATTTGATGGATTCGGGTTGATTGTCATAGGCGTAAACTGCTACATAAAACGCTGACTCATCCACGCACAGCCATGCCTCAGTGCGTTCGGTAGGGGCACACTGGTCGTCGGTGTTCCAGAATTCGTCGGTGTGGTAGACCTGCGGCCAGCAAGGGTCGTCCAGCACACCGTCTATGATGGGCGCTTCCTCGCAGACGGGGGCCTCAATCACAGGCCGATGATACGCCTTGACCTGCGCTGGCTCCTGGGAGGACGAGGAGGCAGGGGCGGATAGTACTGCTGCGCACAGAACACAGACAGCCACTACGGCAATGGATACTGGCCTCACAAATCGCATTGAGTTTGCCTGCCTTATATATTGAAAGGTGTGACCGCGCCGGGGGTTGCTGCGCTATCTAACCAGCCGCTACGGCGGCACAGATAGCGTCGGCCATCTGGCTGGTGCCGACGGCGGTGGGATCGTCGCGGTGCAGCTTCAGATCGTAGGTTACCTTCTCCCCTGCCCGGATTACTTCGGCCACTGCCTGCTCTAACCGATCGGCGGCGGCTGACTCGCCCAGATGACGCAGCATCATCACCCCGCTCAATATGGTGGCCGTAGGGTTGACTTTGTTCTGGCCTTTATATTTGGGCGCGCTGCCGTGAGTGGGTTCAAAGACGGCAATGTCGTCGCCGAGGTTGGCCCCGGGGGCTACCCCCAGGCCGCCGACCAGCCCGCAGGCCAAGTCACTAATGATGTCACCATAGAGGTTAGGTAATACCAGAACATCATACAGTTCGGGCTTCTGGACCAGTTGCATACACATATTATCTACAATGCGGTCTTCAAATTCAATGCCACTGTCAGCATATTCCTCAGCGACTTGGCGAGCGGTCTCCAGGAACAGCCCATCACTGTACTTCATTATATTGGCCTTATGCACGGCGGTGACCTTGCGGCGGCCGTTGCCGATAGCGTAGTCAAAGGCAAAGCGGACAATGCGAGCGGAGGCATATTCGGATATCGGCTTGATACTTATGCCCGAATCCGGACGGATAGCAGCCCCGGACAGTTGCTGAATGTGCTGAATAATCTCGGCGCACTCAGGGCTGCCCTGCTCGAATTCTATTCCGGCATAGAGGTCTTCGGTATTTTCGCGCACTATCACCAAATCCGCCTCAGGATACCGCGACTTGACGCCTTCGTAGTATTTGTAGGGCCGCAGGCAGGTGTACAGGTCGAGCCGCTGGCGCAAGGCCACATTGACGCTGCGGAAGCCGGTGCCCACCGGAGTGGTGATAGGACCTTTTATGGCGACTTTGTTGCGCCGAATGGACTCTAACACTTGGTCAGGTAGGGGGGTACCCTGTTGGTCTATAACGTCCAGGCCAGCGTGTTGGACATCCCAGTGAATCTGGACCCCGGTGGCTGCCACGCACTGACGCATAGCCTCGGCCACTTCCGGACCAGTGCCGTCACCGGGAATGAAGGTCACCGTGTGCATATCATAACTCCTTCGCGAGTTGGGCTTGACAGAATAACCTGCAACGGCTAAAGTGATATACAGTCTAAAAAGTTAGACGTCGCCAATTTGCGCATGCACTAAGTACAAATACCAGCCAATACTTAAAGCAATGTCTATTGCAACTGAACGAGAACCCGCGGCTGCCCCTGATCATATTGACCTACCTATTCCCGTTCCTGAGCAAGTGCTCCAGTTCGAGAAGCCGTTATATCGGGTTCTACGCGAGCATCGCGGTAAACTGCATCTTATTGCCTTCCTGGGAGCGGTGATCCTGGCTACTCCGCGTCTTCCCCAGGTATTGTGGGGGCTGCCCCTGATAGCGGTAGGTATAGTTGTGCGTACCTGGGCCGCTGGTTATATTGCCAAAGACTACCGGCTCTGCACCGAGGGTCCTTACGCCTACTGCCGCCATCCGATGTATCTGGGCAATTTCGTGGTGCTCATTGGCCTATGCATTTGTGCGGGTAATATGTATCTGGCCGCTGCAGCGCTGGTAACTGGCAGTGTACTGTACTACTATGCCATCCGCCGCGAAGAGAACCTACTGCATCGGCTGTTTGGCGAAGAGTTTGAGCAATATCGGCACCGCACTCCCGCCCTTGTGCCTGATTTGGCCAATCTCAGGCTGACCTCTGGCGCCCTGCGTAACTTCCGATGGTATCTGGCCACATACAACGGCGCCTGGGAGCAGTCGGGCGCGGTGGCCCTGCTCGTTATTCTATTTGTCGCCAAGGCAGTCTGGTTCTCTTAGCCCTCCAGGGCTTGGTGCAGGCGCTGGACTCCCTCACGAAGATTATCCAGCGAACAAGCGAAACTGAGTCGCAGATAGCCCTCCGCCCCAAATGCTGATCCGGGGACAGTGCTGATATGGGCCTGGGTGAGGAGATACTCGGCCAGTTGCAGAGAATTGTCAATCCGCTGCCCGGCTAATTCGGTGCCCAGGTGAGCGGTTACTTCGGGAAACACATAGAAAGCGCCGGCGGGCTTGGGGCAGCGCAGACCCGCTATCTGCTGGAGGGCGGGCACCAAGTAGTCGCGGCGTCGTTGGAACTGCTCGCGCATCTGGCCGACGCAATCCTGGGGGCCGGTCAGGGCGGCCAGAGCGGCATATTGGGCGATAGAATTGGGGTTAGAGGTCTGATGGCTCTGGATGCTACTGACCTTGCTGACAAATTCGTCTGGCCCTATCAGCCAGCCTATCCGCCAGCCCGTCATTGAATAGGTCTTGGATACTCCGTCCACAATTATGGTAGCCTGCTTGACTTCGTCACTGAGCATCGCCGGACCAAAGTGCTGTCCGTCGTCATAAATTAGATTCTTGTATATTTCGTCGGAGATAATGGTCAGGTTATGGTCCAGGGCGATTCGCGCCAGTCCCTCAATCGTCCGTCGGGTATAGACAGCGCCGGTGGGATTGCAGGGACTGCCTATGAGCATGGCTACCGTACGGTCGCTCACCGTGGCCCGTACTTCGTCAAGGTCCGGCTGAAAATTACTATCAGCATCAGTCATCACTACTGTGGACTGCCCACCGACGATCTTTATCTGCTCGGTATAACTAACCCAGTAGGGAGCAAAGACAATTACCTCGTCGCCCGGGTCCAGTAGAGCCTGCCAGATGTTCATCAAGGCATGTTTGCCGCCGTTGCAGACGCAAACCCCACTGGGATCATAAGTCAGTCCAAACTCCTGCTGCATACTCTGGACTATGGCCTCCTTCAGTTCGGCAATGCCGGAGGCCGGAGTGTACTTTGTATGGCCGTCGGCCATGGCCTGCCGCGCCGCTTCACAGATATGGTCAGGAGTAGGAAAATCCGGCTCCCCGACGGCGAAGGAGATGACATCAATGCCGTCGCGTTGCATCTGTTTGGCCCGCGCGGCCATTCCGATAGTCGGCGAGGGGGCAATCTGCTGAGTACGTTGCGAAATCTTCATTATCAATTTGGCACCTCACTTAGAATACTTGGGTCTTTGATCCTGCCGCGCATAGCCAGGCAGCTACCAGGCGCGTCGTAAACAGAAGTCAAAGGCTTAAGGCGCGCTTGCCAGGACGGAGATAGTTGTTGGTACAACTGGCGGAGTTCATTTAGGGCCTCAGGGTAGTGGGGCCGCAGTTGTAAGGCACGCTGCAGTTGCTCGCGGGCCATAGTCAGATGGTGCTGGTGAGCGTAGGTTACACCCAGGTGATAATATATTTCGGCATTAGGGTGGTCTAATGACTGGCGCACCGCTCTTTCCAGATAGAAAGCAGCATTGTGGTAGTCACCCTGGCGAAAGTAGGCCCATCCCAGGCTATCAATGAAACTAGGTGTGAGCGGAGCCAGGCGTACGGCTTGGGCAATTAGCCGTTTGGCGCGGGGTAGTTTGATCCCGGCGTCAGCATAGGTATAACCAACATTGTTAAGGACCATGGCATAATCCAGAGCACCGAGTTGTCGCTGCTGGTAGTGGTACTGGATTAGGCGGACCGCCTGTTCCAAAGAGGCAATGCCGCGAGCCGTGTCGCCGGATCGCAGATAACATGTGCCCAGTTCATAGTAATAAGTCTGTCCGGTAGTACGCTGGGCCTTTAGCAGTACTGGTATGGCTCGCTGATAGGCTTCGGCTACCATATAAAGACGGCCGGCTCGCGCCACTACCAGAGGGTGATCAGGCGCCAGCGCCATGGCGCGGTCGAGACTATTGACAATCTTGGCAAAATCGGCTGGCTGACCGGTGGCGGCGTCTTCAGCCACTTTCAGGTAGCGCAAGGCCAGAAAGTCAGTTCTTGCCCGACCTATAGACTGGGGCACCTGACAGCCGCAGATTAGCACGATTGCCCCCAGTGCCGTGATTGCCAGACTTGTTATGAATGTAGGGGCGGATGTGCGCAGCCCCATCCGCCCGCACAGGTGCGGATGGGTCACGGCGGGCGGAAGGTGCTGCGCCGCTGGCGCACCACTTTCGCCCCTACAGGTCATAGGTGGGTGATTATGCCTGGCTGAAGGCGGCCACATCGTAGTAGGCAATCCCAATGAATAGAGTACCCTCGGCTACCGCCGGCGAAGAATATATTCCGTAGGGAGTACGGTAGTGCCACCGGCTCTCCCCAGTCTCCATATCCAGGGCATACAACGCACCGTCTTTAGAGCCAATATAGACGATGTCGCCGGTAATCACTGCTGAGGCCAGTACCTCTTCGGCGGTCTCGGCCTTCCAGACTATCTCACCAGTGGTCTTGTCCAGACAGTAGACGAACCCGTCGGTACAGCCGGTGACCACTCGGTCTTCACTAACGGCTGGTGAGGAGCGTATTCGGCCCCCCAGCGGTGTCTGCCAAACAATCTGCCCGCCGGTCAAGTCAATGGCGTACATCATAGAGTCATCCGAGCCGCAAAATACCTTGCCCTCGCTTATGGCCGGGGAGGAAGAGACTGGCCCGTTGGTATCTATCCGCCAGCAGAGTTGGCCATCGGCGATGTGATATGCATAAAGGCTGTTGTCCCAGGAGCCTATGATTACCAACCCCTGGGCTACTGCCGGTGCGGCCAATATCTGATCCTGAGTTGGCACTCGCCAAATGACTTCACCGCTGGTCGGATCAATGGCCCACAGAGTGCCGGCCTCATCGCCAATAAATATGCGATTATCAGCCACATTGGGGGCTGACCTAATAGGGCCGGCTAACTGGCGGCGCCAGCCCTCGCGACCGGACGCCGCGTGTAGAGCATACAGATTCCCGTCAGTTGAGCCGAAGACGACGAAGTCTTCGGCTACTGCGGCAGTGGCTTCTATGTGGTTGTCGGTAGTAACGGTAAAACGGACTGTGCCCCGCTGGCTATCCAGAGCATAGAAGTTGTTATCGCGTGAGCCGACGTATACCAGTCCGTCAGCGACCACGGGTGAGGCGATGATCGGCCCGCCGGTGCGGGTTGTCCATATCTGCTTTAGTGGCGGATGTAGAGTCTGGGGAAGATAGGCACAATGCTGCGGACTACCCCCGAACATCAACCAGCAGTCCGTCCCAGTAGTTGCTTGTTGTTGACTGGCCACCAGTTCCTGTTGGGCATGCTGCACATATCGGCGGCCGATGGCAGAAGTAGTGGTTTCCAAGGCTCGTTGGAGGTTGGCTTGTGCTTGGTCGAACTCACGGCGCAGCCCTTGGGCCAGGCCCAGAGCATACATCACAGACGGGGTCGCCCGGTCACTCTGAGCAGCCTTGGTCAATCTACCCAGAGCCTCGTCTGAGACCGACAGTTGGCCGAGGGCATAGGCTACGGCCCAGGCTTGGTCAGGCTGGGCCCCCAGTCGTTTGAGCAGCGTCTGGGCGCTGTCCTCCTCTCCCAATTGGCGCAGCGAGTCGGTGATTGTCTCGGTCAATTGCTCGTCCTGGTCAGTCAAAGCCTCAATTAATGGTCGTTCGCAGTGCCGGGAACCAATCTGCCCCAATCCCGCCGCCGCCACTTGCTGCTGGTCGCTGGGACCAGTCTGAAGTAATCTGGTCAGTTCGCCCTGCAAGGTCTCCAGATAGTCGCGGGCCTGTCGTCGTACAGACGGTACTTCATCATTGAGACCCTCAACCAAAGCCGGTATCAACTCGCGGTGGAGGTGTTTGCTCAGATGCTTATAGGTAGTTTCCCGCACGGTCTGCGAGGAGTTGGTGAGCAGAGAGGCCAGCACTGAGTAATGGGCGTCAGCCAATTCGGTGGCGCGGGAAAACCAATATTCAGCGTCAACCCGGCCAGCGGCGGCGCTGCGAATTATGAGGTCCAATTCTTCGGGAGATATGCGCAACTCCCGGCGATGCTCGCCGATGATGCGCAACTCCTCAGCACCCATAAGCAGACTAAATTTCTGGAAATTATTCAGTTCGCGAGTAAGCAGGTCCTGGACGTCCTTGAGTTTGATTTCCTCCTCGGACATCCAGTCATCTACCTTCTCGGCTACATATTCGTGAACTAACTCATAGTTGCGCCGCTTATCCCGCTGGACGCTGCGCAGCAGCCGGTAGTCCACCAACTTGGCCAGGACTCGTTCAACGGTCTCCTGACTTTGACCTAATTCCTGAGCGATGCGTTCCCGGGGCCGGGCCGCCTTCAGTTCGGAGGAGGCCACCATATCTTTAAGAATAGCCCGCGCCAGGCGCCGCTCGCCCAGGGTCAACTGGCCCAGAACATAGTCAAGATAGTCGGCCAGTATCTTTTCGGCTTTGCCTAAGCGCTGGTAAGTATGCTGGGTGATGGTATGTGAGCCCGGGGAAAGGGCCTCGTAGAGGCGGTGACAAACAATTTGGAGTTGGGCAGGCTCCACTCCCTCCCGGGAAAGGTCTTCTACTATCTGATCCGCCAAGTCTCTCTCCACCTGGATGCCGAAGTTCACCGCTGGCTTGAGAATAGCGCTGTGAGCCTGGTGGTGGTCGAGTTTGGGCAGCCGGTAGACATTTTGCATTATATCCGGCAGTCGGTCGCGTAGTTCGTACAATTCACCGACAAAATCCTCACGTAGGACCAAGACCAAGTGCGGGTCAGGCTGGTCCATATCCAGGTAATCTTGGATTTGACTGATAAAGTTGTCACGGACTTTCTGCCCCAACTTGACGAAAAATTCCTCGAACTGATCCAGGAAAACCACTACGTCCTGGCCGGTAATTTCAGCGGTCTGGGCCAACAGTTCGCCCAAAGGGACCTCGGCCAGTTCCTCAGGCAGTTCATAGCCCGCCTGGCCAATGGCTTCTATGGTCGCCTGGCGTATACTGGCAGTGGGGTCGTCCTCGCAGTGGGCATAAACCGGTAGCCACACCTCGTCAGCGCCGGGCGTCTCATCTTCGACTACACCGAGCAGGCGGGCCATTACTCCGGCTTTAATCAGAGAGGTCTTGCCAATACCCGAACGGCCAAATATCACGGTCAATGGATGGGAACGTATCAGGTCAAGGACTTCCTGTATCTCTCGGTCGCGGCCGAAGAAGAAATCAGTGTCCTGGACGTCGAAATAGTCTAAGAAGCGATAGGGCCCGCCGCGCAGGACAGTGAGTTCTTTGCGCCGCCGCGAGCGTCGGGTGTGGCGGTGAGTAAACCAGTCAACCAGCTTCCCGGAGAATTCGTTGAATTCTCCTGCTTCGCGCACCAGCATATGTCGGGCGGACTGGCGAGATTGCAGCAGTCTGACTACCTCTGGCTGCAGCGAATGATACTCGACGCTGGACGGGCTTTCTAACTTCAACTCGGTGTATTTCTGCTTATCACTGACTGGCACCAAGGAATTGACCCAGAATATCTTGCCCCCTTCGGCCGGGACATAATTCAGCAACGGCCGGTCGCGGTCAGTGTAGGCAGTGAAGATAACCACCACGCTAAAGGCGTCAGTGATGATCTTACCGAGCGGCTGAAGTCCGGCCTCTATCTCGGCAGGGATAAGGGGGAGGTATTTACTCGCGAGGTCTCCTCCACACTTAACGACAACCAGCCGCGTCGAGTCTTCCAGGGCCAACGAGATGGTTTCTGGCTCATCCACCCCTGCTACTAACAGATGATAACCCGTGTCAGGCTCCAAATGTTGAGTATGCAAAGCCCGCTCCAACAGGTCATCCGGCTCCATAGTAAAAATAGTGGGGAAATAGCCGTCCTTGACCAGGCGAGATAGTTGAGTGTGCCCCTCAGCCGGGCGAGCGGCAGATAACTTTTCTCGGAGCAATTGGCAGCGCTCGGCGTGGTCGGGGACTTTTTGGGCAAATGCTTCCAGGGCTGCGGTCCCGCGCCGCTCAGCGGCCAGTTCTTGGAAAGAATGTCCCGCCTGCTCGGTGGCCAGTTGCTCCAGTAGAGTACTGAGCCTAATGTCTTGGGGTGGCAGTTTGACGCTACTGCCAATAAACAGTACGTGCTGGCCGAGTCGGTGGCGGCGGCCTTTGATGTAGTCAGCAATGACTTTAAGCATCGTCTTCACCCGACAATTGGGCGACTTTATGGCCCTTGCGAACAGACCACTCCCGCCCAGTAGCATCTGTAGCCTGGAGTGGTCTGCCCATATAGTGTCTGATTATGGTGGGCCCGGGCGGATTCGAACCACCGACCGATCGGTTATGAGCCGACTGCTCTGCCGCTGAGCTACGGGCCCCCGGTTACATTATGATTATTATACTATTATATCCCACTAATCGCCAGTCTACAATTGTCAAATTATAACACAATATCACCCTCAAGTCCAGAGCGTTTTTTCAGGGGACGGAGAACTGGGAACTGCAGCAATGGCAGCGAACTGACAGGGGACAGGGTAGTGGGAACTGCAACGGCCAACGGCATAGATATTCTTGCCGTAGGAGCGGCATCTCTGCCGCGACCGGGGCGGTGACGTAGAAGGACAATCGCGACAGGACGCCGGTCCCACGACGGTGAGTAGTGAGCCCGGCTTGTCTTATCCGGGCAAAGGTGATACCATCTACTTAGGAATAACGGATATGGCACAGACCCTTCGCAAGCAGGTGTTCACTATGGCTGACCAGTCCGAACTTGTAGAAGAAATCAATGAACTTAAAAGCCAGCGCCACGCGATAATCCTGGCCCATAACTACCAGTTGCCCGAAATCCAGGACATTGCTGACGCTCTGGGCGACTCGCTGGGCCTGTCCCGTCAGGCCGCCGCTACCGATGCCGAGACGATCGTCTTCTGTGGCGTGCACTTTATGGCTGAGAGCGCCAAACTCCTCTGTCCTGACAAGACTGTCCTGATGCCCGATACTGGTGCCGGCTGCCCGATGGCGGATATGATTACGGCCGACCAACTCAGGGAGTTTAAGGCTCAGCACCCGGGCGCGCCGGTAGTGGCCTATGTGAATACTACGGCCGCAGTGAAGGCTGAGTCCGATATTTGCTGCACCTCGTCCAATAGTGTGCAGGTGGTGCGCTCGCTGCCCGAGGAGACCATTCTGTTCGTGCCCGACATCAATTTAGGCGATTGGACCCAGGAGCAAGTGCCCGAGAAGAATATCATCCGCTATCCCGGCCACTGCGCCCCTCATCTCAACATCCGTCCCGAGTTTATTCGCCGGCTGAAGGAAGAACATCCCGAGGCGGTAGTGATGGCGCACCCGGAGTGCGTCAAACAGGTCAGAGACCTGGCCGATGTGATCACCTCTACTGGCGGAATGGTGAAATTCGCCGCCGAGACCGACGCCAAAGAGATGATCGTGGGGACCGAACAAGGGCTGGTCTACCGGCTCCAGCAGGAAAACCCCGACAAGACCTTCTACCCAATTCAGCAGGCCCTGTGCCCTAATATGAAGAAGACCACGCTGCCCAAGGTGTTGGGTGCCCTAAAGAATATGACCGGGGAGATAACCATAGCGCCGGAGGTCGCGGACAAAGCCCGGCGCAGCGTAGAACGGATGATTGAATTGGGGTAGGGCATGAAGGGCGAGCGGGGAACCCGCTTTTTGAAAAAAGCCGGTTCCCCGTACCCCTCCGGCAAAAACTTTTAAAACTGTAGGAGGGCCGTCCTCGGCCCGATTGGTATCGTAGCGACAGACAACGACGATCGGGGCAAGGATGCCCCTCCCACAGTCGGCAGCATTAGCTACGGCGGCTGATGTAACTGCTCAAGTGTTGATACGTGCCCGTCCACATATAACACATTAAACTCGCCGGCGTGGGGCCCAGTTGTTAGGTCACCAGGCCCAGGGGCATCCCACGCCATTGGTTCCTCCATCGGATTGCTAACCTCTTCAATATTCTGGCCGGCCAGTGCTTCGTTGAAGACATACTGTTCCCCAGTGCTCGGACACGTGTAGAGCTCCTCGGCCTCCAGGTACGGCTTGAGGGCCTGCCGCCAGGAGTCGGTAGGCGGAAGCAAGTTGTCATTGTCCACGGCGTACACCCGAAGGGCAACGCCGATCTGCTGCAGGTTAGACATACAAGAGACTTGCTGGGCTTTGTACTGGGCGCGGGCAAAGACGGGAACGAGAATGGCTGCCACGATAGCCAATACTGCCAGTAGTACAAAGGCAGCGCCGGCGACTACCAGGATTATGACCAGAGCATTAGATTTACGAGGCACGGCGGCTTGCGAGGTGGGAGGCGCTGAGACCGGCGTTGGCGGTGCGGTCGGCTGGGGGATAGCAGCTTTGGCCCCAAAGATCTCACTGGCCGCCAGCCAGGGCTCATCGCGGCCCAATTTGACAGAATCATCGGCCACTACGCGCCCATCCCGCCAGCAGAACTGTAGTGTCTGCCAGTCATAGGGGCCATACACCTCCCCACCGCGGCTCGTCCACCAACTAATATCGCCGCCACAGTCGGGGCAGGTTAGACCAGTCTCCGTCACCGGCGCATCACATGTCGGGCAATTCGGCATTGCGGCCATCTCCTATTTGTGCGACCCGTCAGGTTAGGGTAGCTGCGTCAAGATAGCAGCTCCGCGCACACACTTGTCTATCCCTCGCGCTGCTCCAGCAATGCCTGGAGAGCGTCAATGTCCTGGTCGGCCACGGGAGTGCCGTACTCCCACGGCTGGCCGGTCAGGGAGGACTTGCACATACCCATCAGCGTCCGGAAGCCGCGCATGGAGTGCTCCAGGCTGCACTCGTGCTCCGCGGCCGGGTCTTCTATCCATTTGCCCACCGCCCGCGTGAACTCTACCTGGGCTTGCTCATTGTCGTCCCACCACGAGGTCGGTCCTCCGACAGGCTCAGCCATTCCCCGGCGCTGGTAGCCCCAGCCCTCATTCTGAGTATGCCAGGCATAGCCCTCAGTGCCCCAGACATTGAACTCCAGGTGCATATAGCAGGTGCTCTCGCCCAGGGTGTTGACGCCGTCCTGGCTGTGGACCCACAGGACCTCCAGGGGGCCGGGGAAGAGAATCCGGGCCAGGGTCTGACGCGGAGCATAGTGCTCTATGGGGCTTTGGAAGCCTTCGGCTCCGGCGGACGTGGCCCAGACCGCCATGGGGTCGGCTTCCTGGAGAATCATCAGTAACAGGTCCATCATGTGGCCGCCCATCTCCAGAAGAGTCCGGGAGAAGGTGGCGGCCCGGATGAACTTAATCTCTCCGATGCAGCCATCGGCCAGCGACTGGCGGAATTCCTGCCAATGGGGCATATAGCGGCGCTGGTGGTTGACCGCCATCAGGCAGCCCGTCTCGGCCGAGGCGGCGGCCAGGGCCTCTCCTTCAGAGGGGCGCAAGGCCATGGGCTTTTCCATAGTCAGCGCCTTGACGCCCGCCTGCGCGCACTTAACGGCGGGCTCTACACGGACTGTCGGGTGGGTCATAATGTAGGCTATGTCGGGCGGCTGGTCGGCTAACATAGCGTCCACGTCGGTGTACCGAGCCGTGACGCCAAAGCGCTTGCCGAACTCCTGTAATTTGTCGCTGTCAATGTCGCACAGAGCCGCCAGTTCCATCTCCGGTATGCGCTGGAGCATCTCGGCCTGATGGGTACCCCGGGCTCCGCATCCGATAATCGCACAGTCGTATTTAGCCAACGCTAATGCACCTCTCTTTTGTGTATTGTCAAAGGAATTCGGACTGCCCCGCGAGCCCGCTGACGTGTAAGGGCCTGTGGCATTGCCGTCACCTGCCACAGATTGGCCTGGGCGAGCTACCTCAGCACAGCGGGTCCAGGATGGCCATGGCGCGTTTAATGTCCTCTACTTGCTGAGGGCCGCTGATTTCGCGCTCAATGGCCAATACGCCCCGGAAGCCCTTGTCCTTCAGTTTAGGCACTAACACGGGGAAGTTGACCCGGCCTTCGCCCATAGGTTTCTCCACGCCCAGGTGAGTCCCGTCAGTGGGATACTCGCCGTCCTTCGCGTGTACGCCACGCACATACTGGCCGAAGACATCCACAGCATCAATGGGGTTAGCCTTGCCATACATCAGCAAGTTGGCGGGGTCCAGGTTAATCCCCAGGTTATCCGTACCTACGTCCTCAATGAGCCGCAGGAGGGTAACAGGTGTCTCCTGGCCGGTCTCAAACCAGAACTCAATGCCCTCGCTCTGGCAGACCTGGGCGATGCTCCTTACCGCATGGACTGTGCCGAAATAGTCTTCATCACCGGGAAACTCAGGGATAAATCCCAGGTGAGTGGTAATGGATGGCACACCGATCGCCCCCGCCACGCGGGCGGCGTTCTCCATAGTCGCGGTGCGCATACTGCGGGTAGCCGGCGGGACCAGGCCGATGGTGGTCGGGCCCTGGACAAAGTCCCAGACCATCCGGCCCGGGGGCATTGCCCAGAGCGTGACAATGGTGACGCCGCACTTGTCAGCGGCCTGGCGCAGCGCCTGGCCGTCCTCCAGGGCAGTCTCGGCGGCCCAGTGGACTTGACAGTGTTTGAGGCCCAGGTCCGCGACTTTAGCCATAGGTTCCTCAAAGTCGCGATGCCCGTGGGCCGAAAGCATTACGCCGATTTGTAATTTGTCATTAGTCATCAAATACACCTCACATAGTATTTAGCAACGACAGCAAAGACAGCAAGGGCAGCAAGGACAGCAACGACAGTAACGGCAGACAACAACAGATAACGGCAGATAACGGCTCCTGTGGACGTTACGGCTAATTTAGAGCTTTTGTTGCTAATAGTCCTTGTTGGTGGTTCTATTTTCCTTGCTGTCCTTGCTTTCGTTGCTGTTGTGGCTTTTGTTGCTAATGCCCTTCCGCTTACGGCAGCGCCATCTCCGATATCTTGACTGGACGGCCTTCGGCCAGTGATTTCTCAATGGCGAACAGCACTCGGTGGGTTTTGAAAGCCTCGGCGAAATTGATACGCGAATCGCGGTCGCTCAGTAGACACTGGGCGAACTCATCCACCTGTGGCGGGTAAGGATGATCCAGTACATCGCCGGATTCGGCGCGGGTGGTGGGCAGGTCGGCCCACTGGTCGGGCCGCAGTCCCGCCAGGCGGGTAGACCAGAAGCGGTCATTCCACAGCGTGCCTTCGCTGCCGACCAGGCGGATATTAAACAGGTATGGCTGGCGGCAGTCAATACTGGAGGTACACTTGCCACAGGTGGCGTCGGCGAAGTTCAAAATGGCCACCGAGGTACTGTCATACTCATACGGCTTAGCCCAGTCGGCGGCGGACTTGGTGGAGTAGGCGAATACTTCCTCCACTTGGCGGTCGGCAAAGTACAGCAGGGCGTCCAGACCGTGGCAACCGGCACTAAGCAGGGCGCTGCCGGCCATCTGCTTCTTTACGTTCCATTCAAACTGGACATACCAGGGGCCGATGCCGTGGTAGTAATCTACCTCAAAATAGTGGACATCGCCCAGCAGCCCCTCGGCCATAGTGGCCTTGACCAAGTCAAAATGCGGGATAAAGCGCAGTTCGAAGTAGACGGTGGATTTGACACCGGCCTTATTGATAGCCTCGCGCATCGCCAGCAGACTGTCATAATCAAGGGTCAGCGGCTTTTCAATCATCAGATCCTTGCCGGCCTGGGCGGCCTTGATGGTCTGCTCGGCATGGATGTAAGGCGGTGTACAGATATCCACGATGTCCAGACCTGGGTGCTGGAGGAACTCGTCATAGTCGTGATAGAGGACAGCGTCGCAGCCGCAGAACTCACGAATCTGCTCCGGGGTCCACTGCTTGCTGGAGCACAGGGCCACCACCTCCGTCTCGGGGTTAGCCCGAAAAGCCTGGATATGGCCACTGGCGGCCCATCCTATTCCCACCATACCCACATTAAGTGATGCCATAGTAGTTACCTCCTTTGTCGTCTGTAGGGACGGAAGGGCGCAGCATCCTCCGCCCGCTATTGCTCACCTCCGCGCCGTAATGGGGCGAGGTTGGAGAACCTCGCCTACGCGACAAGCGCGGGATGCTTGCCCCGACACCAGTCGGGTTATGTAAGTTGGGTATTCGTCGCTCAGCATTCATAGTCCTTCTCCAGGGTAGGAGGAAAATCGGCGGACAACGAGCGGCGCAGACAATGGCTTGCCTCCATATCCAGTTCAGCACCCTGCCCCATACGCTCAATCCATTGCTGACGCCACTGAGGGTCGGTGAGCGCGTCAGTGGCCAGAGCGTCAAATACCGGGGGAGTGCGGGTCTCCAGCAGGTCAACCAGTTCGGTGTAGCAGTCGGCGGCTCGCCGTAGCCAAGCAGCCGGAATAGGCGGAAATAGGTCGGCGCTGGTCTGCAGGAAATCAATAGCGGCGGCGCGGCTGTCAATCAAGGTAGCAATCAGGGTTTCGTGGGCGCTGATGGCGGCGTCGGCGGTAGGACCGTGGAAGAGAGGCTCATCAGTTAGCAGAGCCAGCAGGTTGTGATAGGCCGCCGGGCCGGTGTCGGGCGGCGGATTGCTCCACAGATCCGCGGCGCGAACGATGACTTCCCTGACAGCCTCAGGCGGCGGCACAGGTGAAGCGGCTTTCCCCAGGCATACTATCAGGTCAGCATGGGCGGAAGCCTCGTGGAGGGGCTGGGGCTCGGCGGCCAGTAAATATCCATGCAGCGAAGCGTGGGAGCGGCTATAGCCAGTTATCAGCGCCCAGCCCGGCGGCGCGGGTCCCCAACCGTGGATGATAACAGGCCGCCCGGCGTCAATCTCCGCGCTAACCATTGCTACCACTTGTTCCGGAGGTAGGGCGGGTGTGTCTGGTATAATCTGACCTTCATAACCCAGCGCTCGCAGGGCGGCTGTGACGTGATTGAAGGGCACCGGGAGCGGGGCTTGTTCGGCAAAACTGTCAGCGTGACTGATGGCAAAGGCCAGTCCGGTCAGACCCATAATGAAACTATACTCAACCCTCTGACCACAATAGGAAAGAGCTGCCGTCAGCGCCTGGGCCAGCCCACAGCGGCGATAGTCAGGCAGAGAGGGGGGCGGGACGTCAGATAGTATCTGCCGGTCATCATTATGCGGCCGGGTTACTTGGAAGCGCACAGGCATAGGATAATACTTCCTGCTGGGGGTAGCAAAATCCTGCCGGGGAGGCAAATGTAGAGGTGAATGCGGGCCACTACATCCGCCCGAGGTGGCGGGCAGTGGATACTTCATCTGTCGCGTAGGCGAGGTTCTCCGACCTGACCCTACTGGATTGAGATAGCACACACCAATCGCGACAAGAATGTCGCTCCTACGAGGTTCTAACAGAATGTAGGGGCGGGCCGGGCTCGCTTCGCTCGAGGTGGTGAGGGCGTGGGTACTTCATCTGTCGCGTAGGCGAGGTTCTCCGACCTGACCCTACTGGATTGAGATAGTACGTACCAATCGCGACAAGAATGTCGCTCCTACGAGGTTCTAACAGAATGTAGGGGCGGGCCGGGCTCGCTTCGCTCGACGCGGCCCCTCCGCACGGCCCGTTGACACTCTCAGGATACGGTGGGCGGCAGTTGCCAGCAACTTCCGCCCGTACAATTCAAGTGGTACGACTTATGATTTGCGGCGCAGGCGGCGATAGCCGGCTAATCCGCCTAAGCCCAGTAGCATCATAGTAATCGTGGCCGGCTCAGGGATATGCGCGTCGGCATAAAGGATAGCATTGTACGCGTCCAGCCGCCCGTAGCCATACTCGATGTGGGGGACGGAGTGGCCCAGGTCATCCGCCGAGTTCTGGATATACTCGCGGAACTGCTGGTAGGTTATGCCCGGGTAGCGCGACTTGAGCAGCCCGGCGAAGCCGGAGACGATAGGGGCAGAAAACGAGGTGCCGCCGAAAGCAAAGTCCAGCAGATCGTCGCCGAGCTCGTATTCCCCGGGCAGGAGCAATTCAAGCCACGCCCATGTGGACATGTCTATCGTACTGATAGTAAACATTAGATCGCCTGGTGCTACTATGTCTAAGACGTCGCCGGAGGCGGCGTAGTTCGAGTACACGGAACGCTCACCGGTCCAGTCCACGGCGCCTACCGAGATGACCTCGGTCATATCAGCGGGAAAGTCTATACCACCGGGGTAGCCGGTCGCGTCTCCCGAGTTACCCGCGGCGCCAACGATTATGCAGCCCTGGGAGATGGCGTGCTGAATCGCCTCCTCCATCATTTGAATAGTCGCTGCCGGGATGGGCGGATAGCTGCCGAAGCCTTCCCGCAGGCCGAAGCTGAAGCTCATATTGATTACATCAGCGCCCTGATCAGCGGCGTACCGGATAGCGGCGGCGGCATCCTGGTCCCACCCCCACCCTTCGGGATTCACTACGCGCACCGTCATTAGGCTGCAATTCCAGGCCATCCCCGCGATGTCCCCGCCAATAGGGTCAGTGTCGTCGTAATTGTTGGTGATGGCTCCGGCAATGCCCGCCACCATAGTGCCGTGAGTCACGCCTGCGTCGGGCGCCCCGTCAGAATTATCATCCTCCGCGTTGCCGATGGCCGGGTCACTGCTATACGGATACTCTTCCTGCCACCAATCTGGATCCCAGATGGTAGGATATTCATCGTCACGAGGCATATAAGTGGCCTCATTGGCGGCCTCCGCAGCAGAGCCTATGTTGTCGCCTACAAAATCCCAGCCCCAGTAATCATCTATGAAGAGGTTTCCATCGTTGTCTATGCCATCATTAGGTATCTCCCCGGGATTATGCCAGATATTGCCACTTATCCCGTCGGAGGTGCCCATATCCTCGTGATAGATGCTAATGCCGCTGTCAATGATGGCAATCGTCGTGTCCGGGCTGCCGTGCTGCAGATACCAGGCCTCGGGAGCGTTGACATCAAAGAGGTAGTACTGGCCATAGTCCGTCTCAGGGTCCGCATCAATGCAGTACTCGTCGTTAGGGATATCCTGGGGGGGGGCATCGCAGATGTAGAAGCGGCCGTGCCGGGAGGCTACTTCCGCCAGGGAGCTGTCGTTGATCTGCTGGAGAACTTGGTCAGTGGTAAAGCCGTAGGGCACACGAACAGTGGTCCAGCCCGGTACTTTGGAGTAGGCTTCAACAGTCACGCCGAGCTGAGTGGAGAGTTGCGTGGCGACGTCCTCAGTAGTCAACCCGGGATTAGGGCGCAGCAACACAGGATCAGTGGGCCGGGGCGCCAGAACCTGCGCCCTGGCCCTGCTCTGCTGCATTAGAAACTGTTCGCGCCAGCCAGCCAATGCGGTATGTGTACCGACGGTTACGTCAGCCTGCGCCGGCCCACAAGTCCCAACAGCGACAATAGCAAATAATATGATAGCGATAGTTATATTTGGTCTCAAACCCCTACTCGGCATTAGTCATGTTCCATCCCTCTGCCCCCGGAATTATTTCTTCGTTCAGTAGTCTCTCCCTCCCTTCAATGTGTAGTATACCATATTTTGACACGGTTGGCAAGGCTCTGGCGAGATAATTTTCAGCGTGAATCCGGGCGGGCCGCTGGGAGGTCTCTTCAGTGGGAAGACGGCTCCAAATGCGTCCTATGGGTAATTCTCTTCGCGGTGTTCGCGCGAGGATGGGAGAAGGTTGGGTCGGCCAATTGCTGGAGTAACTTCAAGCATAGTTGGGGCGAGGATACGCCACTTGTCGCGTAGGCGAGGTTCTCCAACCTCGCCTTATTAGATCGCGCAGGTTGAGAACCTGCGCTACGCGAGTGTCAGGAACGGCGGGCGGAAGGTGCTCCGCACATCCGTCCCTGAATTTAACGGCAGACAATGGCAGATAACGCCCTTAGAGGCCGGGTTCGGCAGACAACGGCTCGACTCAGCTCGCCGAAGTCCGGCCCCGCCAGTTAGCGGACGCTCCAGTCATGCAGGATGGGAGTTTGGCTTGGCTCCTGGGTGGTCAATTCGGCGATTAGATGAATGGCCTCTGCGGTCAGCGCGGAGAGGTCGGCGCCAGGCTGAATGGAGTCGAGCAAGACCTGGCCGTCAGCGTCAGTGACCGAGAACTTGATACCGGTGCCGTGCGGCTGGGTGGTTGCCGCCTGGAAGATGCCCCACTTGGCGTCGGCTGGCTTGGTGATTCTTGCCGAGACGACGCGGCCCGAGTCCTGGTATGTGCGCTGCATCCGCTGGCGGATCTGCTCCTCAGTCTGGGACAGGCTATAATTCATATAGTCGGCGAGGGGCCCACTGTGAATGGCTACCTCGTCAATCAGACCCATAAAAGGGTAGGAGCCCCAATCTTTGCTAATGCCGATGGCCAAAGCGTCAACGCGCTGGTCATTGGGCTGATAGTACTCCCGGTACTGCGGGCCCACATCCAGCCGCATATCACTCCGCAGCAAGGCGTCAAGATAGTCCACGTGGGTATTATGGGAGATACTGTGCACTTCGCCATCGCGTTGGCCGTTGATGTAGAAACTCACCCGGGAATACTCGCGCTGCGGCCAAACTACTACCGCGATGTGATACCACTGATTGGAGTCCAATACTTGCTCGCCAGCAAAAGTTATGGTGCCGGTGTGAAAAATGAGTTTGCCCTCGTGCAGGCCCAAATAGTAAGGCCCGCCCTTGTCAATTATGGTCTGCTCGCGGGAGGCATCGTCGGTGTTGATCCAGGCCTCCAGGGTATAATAGCGCGGGACGCGCAGGATGTCACAGTCAATGACCATCACATAGTCGTCCTCACCATCAAACCGCAAGGCCCGGCCTACCTTGCCCGGCACGCGCTGGGCGCCGGAGATTTTGCCGTAGTTGTAACGGGCCGGGTCATTAGCAATGGGACCGTCGGCCTCATCAAAGCTCCAGTAGGCGACGCAATTCTCGCCCATCGGCGATGCGCTGTCCGCCAGTCGCACTCCTCCGTAGACATCCTTGAAAGAACGCGCATCCAGGAAGTTGCCGTATACCTTGTTGCTGGCGTACCAGACCGCTAACAGCCGGCTATCATCCACCTGGCAGGCTTGTGGGTAACTGAAGTCGCCGTGCATCAAGTCATAATTGTCGCAGATCACCAGTTTATGGTGGGTGTCCCAGGTCTCACCGTGGTCGAAACTGGCGATAGCCATGACCCGGTTGTTCTGGCGCTCGCCGTAAGTACACACCACAGTGCCGTCATCCATCGTCATTAGCAGGGGACGGCTCTGATTAGGCGAATGCCAGATGGACGAGGGCCGCGCCGGCGTGAAAGTGCGCCCGTAATCGGTGGAGATGCCCGTGTAATAATACTCGCCCATGTTCTGCTCGCGCATCATCGTCACCAGCCGGCCAGGCACGGCAGTTATCGCCATATACCATTCATCAGAAGAATTGCGCCTCAGGTTGGGCTGAACGAAATCCTCGAATTTGAGGCTGCCCTCCTCGATGCCCTGCAGAACGCCGGTGCCTCGGCCGCCCCGGGTCCAGATGAACTCGCCATTATCCATCAACCCTACTGGGTAGGTACCGCCCTTGATCGGCTCGGACCAGGTCCGACCGTTGTCATCGGAGTATATTGCGTGGCCACCGGCCGCACCCATCCACACTCGGCCATCGGGTGTCTGGCACAGGATAGGGTCGCGGTCGTCAACGCCCGGCACGTCAATGGCTAAAATCTCGTCGCTCCAGGTCTGCCCGCCGTCGGTTGAGTAGCACACCATATCCCGACCATGCTCGGGGTTCACCCCATGCGTAGGCTCATGGAATGCACACAGCAGGTCGCCATTAGCGAGCCCGATAACAGTGGGGAACAGTGCTTCGCCGCTTCTGTCTATCCGCACATCCGGCTCCAGCGGTATCCGGGCGCACTGCTGGACCAAGTCCAGATCCGAGGCGTCGGTAGTGGCGTCCAGATTGGCAAATCCGTCCTCAAATATCGGTGCCTGTGCAGCGGCGGGTGAACTCAGACCTAACCCAATAGCCACTACAGCAACCAAGGCTAATGAAGTCAGCAGGGGATTGATATTAGTAAGCATGTGAATTACCTCCGTTGGGAGTGCAGCCTTAAGAGCGACGACAAGGCTATTATAACCCTCAAGATAGTATTGTCAAGGTTGTTGATTAACCAGGAAGTGAAGCAGAAGGGAGGACAATGGAGATGCTTGGAGAATAGAGTATGAGTTGCAGCCCTCTGGAGTCTGGGCATCAGAGTTGGGAGGGATATAATCAATTTAGTCTGAAGAAAGAGGTGAGTAGTATGTATAGTGTGCGTTGCTTGGTGTGGGTATTAGCAGTGGTGTTGGTGGTAAGTTCGGCTGAGGCAAAACCGGTCTTCCGCACGCCGCCGGAGGGCGTGGTGGAAGTCACGGGAGTGCCCTATGGGCCGATTCTGGAGAGGGAGGATGGCTCAATAATGATGGCTAATGGGACCGGGTATCGGATTTCCACTGATGGGGGTGTGCACTGGGGCGAAGAGCAGCCGCTGAACTGCGAAGGGCTCACCAGTGTGGACGGGCTTATTCGTCTGAATTCCGGCGCTCTGTGTATGACCTTCAGCGGTCCGAAGGGGCTGTCCGTGGCTGTATCGGAGGACGAGGGAGAAACCTGGAGCGAAGGGTACCCAATCGAGAAGTTCGGCGGCACGCGAGCCGATTCTCTGATCGAGCTGGAAAGTGGCCGGCTGGTATATCCAGCGCGGCAGTGTTTCAGCAACAATAAGCACCCTGAACTGCTCTACGAGGACGTAATGTGCTATGGCAGTTGGCGGGGGATGAAGGTAGGACTGGAGGGGCACTACCATTATCCCGAACTGGACATCGCCGCGGTCAGTTACTCTGATGACCTGGGCAAGACCTGGGGGAGGTCGGGGTACTTGATGGGATGGTTTGACCACGACGGGGTGCCCAATGGTAAGGGTGGGATGACCGCCTGTGACGAACCCCAGGTGGTTGAATGTGCTGACGGACGGGTGGTATTTATGGCCCGCTCGACGGTGGGGCGGCTGGTACACTGCTATAGCAGCGATGGGGGCGCTACCTGGTCGGCCGTGCGGCCCACCGATTTGGCCGCTTGCTACTCGCCGTGCCGCTTGGCGCGCGTTCCCGGGACTGGTGACTTGCTGCTGGTGTGGAATCAGGTCAACAGTGCCGAGATTCGCCGCGGCTACCGCCGGGGGCGGCTGTCGGCGGCCATCTCCACAGATAGCGGGGCTACCTGGAAGAACTTCAAGACTATTGAAGTCAGTGCCGGGCTGGACGATGTGCCCCGCGTCATTTGTGAGCAGGAGATTAAGCCAGTAGTGGGCATGCCCTGGGTAGGCCGAATACCCGATGACTACGCCCGGTTCTACTACCCGTACCTGGACATCGCTGCGGGCAAGGTCTTTATCCGCTATGGGCGAGGCTGGTATGAGGAAGTAGAAGGCGAAGCCGTAGGCCCGGGCGAGAGGGCCCTGGAAGTAAAAGGCTCGGGCGAGCGGGTGATGCGCATCTACCCGCTGGAATACTTTTATGAGTAGGCCAGCCGGGCGCGGGCCCAAGCGCATCACAACTTAGTAGTTTTCTGGCGCAGGGGTCAGCAAAAGTCCATTGTAACCACATTAGAAGAGAGGTGAGTAGTATGGCTATACGACTGGTATCGTCGGTACTGGTGTTAGTGGTGGTGCTTGTGGTGGGCAGTAGTGGGTCCGGGGCCGCTAAGCCGGTCTTCCGCAAGCCGCCGCCGGAGGGAGTCGTGGAAGTCGTGGGGGTTGCGGGGACGGGCAGCAGCCTGGTGGAGTTGAAGGACGGATCGGTGATGGTGGTCGGGGGGAGCAGCTATCGCATCTCCACTGACGGCGGCGTGACCTGGGGGGAGGGCCAGTCCTTTAGTGGCGGGGCCGGTGGTGATGGCATCATCCGCCTGCAGTCGGGCGCTTTAGCGCTAATGAACCGCGTCGCCACGGGCGGGAACCTGGAACGGGGCTGGCTGGGCGCCGAAATCCGGTTCTCTGAAGACGAGGGTCAGACGTGGGGAGAGCCTTTGCCCGTCAGGATGATGGGCACTCCCTATTATGACACGCTGATTCAACTCAGCACAGGGCGGCTGCTTTATCCGAGCCGTACCTGCTTCGGCAACCCCCAACATCCAGACGTGGGCTACGGTGGCCATAGCACCTATCCGGAATTGGACATTGCCGCGGTGAGCCACTCTGATGACCTGGGCAAGACCTGGTACATCGGCATGAAAGAGCCGAAACTGGGCTGGGGACTCGACCAGTACGCCTCCAGCGTCCTGATGGGCTGGTTTGGTCCCGATGGGGAGCCCAATGGACAATTAGGCATAACCGCGTGTGACGAGCCCAGCGTGGCCGAGACCAAGGATGGTCGGGTGCTGTTCTTTGGCCGTTCCGCCGTAGGCCGGATTGTGTACAGTTATAGCAGCGACGGAGGCGAAGTCTGGGACGCGGTGCGGCCCACTGAGTTGGTGAGCTGCTATTCTCCCAATCGGCTACGGGCTATCCCGGCCACGGGCGACTTGATCTGCGTATGGAATCAGGTTTCGCCTGAAGAGAATGAGTACGGTTGGCGACGACGGCGCTTGTCGGCCGCTATCTCACAGGACAGCGGGGAGACCTGGGGCCACTTCAAGACCCTGGAGCTCAGCACGGGACTGGAGGATATTGACCGCATCGAGCCCACACTGCCAATTTACTGGACAAGAGTGGGCAGCCAGCCGAAGCCGGTGCCGCCCGATGCGGCTCTGTTTCATTATCCCAATGTGAAGTTCGCCGGGGACAAAGTGTACATCATGTATGCGCGGGTTGGCGTGGTGGAAGGTAAATCGCAGAACCAAGCAGTGATGCGCATCTACCCGCTGGAGTACTTCTACCAGTAGCCCAGCCGCCGCCAGCGCACAATTGGATAATGCCCGAGCGTCTTACAGGTGCCGGGGTCGTATAAGCATGCCTTTACACTTTTGGAAAGTAGGTAACAGCATGCGATTATTTTGCTTGGTAATGGTGTCGCTATTGATGGGTGTCGCCATACTGACCAGCTCGGGACGCGCGGCACCGCAAGACCTGTTCCCGCCTAAAGTGCTGCCCAACGGGGTCGTAGAGGTTGTGGGTCTGGGCTGCCGGAGTTTGATTGAACTCAAGGATGGCTCACTGTTAGCCAGCAATGGGCGAGTGTCCGCTGATGGTGGCCTGACCTGGACCGAGCCGCGTCCATTCGCCGCTGAAGGGGCCGAGGACATAAGTCCCTACGGCACGAGTCTCCTCCGGCTCAACTCCGGGGCCTTGGCGCTGGTATATAGAGGACAGGGTGACACGGACGCTACCGGGGCTAAAATGTGGCTATCAGAAGATGAAAGTAACACCTGGGGGCCGCCACGCTCCATCAAACTACAGGGTGGCCCCTACCACGACACTATGATCCAACTTAGTAGCGGCCGTCTGTTGTACCCCAGTCGTATCGCCTATAGCGGCTCCCACCACACCGACCTCAAATCCAGTGGACATACCACTATCCCGGAGATGTGCGTTAGTTCCATCCATTATTCGGATGACTTGGGGCAGAGGTGGAAAAGGGCACCGGGTTATCTGATTGGCTGGTTTGACTACCTGGGCACACCCAACGGCGATGCAGGAATGACCGCCTGCGATGAGCCGTGTGTGGCGGAAACTGCCGATGGGCGGGTTTTGTTCTTCGCCCGCTCCCAGGCGGGGCGAGTTGTGTACAGTTATAGTAGCGATGAAGGAGAGCGGTGGACGGCAGTACGACCCACTGAGTTGGCTTCTTCGTTTTCGCCCTCTCGGCTACGGCGCATCCCGGCGACTGGCGACTTGATATGCGTGTGGAATCAGGTCTCAGCCGAAGAGATCGAGCGCCGCGATTGGCGGGGGCGCCTGTCGGTGGCTATCTCCCAGGACAGTGGGGAGACCTGGGGGCACTTTAAGACTATTGAGCTTGCCCCGGGCATGGCGGATATGGCCCACATCACCCCGGAGTTGCCGATTAAGTGGCGCCGTATTGACCAGCGCGAGGGCAAGCGCTCCAGCGATTATTTTTGTTACGCCAACGTGCGCTTTGTCGGCGATAAAGTGTACGTCATCTACAAGCGTGGTCGGCATGAGAAGAAAGAGGGTAAAACGGTGCTCCGCCGAGAGATGCCGCTGCGCATCAACCCGCTGGAGTGGTTCTATGAATAGTACAGCCACGCTATGAGATAGGGCGATCACAAGTTGGCATTTTCTGGTACTAAGGTCAGAGAAAGTCTGTATCTGCAATCGAAAAAGAGGTGAGTAGTATGTATGATGCACGTTTGCTGTGGCCGGTGGCGGTATTGATGACAATGTTTTTGGTGTCTGCTCGTGGACCAGCAGTAGCCAAACCGGTCTTCCGCAAGCCACCCCCGGAGGGTGTAATAGAGGTGTTGGCTGGCATTGGTCGCAGTTGGAGCCTTGTGGAACTGCAGGATGGCTCGCTAATGGCCGTGGGAGGAAGTAATTACAGAATCTCAACCGATGGGGGCCAGAGCTGGGGTGATTCGCAGGCACTGGGTGAGGGCGTCTCGGGTAATGGTATCATCCGGCTCAACTCCGGGGCCTTGGCCTTG
This sequence comes from Candidatus Zipacnadia bacterium, assembly GCA_029820565.1. Lineage (GTDB taxonomy): Bacteria > Armatimonadota > Zipacnadia > Zipacnadales > Zipacnadaceae > JALGTV01. The sequence continues at coordinate 36,468 of JALGUR010000013.1, forward strand.
ACCGATGGGAAGAGACTATGGTTATCCGAGGATGACGGAAAGACATGGGGACAGCCGCGGGACATTAGCATGCTCGGCTCCCCCTACTATGATACTCTGATTCAACTCAGCAGCGGTCGCCTGCTTGTCCCCAGCCGCACCTGCTATTCGTGTAAGCCGCCGGACTTAGCGTGCCAACCGCAGTCCCGGGGCACCTGGCATGGCCGCAGCGTAGCTGTGGAAGGCCACGGCCACGCGCCTGAGTTAGATGTTGCCGCTGTCAGTCGTTCTGGTGATCTGGGCAAAACCTGGGAGCGCTCTGGTTATCTGATGGGCTGGTTTGACGAGGAAGGCATCCCCAACGGCTATGGGGCCCACACCTCCTGTGATGAGCCGGGTGTGGCCGAAACTGCCGATGGCCGGGTGCTGTTCTTGGCTCGCTCGCAGGTCGGACGGCTGGTGTACAGTTACAGCAGCGATGGTGGCGAGTCCTGGACGGCAGTGCGGCCTACTGAACTGGCCTCCTCCTACTCGCCGCCGCGTCTGCGGAGCATACCGCAGACCGGCGACTTGATATGTGTGTGGAACGAAGTCTCGGGCGAAGAGATTCGCCGCGGCTATCGACGGGGGCGACTGTCGGTAGCCATCTCGGAGGATAGCGGTGAGAGTTGGGGACACTTCAAGACCATTGAAGTGAGTGAGGGCTTGGAGGATGTGGAGCCTGTCGAGCCCGACGCGGCGATCAAGTGGGTGCGCGGGCGCGACGACGTCGGTGAACTACCCGAGGGTTTTTCGGTATTCCGCTATGCCAATGTGTGCTTCGCAGGGGATAAGGTCTACATATTGTACGCCCGCGAATGGCTGGAGGAGCGCGGCGAAGACGAAGCAGGTATGGCCCGAGAGCAAGTCCTGCGCATCTATCCGATAGAGTACTTCTATCAGTAGCCCAAGTGGGCCGGGCAAGCATATCACAAGTCGGTGGTTTCTGGCGTTAGGGTCAGAAAGAGTATGTTGTAGCAATCTTAGAAGAGAGGTGAATATTATGTATGTACGGATGGTATTGTCGGCATTGGTGTTGGTGGCGGTGTTTGTGGTGAGCAGCAGTGGACCTGGAGTAGCTAAACCCGTCTGGCGCAAGCCGCCGCCGGAGGGGGTGGTGGAGTTAGTGGGCGTCGCGGGGTCAAAAGGTACTCTGGTAGAATTGCAGGATGGCTCGGTGATGCTGGTTCAGGGCGGCAGCTATCGCATCTCCACTGATGGGGGGCTGACCTGGGGCGATTCCCAGTCGCTAGGTGAAGGTGTCTCGGGTAAGGGCATCATCCGCCTGCAGTCCGGAGCTCTGGCGCTGACGGGTGGGCAAAATATGTGGTTATCTGAAGACGAGGGTAAGACCTGGGGACCGGCCCTACCGCTCAGGACGATAGAGGGCCACGATGCCTGGAAGGACAACATGATTCAGCTCAGTACTGGCCGACTGGTGCTGCCCAGTCACTACTGCTTCAGGAACCCTCAGCATCCTGATGTCGGCTATAGGGGACACAGCACTTACCCGGAGATTCTCGTTTCTCTGATTGCCTACTCCGACGACGAGGGGCAAACCTGGCACGTCGGCCCAGCGGAGTTGAAGCCCAACGTTTCCTGGGTCAAGGATATTGACGCATGGTCGGCGGGCATCCTCATGGGCTGGTTTGACTACGAGGGCACTCCCAACGGTGAGGGCGGGGTAACGGAGTGTTCCGAGCCCAATGTGGCCGAGACTAAAGACGGTCGGGTGCTGTTCTTCGCTCGCTCGCCAACGGGGCGGATAGTCTACAGCTACAGCAGTGATGGCGGCGAGACTTGGCTGGCGGTGCGGCCCACCGAACTGAACAGCTCTTCCTCACCGAATCGGCTCCGGCGTATCCCGCAGACCGGGGATTTCCTCTGTGTATGGAACCAGGTCTCGCCGGAAGAGAATGAGTACGGCTGGCGGCGCAATCGGTTGTCGGCGGCTATCTCGCGGGACGATGGCGCCACCTGGGAGAACTTCAAGACTCTGGAGCTGAGCGCGGGCCTGGACGACATTGAGCACCTTGAGCCCACGCTGCCGATAAAGTGGAGCCGAGTGGGCAGTAATCCCAAGCCGCTGCCAGCTGACTCGGCCATCTTCACCTATCCCAATGTGTGCTTTGCCGGCGATAAAGTCTACATTATGTATCACCGCGCCTGGCACGAGGAGGACGGACGGAAGGTGGAGCAGGTAATGCGCATCTACCCGGTAGAGTACTTCTATCAGTAGAGACTGTTGCAGAGGCCCCGCTTGACATTTTAGGGGGGCGGGGGTTATTAAGATGGGGTAGTTGCAGCCAGTTGCGCCACTGCGGGCTGGTCCGAGTCACTATTCAGGTGCTGATTACTTGTATCGTGGTCAACTGCAAGCGGGTGGTGAGGCTCCTGGAAGCAGGCTGTGGCCCGCCCCGAGCAGTACTGTGCCTGGCGGGCCGGAAAGCGAGGTGAGAGAAGGCAGGAGGGGAAAAACTGAGCAAGGTCTGTGCCCTGTGCGGGTGCGAGTAGCCAAAATGGGTGACGCAGACCCCAGCAACCCAATAGCCGTTGACGCTCCAACCGGGATCTTTTCAAACTCCGAACGTGCCCTCTCCTTGAGGAGAGGTAACTTTGCCAATACTCTCACCAAAGGGGGACATACTTGAAGGAAGCGCTTCATATGCAGTTGTACACAGTATTGGCCACAGCCGCATGTCTGGTGTGTCTGGCTGTCGCCGGGCCATCGCAGGCCGCAGACGTGAGAGTGCTCAACAACCTGGTCTCAGAACTGCTGAACATCGAGGACCCGTCAGCAGGAGATACCCACACATTTCTCAATCCCCGCGAGGGTTTTGTGTTCGTGCGGGTCGAGGGCGCCCAGGACCCCCCCGTCAGCATTGATGGCGAGACGGTGGTCATGCGCCAGGTCGGGCCCAGCCATGAGGGGATGTTGCACCGTCCGGAGGGCGAGCACGCCATCACGGTGGGAGGTCAAACCTCCTCGCGGTTGATTGTCCGTGCCGTCGGGGAACTGTTCTACGACGTATACTCACTGTCGGCCAACCCCTATTGCCCGGAGATCGGCATACCGGGACGCGGCACCTACGACTGGCAGTGGCTGCGTGAGCACGTCCTGGATCATTATAACTGCATCATCGCACACGACAATACACTTGGCCGCTGGGAGGAGATGCGCGAGTGGACATCGGAAGGCAAATGGTGGATGAGCCGAACGAACCTGAAATTCTATACCATGAAACATTTCGGAGGAGATGTATACGAGCAAAACGTTGACGCTCAATACGAGCACTTTTTCCAGAGCCCAGGTGTATGGCATCCGCTGATGAAAGGCTTCTGGATAGACGAGTTCGGCACCGGCCATCCGAGCGACCTGTGGCCCATCTGGTGTGAGGCCATCCGGCGGATCAAGGCTACCCCGGAGTTCGAGGGCAGGCGGTGCTATGCCTATACTGATTCTGGCGGTGGTGATGCAGAACTCATACAGACGATTGTGGAGAGGGGCGGCAGAATGGCCCGCGAATGGTACCTGGGCGAGCTAAGGCCCGCAAGCAGAGGCGAACCTGCGGCAGTCCTGATCAACGAGAATTGGGAGATGGAGCGTAGGCGTGCTTGGGAGGCAGCGGCTCCCGGGGCCCATTCCACAAACCTCATAGTGGTCCTGGGAACCTTCTCCTCACCTCCCGGAAGCCAGGACCTTTATCCTGATTACGACTACAACGTCTTCCTGGACATGCAGATGCAGTTCGTCGCCACATCTCCCGTCTTTGAGGGCGCCGCCGGCGTCGTGGGCTACTACTCTCCCTACATGGCAGAGGAGCAGATGAGGCTCCTGGCTCGCCTGGTCCGCCACTACGCCATTGAGGGCCGCACGGACCGGTTTCTCGACGATTCCTATGAGCTTGATCATCTGACGAACCCCGACTTCCGCGATGGAACGAATGGTTGGGCATTAACGCCGGCCGAGCCGGACGCCATCGGTGCGGTGGTCGCCAAGGGCTTCGGAATTCTGCAGGGCAGATCGCAAGCACACATAGGCCATCCTGAACCGGCACATGGCGATACAGGGCTGCTGACCCGCCGCAGCAAAGCCGGCCCGAATCGCTTTGCGCAGGAGTTGCGCAACCTCCAACCAGGCAGGCTCTACTCGCTGCGTTTCTTCACCGGCAACTACCGCGATCTGATGGACGGTCGCTCGCGCGAGTATAAGCACGCCTTGGGCGTTCAGGTCGAGGAAGGTGAGTTACAGACGGAATTGCAGTATGATGTCTATTCGGCGCTGGCATGGACGGCAAAGGTCGTTGGCCCGTTCGGGCCGAAGAATCCGTACGGGTGGAATTATCATCAGAGAGTTTTCCGCGCGACATCGGACACGGCGCTGCTGAGCTGCTCTGACTGGGCTGCTCCTAATGAGCCGGGCGGCGAGGCCGGTGAAGAGCTGATCTGGAATTTCATACAAGTGCAGCCGTACTTTGAGGGTTAAGGATGTACCCTCTCTTTTTTGAGAAGTGAGTTTGGCAACAGTCTGTGTCTAAGAAAGAGGTGAGCAGTATGCATGCGAATGAGTTGGTGCTGATGTTAGTGGGAATAGGTATGATTATGTTGGCGACGGGTCGGGCGGCGGCGGCGGAGGGCTCAGTCGTCAGCACACCCCTGCCCGCCGGGGTAGTGGAACTGGTCGGAGTGGCGGGGATGAGCAATGGCCTGGTGGAACTGAAGGATGGATCGCTATTGATGAACGATGGACGAATCTCCACCGACGGCGGTCTAACCTGGGGGGAAGGGCGGTCCTTTGGCGAAGGGATATCCGGCTCGGGCCTGCTGCGGCTGCAGTCCGGCGCTCTGGCCCTCACCCAGAGTGTGGGGTATGGCAAAGGAATGATGTGGGTATCCGCTGATGAGGCTCAGACCTGGGAGCCCTGTTCTCCCGTCAAGACACCGGGCGGGCCTGATTATGCTATGGCGGACGTGATGATTCAACTGAACAGCGGTCGGCTACTGTATCCCTGGGACTGCGATTATGTGGGCGAGCACCCGGAGATGATGTATAAAGATATGCTGGCCTGGGGAACCTGGAAGGGTCAACGGTATGACGTTGAAGGTCACGGACACACGCCGGAATACTTCGCCACCGGCATCAGCTACTCCGATGACCAGGGCACAACCTGGCACTTGGACCGTCGCTTCGGCGGCGGCTGTCCGCTGGTGTTAATGGGCTGGTTTGATTTCGAAGGAAACCCTAACGGCATGTGTGGCATCACGCCGTGCGGCGAGTCCAGCGTGGCCGAGACTAACGATGGCCGCGTGCTGATGTTTGGCCGCTCAACCGTGGGGCGCATTGTCCACAGTTATAGCAATGACGATGGCAAGAGTTGGTCGGCGGTCTTACCTACCGAATTAGCGGCCTCCAATTCCCCGCCGCGACTGCGGCGCATCCCTAAGACCGGCGACCTGCTATGCGTATGGAACCAGGTCTCGGGCGAAGAGATTCGCCGCGGCTATCGGCGGGGGCGGCTCTCGGCGGCCATCTCCAAAGACAGTGGCGCCACCTGGGAGAACTTCAAGACCATTGAGGTCAGCGAGGGCTTGGAGGATGGGCCTCGGGTCTATCCCGACCCGGAGAGCAGAATGGTGCGCGCCCGTCAGGATGTCGGTGAACTGCCTGATGGCTGGGCCTACTTTCACTACTGCAATGTGTGTTTTGCCGGCGATAAAGTGTATATCATGTACGCTCGGGGCAGCCCCCTGTTAGGTATCGCCGAGCAGAACCTGCACAAGCAGGAGAGTGTTGTGCGCATCTACCCGGTAGAGTACTTCTATCAGGAGTAAGACCTGCGCCGGGGGCGAATTGTATGACAAGTTAGTATTTTTCTGGCGTTAGGGTCAGAAAGAATCTGTTCGTACCAATCTCAAGAAAGAGGTGAGTAATATGTATGTACGAATGCTATGGTCGGTATTGGTGTTAGTGGCGGTGCTTGTGGTGGGCAGCAGTGGACCTGGGGTAGCTAAGCCTGTGTGGCGCAAACCGCCGCCGGAGGGTGTGGTGGAGTTAGTGGGCGTCGCGGGGTCAGGGAGCAGTCTGGTAGAGTTGAACGATGGCTCAATAATGCTGGTGAAGGGCGGCAGCTATCGCATCTCTACCGATGGGGGCTTGACCTGGGGTGATTCCCAATCCCTGGGTGAGGGCGTCTCGGGCAATGGTATCATTCGCCTGCAGTCGGGGGCTCTGGCGCTGACGGGGGGCCTAAATATGTGGTTATCCCACGACGAAGGCAAGACCTGGGGACCGGCCTTGCCGCTCAGAACGATAAAGGGCACCGGGGTCGGCGGCCAACCATACTATCATGACAGCATGATTCAACTCAGTACTGGGCGACTGGTGCTGCCCAGTCACTACTGCTTCAGGAACCCTCAGCACCCTGATGTCGGCTATGCGGGACACAGCACGTACCCGGAGCTTCTCGTTTCTCTGATTGCCTACTCCGACGACGAGGGGCAAACCTGGCACGTCGGCCCAGCGGAGTTGAAGCCTAATGTTTCCTGGGTCAAGGATATTGACGAATGGTCAGCCGGCATCCTCATGGGCTGGTTTGACTACGAAGGTACTCCCAACGGCGAGGGCGGGGTAACGGAGTGTTCGGAGCCCCATGTGGCCGAGACCAAAGATGGTCGAGTACTGTTCTTTGCTCGCTCGCCGACGGGGCGGATAGTCTACAGCTACAGCAGTGATGGCGGCGAGTTGTGGCTGGCGGTGCGGCCGACCGAACTGAACAGTTCTTCCTCACCGAATGTACTCCGGCGCATCCCGCAGACCGGAGATTTGCTATGTGTATGGAACCAGGTCTCGCCGGAAGAGAATGAGTACGGCTGGCGGCGCAATCGCTTCTCAGCGGCTATCTCCCGGGACGATGGCGCCACCTGGGAGAACTTCAAGACTCTCGAGCTGAGCGCGGGACTGGACGACATTGACCGCCTTGAGCCTACGCTGCCGATTAAGTGGAGCCGAGTGGGCAGTAATTCCAAGCCGCTGCCACCTGACCGGGCCATCTTCACCTATCCCAATGTGTGCTTTGCCGGCGATAAAGTCTACATTATGTATCACCGCGCCTGGTACGAGGAGGACGGACGGAAGGTGGAGCAGGTGATGCGCATCTACCCGGTAGAGTACTTCTATCAGGAGTAAGACCTGCGCCGGGGGCCAATTGTATCACAAATTAGTACTTTTCTGGCGTTAGGGTCAGAAAGA
>JALGUR010000013.1:43753-44231 GCA_029820565.1 Candidatus Zipacnadia bacterium
GTGGAGCAGGTGATGCGCATCTACCCGGTAGAGTACTTCTATCAGGAGTAAGACCTGCGCCGGGGGCCAATTGTATCACAAATTAGTACTTTTCTGGCGTTAGGGTCAGAAAGAATCTGTTCGTACCAATCTCAAGAAAGAGGTGAGTAATATGTATGTACGGATGGTATTGTCGGCATTGGTGTTGGTGGCGGTGTTTGTGGTGGGCAGCAGTGGGCCTGGAGTAGCTAAGCCGGTGTGGCGCAAGCCGCCGCCGGAGGGTGTGGTGGAGTTAGTGGGCGTCGCGGGGTCAGGGAGCGCTCTGGTAGAGTTGAAGGACGGCTCGGTGATGCTGGTGAAGGGCGGCAGCTATCAGATCTCGACTGATGGGGGATTGACCTGGGGTGATTCCCAGCCCCTGGGTGAGGGCGTCTCGGGTCATGGTATCATCCGCCTGCAGTCCGGAGCGCTGGCCCTCTCGGGGGACCATGAGATGCGG
>JALGUR010000080.1 GCA_029820565.1 Candidatus Zipacnadia bacterium
TTGGAGCATATCACTATGACCCACACAGATCTGAAATCGAGGAATACGATCGACAATCCTGATAATATCATTCCCCTGAAAAACGGAGATGCCCGATTAGAAGAAGGAATACTGACAGCAACGCTACCCAAAATGTCGTGGAATGTTATCAGGCTTGTCAAGAATGGAAAGACGTGATCGTTCGGAATTTGGTACAGGAAGCAGAGTTAGGTCGGCGACCCCACTGTTCAAGTGATTGCCACGCCAAGCCAACAGGCGACTGATGTTCACCGCCGACCTGGGTCGCTTGTAGCCACGCATAGTGCGGTACCGTTCTGGGGTGTGGCGGTGTGCGAACAGGTGGGCAGTCCGCGAGGAGATGCCCAGCAGGCTCTTTGTACAGCTTATGCCGTTTGTAACAAATCATAGCAGAAAGGGGACGATAAGATTATGACTGATTTCCCAAGAACCATGGTGGGCGGCGTTTCGCTGTCCCGACTGATCGTTGGCACCAACTGGTTTCTTGGCTATTCCCACATGAGCCTGGCCAAGGACCGTTTCATCAAGAGCTACCAGACCCGTGAGAATATTGCCGAGATACTCGTCGTCTTTATGAATGCCGGTATTGACACGATCATGGGTATGCCCGTGCCCATTCTGCGCGATGCCATCTCCGAGGCGCAGGATCGGACCGGCCGGACCGCAAAGCTGATTCTCACGCCGCACTTTAACATCACGACGGACGGCCCACCGGAAGACGATCCTGAACGCGTGTTCGACACGTGCAAGGATCTCGGTGCGACGTTCTGCTTTCCCCATGAGAGCGTAACCGATCTGCTGATCGACCGGATGCACAACAATATTCGTGATATTGACAGGTACACCGCTATGATTCGTGAGCGTGACATGATCCCCGGCCTGTCAACACATATGCCGGAGGCCGTGACCATTGCAGACGCTACCGGTGCTGATGTGGAAACGTACATCCAGCTTTACAACGCCGCCGGCTTTCTCATGCAAGTTGAAGCGGACTGGGTAATGCGGATCATCAAGAACGCGAAGAAACCCGTCATGACCATCAAACCGCTGGCAGCGGGCCGACTTCTTCCGCCGGTGGGTTTGGCGTTCGTCTGGAATACCATTCGCGATCAAGACATGGTTACGATTGGAACAACAACCCCGGACGAGGCGAAAGAGGTGATTGATCTCTCCCTTGACTTCTTGGAACGTCGATTGCCGAGTATCGAACTACAAACCACCAGAAGCAAGAAATCCCTAACCACAGAGTCCACCTGACTTTGTGTTCCGCGCCGCTGCACACGAAGCAGGTGACTCGGAAACGTTAGATACCAGAATATACACAATGAGTTCTAGGTCCACCAAGGTAGCTTGTTTAGTAAGAAAAGCATATATGACGAAACTTGATTTCCTCGTGTTTATGGGGGGGGCCGTGTTATGGTCTATAAGAGCACAGTGACGGAAGCTATCAAACCGTCGACACTGAAATGTGAGTATCGGGCTAACCCGTTGGGCATCGATGTCGTTAAGCCACGGCTCAGTTGGATTCTGGAATCGAGCGGGCGTGGTCAGAAACAGACGGCGTATCGGGTAGTGGTGGCAAGCAGCGAAGAGAGATTAGAGGCAGACAAAGGCGACCTGTGGGACAGCAACAAGGTCGCATCCGATCGGTCGATCCAGGTGGAGTATGCCGGCAAGCCTTTGCGATCGCGCATGCACTGCTATTGGAAGGTGAGGGTGTGGGACAAGGATGGCCAAGCGTCGACGTGGTCGGAGCCGGCAATGTGGTCGATGGGCCTCCTCACGGCGAGCGACTGGCAAGCAAGCTGGATCGCCGACGGCGAGCGGGCAGAAGCGTCGTCCTCACCGTGGCTGCGTAAGACATTCACGCTGGATGGCAAACCGAAACGGGCGACGGTGTACGTCGCGGCAGTGGGCTACCATGAGCTCTACCTCAACGGCATGAAGGTGGACAACCACGTGCTGGGCCCAGCGGTCAGCAACTATCGCAGACGAGCCCTCTACCTTACCCATGAGGTTACAGAGCATCTAGTGGAGGGCCCCAACTGCATGGCATTGTGGCTGGGGCGGGGCTGGACTGCGTTTGAGCCTTATGCGCTGGGCCACGGCGCCATGGCCATGGCGCAGCTCGAGGTGATGCTGGCGGACGGGCGGACAGTGCGGGTCGGCACGGACCAGAGGTGGAAGACCCACCCCAGCCCGATCACGTTCCTGGGGCAGTGGCAGTATGCGGATTACGGCGGTGAGCGTTATGACGCGACACGCGAGGTACCGGGCTGGAACACAGCCGACTTTGATGATTCGTCGTGGCAGCCGGTCAGCGTGTTCGAGGCGCCTATGCGGCTGCTGTCGGCGCAGATGGTCGAGCCCAACCGAGTGATCCAGACAATACATCCAGTCAAGAGCGAGGAGCTATCGCTGGGTATCCAGGTGATCGACATGGGCCGAAATTACACCGGCTGGCTGGAGTTGCGTGTGACGGGCCCGCGCGGCCAAGAGGTGAAGCTGGAGTACTTCGAACGGCCGGTGCAGGCGGAGGGCTTGCCCTCATACAAGCAGCGCGACGAGTATATTCTGCGGGGCGAAGGCACAGAAGTTTTTCGAAACCGGTTTAATTACCGCGCGTTCCGTTGGGTGAAGGTGACGGGGCTGAATCAACCGCTGAGTCTCGAGGATGTCAGGGGCTATTTGATTCACACCGACTACGAGCCGACGGGTGAGTTCGAGTGTTCGAACGACCTGCTCAACCGAATCTATCAGACGGTGCTCTGGACATACCGGTGTCTGAGTCTCGGCGGCTACGTGGTAGATTGTCCCCACCGGGAACGACTTGGTTTCGGTGCAGAGGGTCAAGTGGCGATGGAGTCGGCCCTCTACAACTTTGACCAAGGCGCTCTTTTCACGAAATGGATGACGGATTGGCGTGACGTGCAGGACCCGAAGACAGGGGAAGTGCCGGGCACCGCTCCAACATACATCGGTGGCGGGGGCCCAGCCTGGGGGGGAATCGTCGTGACGCTCCCGTGGCAGTGTTACTTGCAGTACGGCGATAAGCGCATCCTTGAGACCTGCTACCCCACCATGCAGATGTACCTCCGGTGGCTGGACACCAAAACCGAAGGCCATGTCCTTCAGCCTTGGGGCGGGGAGTGGGATTTTATTGGCGACTGGGTGGCTCCGGGACGAAACCTCCAGCATACAAAACACTGGCGGATGCCCGTACGCTGGCCGCAGTTCTTCAACAACTGTTATTACCTGTACATCGTCCAGTTGACTGGCAAGACCGCCACAGTGCTGGGCAAGGATGACGATGCATCAATGTACTGGCAAAAGGCACAGGCGATCAAGAAGGCGGTTCACGAAGCCTTCTTTGACTCTCAGAAGAGTACCTACGTCCCCGGCGAACAGCCATATCTGGCGTTCGCACTGTTGGTGGGGATGGTGCCACAATCGTTGCGGGATAAGGTCATGGCCGAACTGGAGCATGACATCACCGTCATGCGCAAAGGGCACGTACACTCAGGTGTGCTCGGGACCTACTTCCTGCTCAATTACCTGACACGGGTTGAGCGTAATGATCTGATCTTCACAATGGTCAATCAGAAGACGTATCCCAGTTGGGGGTACATGCTCGAAAATGGCGCCACGACAATCTGGGAACGATGGGACGGCAAGAAGTCGCTGAACCATACGTCATTTCTGTCCGTCGGCGCCTGGTTCACGGAAGGAGTTGCAGGTATTAGGGCTGACGAAAACGCACCCGGATTCAAACACTTTTTCATCCGGCCATCGCTTGTAGGCGATCTGACCTTCGCGCGAGCAAAGTACCGATCGATCTGTGGCACTATCCTGAGCGACTGGCGGATCGAAAGTGAATCGCTGACGCTTGAGGTCCATATTCCCGCCAACACAACCGCCACGGTGTACATCCCGGCCAGACACGCCGACGACGTCAGTGAGAGCGGGAAACCGGCAGCCAAGACCGACGGGGTTCGATTTCTGCGAATGGAAAACGGCAAAACGGTGTTTGCTGTGGGCTCAGGCCAGTATCGATTTGTATCAAGGATACCCGTTAATCAGTCGGCAGATGAAACGCAATGAGAAGACGGGTATCTAACAAGCTCTTCGAGCGGACGCGGAAGACCGCGCCGCTCAAGAGGGCCGTTATGCCAACAATCAAAGAAAGGAAGAGAACAATGAAAGAAAAACTTGGTGCTATTAACGCACTGTATCCCACTGTGCTGGCCGAAAAGAACATCCGTTCGAGTGCCAAGCAAAATGGAAGTAGAACCACTTGTCTCAGATGGTGTCGAAAGCCGAGAATGGGTGGGTAGTGCTACTCGATCAACAAATTATCCCCTCAATCCAGACAGTTGGAGGGCAATTGAGGAGACTTTTGAGGAGATGGGAGCCGGAAACTGGCACCAGAAAACCCATACCTGGCGCACATAAGCTATCCGGTCTGTGGAGAAAAGAAGCCGGAGCTAGCAGGCTGTCGGAGAGGAATTCGGCGTTCCATTTTGCCCCCATTTCTGAGGTCCGGATGGAGCTTTATGCCTCAGTTTTAGCCAAATACAGACCCAAGTAAGGCATTTCTGTGAAAAAATCACACCCTTTGACAGGTTATTGACCCAACAACAGGCAAAAGCGAAACGTTTTTGCAGGATGAATTTTCTCTCCGACAGCCTGCTAGAGGTTATTTTCCGCTGTGCCAGAGGGAGCGAACTGTCAGGTAGTTTGTGAAGAAAGTTAGTGAAGGTAGCCGGAGGGCTGGTGTGCTCCTTGACCAACGCTCTCCGCTGCCTGCCAGTAGTAGTCGTGGTGAAGTCCACTTAGCACCGGGCGAGATGCGACTTTCCCACCAAGCGGTGGTGCTTCTGGCCGATCTGGCTGACACGGAATGTGCTGCTCGATTCCCTGATGAGGGCGGGCGTGATTAAAGTAGGTTTTGTACTCCTTCACCAGCCGGTGTAGATGACGCTCCCCCAAGATCAGAAAGTGGTCGAGGCACTCTCTCCGCAAACTGCCCAGAAAACGTTCACAGATGGCGTTTGCCTTCGGCGCTCAATATGGCGTTTTCAACACCTCGATTTCCGCTGCCACACGTGCGAACGAAGGCCCGAACTTGCTGTCGTTGTCGCGGATCAGGAAACGCGGTTTCTCTCCAAACGGTGTCGCTTCGCGCAGTTGCTGGGCTGTCCACTGGTCGGTTGGGTTCCTCGTTACTCTAAAATGAACCACACGACGCGACCCCAACTCAATGATGACGAACACGAACACCGTGCGGAAGAAAACGTCATGGGTTTGGAGGAAATCGCAGGCCCATATCTCGCTGGCGTGGTTGCGTAGGAATGTTGCCCACGTTTGCTTCGGCGAAAGAGATTCACGCACACCCATTTCAGCAGCTCTCCGCGAATGCGCTCTGCTCCCCAAGTCAGGTTCTCTTTGACCATGCGCTTGATCAATGCTACGAGGTCATCTGTCAGTGGTGGTCTGCCTTGCTTGGGCTTGGGTTTCGACTTGCGTTGCCAGAAACGCTTGAAGAGCTCACGATGCCAGCGCAACACGGTGTCTGGCTGCACGATGATCAATGCTGCCTTCCACGTGCGCAACTTGCTGGATAGTAGGACGATGAGAGACCGATCTCGCCAGGTGAGTTTCGGGCGCTTGCTTTGTCGTTGGAGGATGGTTAGCTGTTGGCGCAACAACGCGAGTTCCAGCAGCAGTTCCGACTTGGAGCGGGTGAGGTCCAGGGCGGCGTTCCAGATCGGGGAGTGATTGTCGGGATGAGTCCATTGGCGAAGGCGATGTATGATGGCCTGGGAGAGAGAATGTACGGTTTGGCGAATAAAGTTCATGGCTCATGTGGGCTTAGAGGTGAAATGCGCCAGGGCTTGTTCACAACGCGCAAATCACCGCTATATATTGAGTTATGAAAAACATAACCGCCATATATAGGGTAAAATCTCTGCCCACGGTTGCAGATGTAGTTTTTCACCTCTGACCCCACATGAGCCAAGTTCATTGTTTACCTCTCGGATTAAGATTGGGATGTCACCATTCTACCACAAACTGGGGAAATCATGCTCATGCGTAGAACGGATGTGCTTTTCGGCCAGCACACGTGCTGCTCGGCTGCATCGAAGAAGGCATCCACGTCATCCCAGGCCCACCGATCGGGACGTTTTTGTACCTGCGACCAATAGATCCAGATACGAATCATAGACAGCCCGGTGTCTACGATGTTCTGAATATCTCGCTCCCACTCTTCCTGAGACGGATGGGGAGGGCGGTAATACTGCGTTCCAATAAACATCGATCTCTGCACCATCTCCTTTCAGAGAGATCCAACCTCAATTGCAGCCCATAGCTCTAGCCCAGCCTGTAGAACGAGATGGCATTGTCGTGGAATAGCTTCCCTAGTTCTTCCTTGGAGCAGCCGCCCAACGCCCACTCCAGCGTCTCCACCCACCGGGGGTACTCGGTCGCCTGATAAGCGACCGGCCAGTCGCCACCGTACATCACCCGGTCAAAGCCAAAGCACTCCATCACGTGGTCGATGTACGGCTTGAGGTCTTCCCTGGTCCAGTTGTCGTGATCTGCCTCCGTGACCAGCCCGGACATCTTGCACCACATATTGGGGAACTCTGACATCGTCTTCAGTTCCTGTTTCCATGGCTCAAAAACCTGGTTCTTGATGTCTGGCTTTCCGATGTGATCGAGGATGAACGTGACCTCCGGGCACCGCTCGACCATCTTGATCGTATTCGCCATCTGAGTGTGGTTGATGCAGATCTCAAAATGGAGATCATAGTCCGGCAGGGCTTGAACACCCTCGACGAAATCCGGCCGCAGGCAGAACTCGATATCCGGCTCAAACTGGATGATGCGCCGGATGCCTTTGATCAACGGATTCTCGGCCAGGGTTTGCAGATCGACCCGCGCCCCATCTCCTTTTTCCAGAGGAGCCCAGGGGACGATGCCCTCGATCCTGGAGTCCTCCCCCCCGGCAAGTTGGGTGACCCACTCTGCCTCCTCCATGAACTGGGAAAAGTCAACCTCGGCCTGCACAAAGACCATCTTTTCCACCTGAACCGGGCCACAGGCTTTCTTATAACCCTGTGGGAGATACGGCTTGTTGAGGAAAGGAACGTCGTCCAGCCAGGGATAGTGCAGATGGGCTGGATCCCACACGTGCAGGTGCGTATCTACAATTGGAAAATCCATCGTGAATCCTCCTGATATCTATTAGATTGGTTCATGCCCATAAAGCTCCAGTCACCCCTACCGCCGCAGATTCGCTCTCTCAAGGGTTCATCCAGGCCAGTCCCCGCAACGCGCGCCGCAATTCTTCTTGCAGGAGCGGTGTTTCAGCCATGACCACTGGCAGTTGAACAGCAGCCGGCGGGGACACAGCATAGGCAGTTTGCTCGGAAAGTGGCCGCAGACGTCCCACCTGTGGTCGGTTCAAGGCCAGACTCTCGAATGGTTCAACGTACTCGGTGGCTGTGGCACCTACTCGGAAGTGAGCACCAGGTACCCGGAACAACTGGTTTGCGACCTCTAGGGGCGGCAGTGATAGCTGACCATCCGGGTCCGCAGGCGGTACAACGACCGCCTGGGCAACGCCACCGGGGATCTCTACCGCCAGAAGCAGCGGGCCATACCAGAGACTCTGCAGCCGGTCACAACCAGGTCCGAGGCGAACGGTGTACGGAAAGTCCAGTGTCACGACCTCCCCCGGCCGTACTGGCTCGGATAGATCCAGATAGCCCGAATTCACCTGGGCGTCGGTCGACACGCCATTGCGCCGGACAGCGCGCACCTGGGCCCACGAGGGAATACGGATGGATAATGGCACGCCTTGATCGGGACCCTCATCCATCTGGAGTTCGACATACCCCATGCTGGGGTATTCGGTTCGCTGCGCCAAACGCACGCTGCCCCACGGAGTAGGCAGTTCGACCTCCCCAGGCTCGATGAACTGCACCTGCACCCCTGTGTCATTCCAGGTATACAGGTGTCGCAGCAAGGTATAGTAGGATCGCGGACCATGGTAGGCGCAGCACCACCAGGCCTCACACCCCTCACCGGTGAAGCCGTAAGGCCCAAAATGATGGTGACAGAACCCGCCATTTGCTGCCTGGTTCCCGTACAGTCCATTCCGCCATACCCGTTCGGCCATCTCAAAGTATTCGGGCCGGCCAGTGATCCGCCCAAGCCATAGGTTCAACGTGAGCCAGTCAGCGGTTGAGCACCCCTCATCCCGGTCTCCTGGTAGAGGGCCAGCATCCCCAGCAGACTGCACATATAGCCGTGGCTGTGACGGCCCGGGTAACTGAAAGGGCTGCTGAGCTCGCTCTCCTCTCCGCCGACATCTTGAGGCACCATCTCAGCTATTCGACGTGCGGTGACAAGGTAATCATCCTGCCGCGTGGCCTGATAAAGGGCCACTATCCCTTCCAAGGCCTGCGTATAGCAGATGTAGGATTGTTGACGGCGGACGCCGGCCTCACTCCAAAAGGGGAGCGTTCTGACATAGTAATCGCCCAACTGGCAAGCGCAGGCCAGGATCTCTTCCGACGGGTATATACTGTGGTATTCAAGAAGGCCCAGCAATAGCCGCCCCTGCCCCCAGGCCACCGGAAAGTTCACCACATCCTCCGCCTGATCGGTGCCTACAAGGCCTGTCGTACGCTGGTACTGCGGAATGGCTCTAGCTACGCGGTGCAACTGAGCGCAGTCCTGATTGGTGTACGTCGAGCACAAACCAAGTGCCCCCACATAGCGACCAGAGATGTCGCCACACCAGTCCTCAAACTGGCGATTGTAGCCGGGCACGTGCGCTACATCCTCTAGGATGAAGGCTTCATCAAAGCTGGCGTCCCGGATTATCCGTTCGATAGCCAGGCGCAAGCGTTGGTCCAGTTCACCGCGCGTCCGTACCGCACGTCCATCTGGAATAATCTGTAACATCTTACAGCTCATCAATCGAGGTAAAAGACCTCCTCCAGCTCGACCATCTTCTGGTCCGGGGGCAAGCCTGGGATTCCCTCAAAGTAGGGTGCCATGAACTCCTGCCACTTGGTATTGATCTCTTCCTCCGCCATCCCCTCCAGGGCAGCCTGGAAGCTATCGGGCGTCTCCAGGTAACCGAAGAGCAGTCCGTCCTCGCGCATAAACAAGGAGTAGTTGTGCCAACCATTGCGCCGCAGAGCATCCAGCATCTCCGGCCACACGGCTTTGTGGTGTTCCTTGTATTCTTCGATTAGATCTTGCTTCACCTTGAACACGAATCCGACGCGTCTCATTCTACAGCCTCCCCTCAATATGAGCCGATGCAACCTTAGTAGACCAAAGACTGTTCACAGCCGGCACTCCAGCGATGAAAACGCAAGTCGCTCTCAGGGGGCAGCGCGCACTGCAAACCCAAATGTGAGCCACGAAGCTTGCCCCCACCGGTCGATCACTTGGACCCCGCCAGGACGGTGGTCTTACCCAGTCCCTCCGGTCCCATACCCCGATAGCCGCCGTCCACCGCCAGGTCCGTGGCGGTGATAAACGACGCGTCATCGCTCAGGAGGAACAGGGTCGGACCGGCACACTCGATCGGTTCGCCGCAGCGCTCCAACATGTGGTATTCGCCCCAGATCAGATCCCACTTTTCGCGCCCGCCACCGCCGATCTCGGCCGCCTTGTATACCTCCCGTGTCCAGATCCAGCCAGGGCTGACGCTGTTCACCCTGATCTTGTAGGGTGCAAGATCGAACGCCATACACTTGGTCAGGTTGTTCACCGCACCTTTGGCCGCATTGTACGTCCATCGGTTCGGCTGGGCGATAAAGGCCGAGATGCTCGACATATTGACGATCGCGCCTCCACCTTGCTCCTTCATCGGTTCAGCTACGAGCTGGGCCATCAACGCATAGCCCACCGGGCCGACCATCATCATGCGTTCCCAATCCTCGCGGGTGGCGTCAAGCCCCTTGGCGATGAACGAGAAGGCGTTGTTGACCAGGTAGTTGATCTTGCCCCACTTCTTTAGCACGCGCTCGACCGCGCTGCGGCAGAACGCTTCATCGGCCATGTCGCCGCGACAGAATAAGACATCATAGCCCGCCTCGGTCAGTTCCTTCTCCCTGCCGACACCGATATCGCTGATCCCGGTGAATCCCGCCGAACACCCTTCTTTGCACAGTTCCTCGACGATCGAACGTCCGATGCCAGATGAGCCTCCAGTCACGATGGCCACCTTGCCCTTGAAACGATCCCTGACAGGTTTTCTTTCGATCATAGTAGACCCCCTTTAACGTGATGTATGAGTTTACTCCACCGATGCAACCACTGATGTGCCATCAGGCAGAACCAGAACGTTCGGAGCAGGTCCCACCTCCGCCATTACCATATGCCAAGCCGATTCCAAATCGACGCAAGGTATTATGCCACACGCGCGCACCGTCTCGGAAGGCAAGCTACTGACCAAGCCAACTGTGGCTTTTTTGAGCACGCGAGCGATGGCGGCCGCTTTGTGCCCGCCGAGCACAAATTGCTTCCGAAGCCGCGCCAGAATGTCATCCGGACTGTGCCCTAGCAGCCACTCTTGAAAGACAGCGTTTCCCAAGCCCTCTGGGCAATCAGCTACCCAAATGATCACGCCGCCGGGCCGGACTACGGCTGCCGCGCTGTCCAAAGCCTTCTGTGCCTGGTAGAGATTGATGTCCTTGGGATATCCACCCGAGCTGACGAGTACCACGTCAGCAGGCTGCTCAACGTGGACCTTGCTCTGGTAATCGACCACGCGACAGGCCCAACGATGTGCCTCGACCGGGTGCCCAGCGGCAGCCACGACGATATTGTGCGCCTCATCCAGGACTACGTTCAAAATAAAGTCGATACCTATCAGTGCCGCGCCTTCCTCAAGATCCTCTCGCACCGGGTTACCGTCCAGGAGTCCCGTGCGGGCCTGCGGCTCCACCATGAACGCGTGATTGTGCTGAATGGTGGCAGCGGAGCATACACCTGGGACGAGAGCCTTCGCTCCGCCGGAATAACCTGCAAAGTAGTGCGGCTCGACGTTGCCAAGCGCGATCCGAACATCAGCGCTGGCAACCGGCTCAAAGGCCTCGATAGGGGTGCCGCGGGTGGTCGTCCCGACATAACGTACCTGGTTCGGGTCCGAGTCAACGCACGTCAAGCGATTGACGATTTCGGGTCCAACCAGCCGCGCACGCTCCTCCGGCGTGTGTCCGCGGTGTGCCCCCAAGCCAAAGACCACGATCACGTCCGTATCGCACACGCCAGCCTGCGCCAACTCATCCATAATGGACGGCAACATCAGGTGGCTGGGGCATGGGCGGGTGATGTCACTGGTGATGATGGCGACTGATTGACCAGGGCGCACTATGTCGCGCAGAGGTGAGCAGCCTATGGGTGCGGCCAATGCCAATCGAATCGGATCTATGACCTGTCTCTGTGTCGCCAGCACGTTAACCTGTTGGACATTGCCACTGAGCTCAGTTTTCAACTTCTGGTGTCCACAAGAAAGAGAGATGCACATAGTTCACCTATACCATCAACAGTCCCCCATTGACACTCAACGTCTGGCCGGTGATATAGGTTGCCCTATCGGAGGCCAGAAAAAGCACCGCCGCCGCTACGTCAGCAGGATGTCCCAGCCGTCCGGCGGGAATCTGCTTAACAAGCCCCTCGATCGTATTCTGGCCCCACCCGCTTGTCATCTTTGATTCCGTCGTTCCAGGTGCTACGGCGTTCACCTGGATGTCCGGAGCCAGAATCCGGGCCAGGCTCTTTGTCAGCCCGAGGGTGCCTGCCTTGGATGTCGAATAGTGCACTCCCACTGCCAGCCCGCCCATCTGCCCGGCGCTTGATGCGATATTGACGATCTTTCCGGTCCCCTGCGCGCGCATAGTCGGAATGACCGCCTTGCTGCAGAGGAACATGCCCTTGAGATTGACACCCAGCACCAGGTCCCACTCTCCCGGGGTGATCTCCTCGACCGGTGTCATGGGACAAATTCCAGCGTTGTTGACCAGGATGTCAATCCGTCCTCCCCACTCCAGCGTTTGCTGGCACATTGCCAGCACCTGCGCCTCGTCGCTCACGTCAGTTGTGACCGCGATGGCTTCATACCCTGCGTCGCGCAATCGATCGGCAGCCTCGGTTACATGGTCCGCATTCACGTCGGCCAGCACCACCGCCGCGCCTGCCTCAGCCAATTGGTGGCCGATCTCCAGCCCGATGCCGCGTGCGCCTCCCGTTACAATAGCGACTTTGTTCTCCAGCATCATTCGCCTCTCCGATTTGCTCTGCAACGCTCATCGCCCCTCAGACCAGCCACAGATACGGCTGTTCAACGAATTGTTTAACCCGTTGGAGGAAACGCGCCGCTGGCCCGCCATCGACCAGCCGGTGATCAAAGGTCAAGCTCAGCGTTAGCATCGTGCGAATCGCTGCTGCCCCTTCACGGACCACCATCTTCTCCACCAACCGTCCGACGCCCAACACCGCACATTCGGGCGCGTTGATGATAGGAGTGAATCCGTCAATCTCATACACGCCCAGGTTGGTGATAGTGAAGGTGCCTCCCGTAAGTTCGTCGGGCACCGCCTTGCCGTCCTTTGCCCGTGATAGCAGTCTGTCCATCTCAGTTGCCAACTCGCGGATCGATTTTGTCTGCACATCATCGACGACCGGTACCACCAAGCCACGCTCAGCATCCACGGCAACCCCGATGTTGACCACATCCCAATACACAATCTCGTCTCCATCTAGCGAGGCATTCAATTCGGGGTGCTTGAGCAGGGCGGTCGCCACAAGCTTTGCCAGCAGAGCATTGTAGCTCGGCACCACGCCGAACCGAAGATCACCCTTCCATCCCTCACGCACACGGACAAGCTCGCCGGCGTCGGCCTCCGTCGTCAGCGTCACTGCTGCGGTGGTATGTGCACTGCCTGCCATCCGTTTGGCAATCAAGCGACGCATCCGGCTCATCTGCTCGCGACGTGCAGTCCTGTCTGCCACCTTTGCTAGCACTGGCTGGTCGGCCTTCGCGGCTGCTAGCAACTCCCGGATCGCTTGCTCTACATCTGCGCGCTCTACTCGTTTACCGGGGTAGCGGCGCCCAAGCTCACGGATATCCATCCCCACCGCCTCGGCCAGGCGCCGCGCCACCGGCGAGATGGGCACTTTCTCTGTCACGGCGACAGCCGCTGCTTCAGCCTCACGAGGCGCTGTCTTTGGGCTAGCCGCAAGTTTGATCACATCCCG
This sequence comes from Candidatus Zipacnadia bacterium, assembly GCA_029820565.1. Classification (GTDB taxonomy): domain Bacteria; phylum Armatimonadota; class Zipacnadia; order Zipacnadales; family Zipacnadaceae; genus JALGTV01. Next base: position 13,306 of record JALGUR010000080.1, read on the forward strand.
CTCGATGATGCTCCCGCCGGGTCCCGTGCCCGTCGCCAGTCGCCAGTCAATCCCCAGCTCCTTGGCGTGCCGGCGGGCTGCTGGGCTGGCGGGAAGTCGCTTGAGACGCGACCTCGCCTGGGGGGCATTGCCTCCCGATACGGTCGAAGTGGATGCTTGGACACCAGACGCTGCCTCGGACGCCACCACCATAGCCTCGGATGACACCGCTTCCCTTGCCACAGGTGGCGACTCTCCTTCCACCAGCAGGTATGCAATCACCCCTCCCACCGGTATGTCGCCATCCTCCGGCCCTCGCACAATGTGTAAGATGCCGCTCTCCACCGCTTCAACTTCAATCGTCGCCTTGTCGCTTTCCACCTCCAAAAGCAGATCACCGGCTTCGATCCGGTCACCCGATTCCTTCAACCACTGAATGATCCCACCGCTGTCCATTGAGAGGCCCAGTTGGGGCATAACGATCTCGTGTGCCATCGTCCTTGCTTCTACTCCATCATTTCTCGAATGATCCCGGCAATCTGATCTGCCGAAGGGATCGTCAGATCTTCCAAGCTTGGCGCAAACGGCACCGGTACGTCAGCCGCGCCCAGGCGGCGAACCGGCGCATCCAGGTAGTAGAAGGCTTTCTCCTGCACGCGTGCCGCAATCTCAGCCGTCACCCCAAAGCTCTCGTACCCCTCGTCCACCACCAGCACGCGCCCTGTCTCAACCGCTGAGTTGACCAGCGCTTCCTCATCCAGGGGAGAGATCGTCCGCGGATCGATGACCGTGACATCTACCCCTTCCTCGGCCAGCCGTTCCGCCGCCTCAAGCGAAGGGTACAACATACTGGACGTGCAGATCACCGTCGCGTCGGTACCCTTCCGGTGGATCTTGGCCTGACCTAGCGGCACCGTGTAATCCCCCTCGGGTATCGGTCCCTCTTGTCCATACATCATCTTGTCTTCCAGGACCATCACCGGGTTATCGTCCCGGATGGCGCTTTTCAGCAGTCCTTTCGCGTCGGCTGGCGTCGAGGGTAAAACGACCTTGAGGCCCGGAATATGGCAGAACCAGGCATGCAGGCTCTGGCTATGTTGCGCCGCCGCCCGCCGCCCCGCCCCCATCCCGGTCCGGATCACCATGGGCACTTTGCATTGTCCCGCTGTCATATAGCGCAACTTTGCCGCCTGATTCACAATCTGGTCGGAGGCCAACGTGGTAAAGTCGTTGAACATAATCTCCACGATCGGCCGGGCACCAGTCATCGCCGCCCCCACTGCCAGCCCTACAATGCCGGCCTCGGCAATCGGCGTGTCCCGTACCCGCTCCGGTCCAAACTCCTCCTGTAACCCCGCCGTCACCTTAAAGACACCGCCTGCCAGACCGATATCTTCACCCATAAGGAAGATGCGCTCATCCCGCCGCATCTCTTCCCGCAACGCCTCGTTAATGGCTTCTCTGATAGTACCAATGCGTTCAGGCATAGACATGTTCAAACACCTCAGAAGGATCAGGATAGGGCGATGTCTTGGCGTATTCTACGGCCTCGTCGATCCGTTGTTGGGCCTCGGAATCGATTTGCCGCAACGTGTCCTCGCCCGTCAGACCCTCACCAATCAGGTAAGTGCGCAGACGCAGAATAGGACATTTCTTCTTCCATGATTCGATCTCTTCCTGTGTCCGGTAGCCGTAGGTATCCCCCTGATCGCCCATATGATGACCGCGCCACCGGTATGTCACGCACTCGACAAAGCTGGGACCTTCCCCGGCCCGCGCACGCCCCGTCGCCCGCGTAACAGCCTCATACACAGCGAGTACGTCGTTCCCATCTACCGTTGTTGCCGGTATCGCCATCGCTTCGGCCCGGGCTGGGCCAGTTCCAGCCGTGGATTTGGCCGTCGTGGTGTATTCCCCATAATGGTTGTTCTCCATCACATAGACCACAGGCAGTTTCCACAGGGACGCCATATTGGCTGCCTCGTAGAACAGGCCCTCGTTCAGCGCTCCATCACCAAAGAACGCCACCGAGATGCGATCCTCATTCATCAGCTTGGCCGACAGGGCTGCCCCAGTCGCGATGCCCAGACCACCACCCACGATGCCATTTGCACCCAGAATGCCCAGGCTCATATCGACGATGTGCATACTCCCGCCCTTGCCCCTGTTGTAGCCGGTCGCCTTGCCCAGCAATTCAGCAAACATACGCCTGGGATCCCCTCCCTTGGCCAGCAGATGGCCGTGGCCACGATGTGTACTGGTGATGTTATCTTGCTTGCGCAACGTCATACACACGCCGACCGCCACAGCTTCCATCCCAGTATATAGATGGGCCAGGCCGGGCATAATGCCCCGGCTATACACGTCATAGACGGTCTCCTCAAACCGCCGAATGGTCACCATGCGCCGGTACATATCGAGCAACAGGTCGAGAGGAAGGCTTCTCCGATCAACTTGCCGAGAAGACTCCTGTGTGTTTGTCGCCATCTCTATCACCATCCTATACCGAGCATGAGCCTCAGCAACTGCCTACAGACTCAAGAGAATATTATTACTCTCGATCGTATTGGTTTGCGCGATATCGCTCTAAGGTTGACCCCATTGTTTAGACCACACAATGGCCAAAATAGGTGAAACTCTCGTGTCGATAATTGACCGTCAGAGCTTCCGCAATGAAAGACGAGAACAGGTACTCCTTGTTAGTGAGACCTGCTCGCACCTTGCCTTTGGGGTAAAGCCATTCTACCTCAAAGCGCGAGCAAAGTCAAACTATACACACTTGCCGAAGGTTATCGAACAAGCGGAATGCTTATGTTAAACACCGGCTGTTAAGCCTGCAAAGTGAACCTCTGCAGGAACCTGGTATGACAGACTTTGGTGCAGACGTTCATCGTTGTAGAACTCAAAGTAGCGCTCCAAGCCCTTTTCTAACTCATGCACCGTGGCATACTCGTGCAAGTAGATGTCTTCATATTTGACGGAGCGCCAGAGCCGCTCCACAAAGATATTGTCCAGGGCACGCCCACGACCGTCCATACTCACACGGATCCCCGCCCCCTCCAGGCGCGACGTGAATGCCAGGGCGGTGAATTGGGTACCTTGGTCGGTGTTAAAGATGTCCGGCTGCCCCTGTGCCAGCGCTCGCTCGAGAGATTCCAGGCAGAAACGCCCATCCAAGGTGTTAGAGAGTTGCCAGGCGATCACATAACGACTGTACCAGTCTATAATGGCCGCCAAGTACATAAACCCATGTAACATAGGGATGTAGGTGATGTCGGTACTCCACACCTGATTAGGCCGCGTGATCGCCAGGTTGCGGAGCAGGTAAGGATAGATCTTGTGCCCTGCAGCAGCGACACTCGTTCGACGCTTGGGATAGATGGCTTGCAGCCCCATCTTGCCCATCAGCCGCTGCACACGCTTGTGATTGATGGCATAGCCTTGGCGGTGCAGGAAAGCGGTCATCCGTGGCCAGCCATAGAACGGTGTTTTAGTATATTGTTTGTCGATCGAGCGCATTAAAAGCAAGTTTAGCTCGCTTTCTTGAGCGGGTGTATAATAGAACGTCGCACGGCTCAGGCCAATCAACTTGCATTGACGGCGAATACTCAACTGTGGATGATCAAGTTCGATCATCGCACGTTTGGTTGGAATATCATTGGGCGACTTTTTTTTCAACCACTCCAGATCCATCTTGAGCCGCCCGATCTGCTCGTAGAGCTCGGCCTGGCGTGCTTCTTGTTCCCGCTGCTGACGGGCAGTGGTCGTGCTGAAAACGATGGTTCCTTCATCGAGCAATCGGTGCTTCCATTCGCTGATTTGGCTTGGGTGTAGCTCATATTCACCGGCCAACTGATTCAGCGTTTTGGTTCCTTTGGCTGCTTCCAGGGCGACCTCAAACTTGAACTGCGCACTGCGTCGTTTCCGTTTGGACATGATATTGACCTCCACATGCTTGATATTATACACGATTTTCTTCGCTTAGCATGTGGTCTAGTTTTTGGGGTCAATTATACTCCAGGCTGTTCCTTACCTGCTCGATATGTACCTGTGCTGGCCGAAAAGAACATCCGTTCGAGTACCAATCAAAGTGGAAGTAGAACCACAAAGGCTCAGAGCATATTGAAAGTAGAGAAAGAGTGGGCAGTACAACTCGGTCAAGAAGTTATCCACTAAATCCAGATAGTTGAAGGCCGATTGAGGAGACTTTGAGATGATAGGGAGCGGAAACTGGCACCAGAAAACCCACATCTGGCGTGCACAATCTATCCGGTCTGTGGAGAGAAGATGCCAGAGCCAGAGGGAGCGGAGCATCAAGTAATTTGTGGAAGAAGTTAGTGGAGGTAGCCTGAGGGCTGGTGTGCTCCTTGACCAACGCTCTCCGCTGCCTGCCAGTAGTAGTCATGGTGGAGTCCACTGAGCACCGGGTGAGATGCGATTTTCCCACCAAGCGGCGGCCCCTCTGGTCGCTCTGGCTGGCACGGAATGTGCTGCTCGATTCCCTGATGAGGGCGGGCGTGGTTGAAGTAGGTTTTATACTCTTTCACCAGCCGGTGTAGGTGTCGCTCTCCCAAGATCAGAAAGTGATCAAGGCACTCTCGTCGCAGACTGCCCAGAAAACGCTCACAGATAGCGTTAGCCTTTGGTGCTCGATATGGCGTTTTCAACACCTCGATCTCTGCTGCCACTCGTTCGAACGAAGGCCCGAACTTGCTATCGTTGTCGCGGATCAGGAAACGCGGTTTCTCTCCAAATGGTGTCGCTTCGCGCAGTTGCTGGGCAGTCCACTGATCGGTGGGGTTCCTCGTTACCCCAAAATGAACCACACGACGTGAACCTAACTCAATGATGACGAACACGAACACTGTGCGGAAGAAAACGTCATGGGTTTGGAGGAAATCGCAGGCCCATATCTCGCTGGCGTGGTTGCGTAGGAATGTTGCCCACGTTTGCTTCGGCGAAAGAGATTCACGCACACCC
>JALGUR010000141.1 GCA_029820565.1 Candidatus Zipacnadia bacterium
AAGTACAGTAGCAGTTGGTCAGTCAGATGTTCGTCAACTGCTGCATCACTATCCAAAAACTGGCAAAAATCTCGCCCGGCCGCTGCTCCTACTTTCTCGGCAGGCAGCCCCTTTCTGCCCAGCGCGCTGCATCCGCCAATGCCATTGGCAAACTCACCAGCCACCAGCACTGCCGTGCCCGGACCTCCCGGCGGAGTTAAGAATACTGGCTCAATCTCTACAGGCACTTCGCCCAGTTCCTTACACACTCCCTGAATCTGACGCTGGAGAATATGGCGGGGCAGTCCCTGGCTGACAGTACTGACCACAACCAGCCGCTGGACCTCTCCCCTATGCACCATATTCAGCGGCTTAAGACTGCTTGCCAACGGCGCCACCCGTACGACAATCTCGCCACCTCCGCGAGGATACCAGCCGCCGACAGTCCTGTCAATATCCACGCACGCGCCCAACTTCGCAATAGCCGGCCCGAAAACATATTGTAAGTATTCAAATGTTGGGCTCCAGGCGACATTAGTGCCCCCGCGAATGACTATCTCACTGGGCGCAGAAGCGTGCAACAGCACCGGCAGCACTGCCTGCAATATTAGTGAAGTCGAGCCGGCAGATGGGCGAATATCAGCCACGTCAAAACAGAACTGCCCGCCGCGAATAAGGCCAGGTCGGAAGATAAGTTGCTGGGAGCCAAATTCGCAGCCCCTCACCTCCGCATCGCAAATCTGGGCCAACGCTCGCACGCAGGTCATATGCTGGGCCGCCAGGCCTGGCTTTTTGCGCCCGGCGCGGATATTGTGCATTCGCAGGGGGGTAGTCAGCAGCGTTGACCACGACAGGGCCGTGCGCAGCACCTGTCCGCCCCCTTCGCCATAAGAACCATCTATCTCTACCATCGCCGTATGACAGTAGAGTTTAGCAAGAATGAAGCAGCCTGTCAACAAGAATGAAGCAGCCTGTCAATTCGTTTGAAAGGCAGGTATTATCAATGCCCGTCAGGAAGATTATACTTACCTTTGATTATGTCCTGTTGCTGTCATATCTTTCCGAATGTCTCATCCAAACTAAATAGAGGCGGTCATGTAGAATGAACAATGATTTGAAAGTGGGTATCACTGGCACCGGGGGCATCGCAGCGAGGCACGCTAATGTTTACAAGGCAAATGACTGCACAAATCTTGCCGCTTGTTGTGATATAGACTTCCCGAAAGCACAGGCATTTGCCGGTGAATGGGGTTGTACGGCCTACCCCAGTCAAGAGGCTATGCTGGAGGTGGAGCACCTGGACATCCTTACCCTCTGCACCCAGCCACGCAGCCACATGCACTTAGGCGTACAGGCGCTGGAGGCGGGTGTGCATGTGTTGTGCGAAAAGCCTCTGGCCCAGACTGTCGCCGAGGGCCAGGCGATGGCCGATGCAGCCCAAGGGGCAGGTAAGAAACTGATGGTGGGCGTCTGTCACCGTTTTCACGAGCCCATCATCCGGGCCAAGGCCCTGCTAGAGGAGGGCAAACTGGGTGAATACCGTGGGTACTATAATGCGTTCGTCAGCAAAATCCCTACCTACAAGGACCGCGGCGGAGTGCTCGTGGACGACGGCTTCCATTCAGTGGACTTGTTCCGCTTCCTGGTTGGCGAACCCCAGAATGTCTTTGCGGTGATCAACCCTTCGTCTGACGACATCACTGATGTTACTGATGTCTGGGCGCTAATCGAATCGCGGGACGGCGTACCCGGCACCATCAACCTGAGCTTTGACGTAGTAGGCGGTGCAAGCATCTGCGTCCTCTACGGCAGCGAGGGTACTGCACTGGTGGACTACACTGCCGACGGCCTCCAGTATAAGTTGGGCGACGACGATTGGGTCCACAAGCACTTTGACCTACCCGACGACCACCGCTTCCACCGCGAGATTGCCCATTTCGTGGACTGCATTCTCAACGATACTAAACCAGGACCCAATGCCGATGAGGGTGTCAAAGACCTAAAGTTGATTGAGGCCATTTGGAATGCATCGCGCCGGGTCTGACCGCATATAGCCCACAAATCTGCAATTATTGGAGATTTCCTGCGAATCTGAGATAATAGTGCATCAAGCTACATTGACGCTACATACTCATAGTTGTGAAGAGACGCGAACCTTAGCGGAAAAGTTAGGCGCACGGTTGAAGGGGGGCGATTTCGTGGCCCTCTGCGGCCCACTAGGAGCCGGTAAGACTTGCTTCGTCCAGGGGCTCGCAGTAGGGCTGCGGGTAGCGGGGCCGGTTACCAGTCCCACCTTTATAATCATTCGTTACCATCCCGGGCTGGTGCCCCTGTGCCATGCTGACGCCTATCGGATAGCAACCGCGAATGAGTTAGAAGACGCGGGCCTGACCGAGGTCAGTGAAGAAGCCGTCGTAGCTCTGGAGTGGGCCGAGAAGGTCCCAGAAATCTGGCCTAATCAGGTTTATGTAGTACAACTTGAATATAGCGACACCGGTCGGCGGATAGAATTGATGGGGCGGGGTGAGCGTCCGGCCGCAGTAGTCAGAGAGATAAGCGATGCGTATCTTAGGAATTGAAACTTCGGGCCGCACCAGCAGCGTGGCCGTGGTGGAGGACGAGACGGTTGTAGGTGAACGCGTGTTTGCCTCCCGCCAGGTCATCTGCGAGGTCCTGGCGGGCGAGATTCTCAATGTTCTGGACACGGCGACCGTCCAGCAGGCAGACTTGGACGGTATTGCCGTCTCCATCGGCCCCGGTTCATTCACCGGCCTGCGAGTGGGCGTGACTATGGCCAAGGCGGTGGCCTACGCCTGTCAAGTACCGGCGGTCGGCATCTCCACACCTGAGGCGTGGGCCACCGAGGTCAATGCCTTACCAGACAGTGTAGTAGCAGTCATCCAGCCGGCGCGCGTGGACTACGTATATTTGACCACATTTCGAACATCGGATTCTTCAGACCTAATTCAACAAAGCCCGCCGCAGCTTGTTGATATTGAGATGGCGGGACTGAGGCTTGGTGAGATGAGTGAGTCCCAGCGGCTCTACTTGACGGGCGATGCAATAGGCCAGTTATCCCCTGACTGTTGTAGGAAGGGCATCCTTGCCCCGAAATCTGTGAGAACAGAAATGTCGCTCCTGCAGGGGACGGAAACGGAGCAGATAGCAAAGGTCCCACGGGCCAGCACTATTGCCCTACTGGCCGCTCCGCGACTGGTAGGGGCTGATGCCCAGAGCTGTTTCACTCTTCGTCCCAACTACATCGCAGTATCGCAGGCTGAGCGCAGCCAGGGCCTTGACCTGGGTCTGTAGTCGTAGAGGAGCCAACTAACCAATGGCTGATGCGCCCAAACTCATTATCCGTCGGGCTACTATCGCCGACCT
>JALGUR010000142.1 GCA_029820565.1 Candidatus Zipacnadia bacterium
TCCACTTGTTACTGTAAATCCAGCCAGACAGATCCTGTCCACTGATCCGTGCAAGCGGTTGTGCCTCTCCGTGCTTGCGATTTACCACAACCCACCAGTACGTGGTCTCACCATTGAAGTTAAAAGAACTGGGGATAGTATGAGTCATCAGTGATGGGCCTGTCGATGGCAGTATAGGACTTTGGTAGACCAAATTGCCTGAGCTTATGTCGCCGTAGGGCGGGCCGTAGACCTGCACCTGATACTCATCGGCACCATCGGAGGGCATCCATTCGAAGGTCACATCCGTCGGATCAACTGTCCCGCTGGTATTGCTTGGTGAGATCAGTATGGCTGGCTCAAAGTAGGTGACGGGCCCGACCGCCCGGCTGGGTTCGCCGAGGGCCTCAGGTGGTTCAACGGTGAGTTCACCTTGTGCTGGCCCTACTTGCGCAGTTCCTGCGGTTTCTTCTTCCTCTTCACCCCCACCCCCCCCTATGGGCGGTTGCGGCATAATTGGGTCAACCACCCGTTGGACCTTGTAGTAATACGAAGAACCGACCATTAACGCCGGATCATCGTAGGTAAGTTCAACGCTACCGTCGGCTTGCGCGCCGCTGCGGTCAACATAGGTAAAACTGGTACTAAAGGTTTCGCCCGGCCTTGCGGCAGGGTCATCAGCATATGTGTCCAAACGCGCTTGGGAGGTTGCACCCACGATGTTATCCGGTTCGGCCAGAGGTTCCAACTCGCCGCGATAGAACAACCAGGCATGGACCTGGCTAGTCTCCGGAACGAAGCCGCGATCGGTGTTAACTCTGATGTAGGGTGTCCCACCTGCGCCCTCCTGGGCAATCTGCACGTCGGCGCCGCTGCCTGGGGTATACAGCGCATATACCTTATCGCCGGTCTGCGGCCACTGGCTGCCGGCCAGCGCCTTGGCTTTGGAGAAGCGGGGTTCGGTATGGAAGACCTCAATTCTGCCCACGTCCCTGATCTCGACTTTCTCTAAATCCGGATTCCAGTCCGGCCGAACAATCAGCATCCTCTGCTTCCGGAAGACGCCTTCATTGAGACCAATGCTCAGCAAAATGGTCCCAAACTCATCTATCTGGAGCACGCTACCGCGCGCCACGTGCCGCCGAAGCATTTCTGTAACTGCTTCCTCGGCAGCCAGACGCAGCGCTTCGTTGGCTACGGTCTCATCCTGGCCTTGCCACCCTGGGATAGGCCGGGTTTCAACATCTACCATAGCTCCGTCAAATATAGCTTTTAAAGGAACGTCCATAACCTTGATCTCAAGCCGAACCCGGCATTGGCCTGTTCGGCTATTGACTTTCATTTCGTGGACAACACCGCTGACGACCTTGTCAACCCGCAGGTGATTACCCAAGCGTACCTGCTGACCATCCATCAACGGCGGCTTCAGGCCCATATCGGAAAGCGCCGCTTCCAGATCCCGCCGGGAGATAACCCTAAATTCACCAGAGCCGTCCAAAGCCAACGCCACGGCGTCGGTGACCTGCTCGGAGACTAGCAGTGACTCCGCGCCGGTGGCATCCTGAATAGGCAGCACTGCTGCCGAGGTTACCTCTGTGAAGGTCTGGCTGTAGGCAGAAGAAGGGAAACCGTAGGGAAAGGTTATCAGGACTGCGACAAATAGGGTTAAGGGCTTGACCACTGGCACGCGTCGTATCTGGTACATTAGCTGACTCTCCCTTTTAGCATATCTTGCCGTCGGTTGCTACTGGGCGCTAGCCTAATGCGATCAATTGTCTAAATGTCCAGAGGCGGCTGCTTCCAGGCTTGTGCTTCGGCGAACTGCCTCCGGCATCAGTAATTCCATTACTGCTTGCCACTGTCGTAGTGGCATTCGCATCCTCCCCAATCGGTCACGAACACACTTTATATTATAGCACATAACAAGCATTGACACAAGTCAACGCCCCTGATCAAGCCTCTATTCTGCAGTTCACACCCACATTACGGCCACACAATCTGCCAGCAAACGCCCTATCCCGACTCCCCCGTGCACAGGCTCACCACATCACGGACGCCCGGCACCAGCTACTCGGAACAGATGATCCGTGTCCCGGGCAGCTCGGGGTTAAAGCCACTGCGAATCCAAATATCAATCCCGCAGCCCAGCGCGTACTCCACTGCTTCCTGCTGGATAACCTGGGGGAATTCCGGCCACTGGAACAGCTCCCGACCGTCTACTTCCTCGATCTTCTGCGCATCATCATAGACCGATGGGGGCCGGTCGTAGATGCCATCCACGTTGCTATACATAATAGCTTCGGACTGGTCCAGGACATGAGCCAGGGCCACAGCAGTTAGGTTCGAGCCACCTCGCCCTAGAACGGAAACTTCATTGCGCCCGGTCTCCGAATCCCGGTAATAGCCTTGAAAGCCAGCGACGACTGGCACAATTCCCTCTCCGATAAGGTGACGCAGATATCCTTCATCCACTGATTGAATCAACGCCCCCACTGCCCCGCCTTTAGTCCGTATGCCCGCCTCCCGGCCAGTCATCGAGTAGGCGGTGCAATCCAGGGCCTCCAGCATCATAGCCAGAGAAGAGTTGGCCCGCAGCTCACCGCTCATCAGCAAGCGTGCATACTCCCGATCCACCGGCTCAGGAGCGATATAGGTGCTCAATTGGTCAAGCTTGTCGGTGACCCAATCAAAGGCTGATACTACTATCGCCGGCACGATCCCCTCGGCGCGCAGAGGCAAAATAAAGTCCTCCGCGATTTCGCGGAGGCGAATGGCTCGGGCTTCATTGCGTTTCTGCTCAACGAGCCGATATATCTCATTAGCGGTCGCAAGCTTGTGGCACTGCTCTACTACGTTACTCTCATCCGGGCCAAACCTCTGATGACCCTGTAGCACTCTGCCCCCAAACTTTAGTACCGGTATTCGAGTAGACATAGTTCCTTGAATGCACCAACAGCCATACAATAATGTTATGGATAAAGCCTAATGAGACAAGTAGCACAGCCCTCCAGCCCGCTATCCTTTGACTAACTACCCCAATTGACGGTCAAAAACTTCAGCAAAATGTAACTGTTGCTGTAATTATACCCATCCCAGACTATCTGTCAACATCTCTCTACAATTATTTTCACAGATATATTCAAGTATAGATAACTTATGCCTGCAATAAGACACGTGTTAAGTTAACAACCCAACCCAGATAAGACACGTGTTAAGTTAACAACCCAACCCAGCAGAATAATCAATAGGATGACTCGACCGGCCCGCTGCCCAAACAGCCATTGCGGCAGTGCCCGACGGTTGCGTACCAACCCCACCCCACCGGCCAGCAGTACCCCGCACGTGATTACGTAAGCCGCCGGACTCAGCACGTGAATCCCAAAGGCGGCTGCCCATTCCCCCCGGGCCA
>JALGUR010000143.1 GCA_029820565.1 Candidatus Zipacnadia bacterium
CTCGCCCAGGCCGACGCGGTCCAGCAAATCGAGGCACTCGGCGTCGCTGCCGCTCAGCTCGGCGACCAGCTCGACGTTCTCCAGCGCGGTCAGGGTTGGCACCAGATTGAAAAATTGAAAGACGAAGCTGACGGTATTGCGCCGGAAGCGGGTGAGTTGGTCCTCATTGGCCGTGGTAATATCCTGGTCGGCAACGGTGACCGTGCCGCTGGTCGGACTGTCCAGCCCGCCGATGACGTTGATCAGGGTGGTCTTGCCCGAGCCGCTGGGGCCAAGCAGCACGACGATGTCACCCGGTTCAAGCTCCAGGTCAACCCCATAATACTACCAGTGGAGAGCTCATAGCTAATAACGTATGGCCTGGGGCGGACTTGCAGGGCTACTTTGGATTGAGTACCGCAGGTGTTGACTGCGGATTGACCCGTTGGCCGACCTGTAGGTCCTGTTGACCTGCGGTTATGATCAAGTCTGTTTCCGTCAACCCGTCCAGCACCTCCACCGCCAGATAGTTGGTCAGGCCGGTCGTAATCTGCTGTTGATTGGCACGACCATCACGTACCACCCACACGTAGCGGCCCTGGTGGTTCTCATTGACGGCGTCGGCGGGGATTAACAATGCCTGGCTGCGCAGAGTCACTGAGGCATCCACATTGACCTCAGTGCCGGGTATCATATGCGACATTGGCTCGTCCAGGTCTATGCGCACCCGCACCGTTCGCGCCCCTGACTGCAGTTCACTGCGTGGTTTGGCCAGCGGACCGATGGCGGTTATCTTCCCATGATAAGTCGTTGCGAGATATGTTGGTAGCGTGACCTCTACCGGCAGGCCCTGGTGTACTTTAGGCATGTCAATATCATTGATGTAGGCAACCACCCAAACCTGCTGTGGGTCAACCACGGTGAATAGCGGTTGGCCGGGAGCTACCGTGTCACCTGGATCTACATATCTGCGGGCTACCACTCCCGCGAAGGGACTGGCAATGACCTGTATGTTCAGTTGCTCGGCGGAGGTAGCGGCAAAGCCCGTGGGGCCAGGCGAGATGCGTGCCAGCGGGGCACCGTCAGCGATCCGCTCACCTTCAGCCACGTACACCTGCTCCACCTCGCCAGCGGTCTTTGCTCCAACGCTGGCTACCTTGCCGTCAATCTCGCCGCTGGCCGACAGATGTCCTATCAGAGGCGAGGTTTGCGCAGACACAACATCCACTAATGTTGGGCGAGGCCACGCTTCCCAGACAATAAGTGCTGCAATCAGCACTGCAACTGCTGCGGCGATCCGCCACTTCCTCCGGGATGCAGGTTTCTCATTGCCTTCCGGTATGTGGTTGGCTGTCGGGAGCATACTGTTCATCTTTGCAACTTTGTTTTCGTCGTGGCCAACTGATTATCCTGCCTGTCTCGCCCTCCGACATAGCAAAAGCCACCTCGGCGGTGGCCTTTGTCTATGAGTTCAGGCTCAATGTGAGTCTGTTGCCATTTGTCTTGGCCAACCCTAAAGCTGACAGGCGACTGTCAGCCTCTGCACTATTGGTTAGAAGCCCGCCATAAACTTAAGCTGCAGAAACTGCTGGTCGCCAACTTCACCCAGTGGTTCACCCTCCAGATCAAGGTTAGGCTCATCACTGCGTAGAGCTTGCGCGTAGGTAAGCTGGACAGATGCGTTTTCTCCCAGTGAGCGATAGGTACGCACCGCCCACAGGTTGTCAAATACTATGCCCGTCACCTGACAGTCGTACCACCAGGTGGGAGAATCTGGATTAACGTGGTAGTAGCTGAAATGCAGAGGAAACTCGCCCAGATGCGTCCAAACATTCCCGCCGATAAACTCCAGATTGGTTAGAACTGGCCGTCGCTCCAGCCAGCGGTCCCAGTACAGGAGGTTTTGCGGGCGGTTGCGCTGCTCGATCTTCACATAAGGATGCAGCGAGGAGTACTGAACGTCGTATTCTGCGTCAACTCTTGAGTACCACCCTTGTAACCACAGATCGTCACTCTTGTGCAGATCCAGGGCTATACCCAGAGCATCAGGCCGATGCTTCCTGGGATATACATAGCGGTTGGCGTGGTGGTATATCCAGCCATATTCAGCGACCAAATACTTATCACCGCCGTAGCGGTAGGACAGGTCAACACCCTGCACGTCCTCCTGACCGACTCCGTCAGGTAGCCAACTGAAACCCAGGTCAAGGCGATCGCCATCATATTGTACGTGTGACGAGAAGTAGCCGTCGCTGCCCGGATTGCTCGGTGGGATGGGTGCCCAGTTGTACGAGCTGCCTCCATAGAACATATCCAGGTCCACATTGTTCAGGCCGAAGAGTCCGTCGAAACGCCGCCGGAAGCCCTGTTGGGCCCGCCGCTCGTTGTTTACTACCAGCCCCAGCCCATACTGCTGAAACTGGCGGCCAAAGCGCCAGAAGTCATCTTCCCCGTAGCTGTGCGCGACCCAGGCTTCGTCCAGCCACCATTCATCGTTGCCGTAGGGCCGGAAGTAGTCAAATTCGAAGGGCTTGGGCGCGTTCTCGTAGTCTTCTCCTTCGTGTATCTCGGTCCCCAGTATCGAAAGGGGCAAGATCCCGTCAGCAAATTTCAGTCCGACCTT
>JALGUR010000081.1 GCA_029820565.1 Candidatus Zipacnadia bacterium
CCACAGAGTGTTGACCGCGCCAATCACGCCGCCCAGGTAGCCATCCCCCTCATAGCGGCGAATCCCTACTCCATCCGGCAGCGCGACGCTCAGCCGCTGTTGAATCGTGGCCAAGTTTGATTCAATCATCTGGCGCTCATCGGGGTCGTCCACTGATAAGAGCGCAAACGGCTCACATAATCCCAGAGTGGAGGAGTCTACGACCGTGTCAGTGTGACCGGCCTCGCGCAGTCCCCGGGGGAAATACTCGCCGTTGTACAGATCAACGGTAGCCTGACGAATCTTGGCCGCTAAACTGCTCCAGTATGATGCCGGCTCAGCCCGACCGCCAATTTGGGCACAGGCGGCGGCATCACGCAGTGCCGCATAAATAGCGGCATTGCTGTAGGCAAAGGTTCCGCAATAGGTCTCCCACAAATCACAAGCGGCCTTATGCAGTCCGCTCTCGTCAACCATCTGGGCGAGAGCCGAGGCGGCGGACTGGACAGTTGACCATCTATTGTCCAACTCATCTTTCTGCCGCCCAGTCGGCAGCGACAGAATATATCGGCATATACCAATGAGGGCTGCCGCGCTCTGGTCAATCTGATGGAAATCTTCCCTTAGTGACCAGGAGGGGGCAATCTGGCCATCGGCCCAGTAGCGCTGCGCCCACAAGGCCGAGGGCAACTGCACGCGGCAATACCAGTCTACCAGCCCCTCCAAATACTCCGCATAGCCGGCCTTGTGCAGCGCCAGAGCGGCATGAGTGGCATCCCGCGGCCAACAGTAGCCATAACCGCCGCAGCGCAGGTAAGCCGGGTCAAACTCCGGCGCGGCGATGAAGCTTACCCCCCTGTATCCCCCCGCTTGCGGGGGGATTATGGGGGGAGCATCGGCCAACAATGACAAGGAGAGCAAAGCCCGCTGGTAGGCTTGTTGCAAAGGCTCGCTGACGCGGACAGGCCGGCGCCGTTGCAGCCACTTCTGATTATCCTGCACCGTGCGGTCCAGCAACTCCTCAGCGCCGATGCTCTGCAGATTCATAAACTGCTGCGAGGTACGCTGATGGCTCTCCTCAGCCGATAGAATTATCTCTATGTGCTTCTGCTCCCCCGGGGCCAGTTTCAGACGATAACCCAGGGCAAAATCCACCTGGCCGATATCTTCGGGCTGTCCGTTCAGATGCCCATCGTACAGGTCAGACTTGGCGCTGGCCGGCGAGTCGGGGTCAATGGACTTTCCACACCGCCAGACATCGGGCCGAGTGCCGCCGACGGCCATTACCACATCGCGGAAGTACTGGAGGATGTAGCCCTCATCGGCCACAAACCTAACCGCCTGCTTGACCGGGATTTCACCCAGATTAAGGTCAAAATAGTGCAGGAAAGTACCCCGGAAATCGCCAACCCCGCTATTTTCAACAGTGACTATCCGCACCAGAGCCGACTTGTCCGGCGGGCAGAAATCCTCAAAGGTGACTACCAGCGGCGGGGTAGACAGAGTCAATTCAGTGCGGATAATGTTAGTTTCGGCGACATATTGCTGATGGCGCTGAAACTGGGGGCCAAACGTCCAGATAAAGGTGCCGTGGCTGGGGTCGCCCACATACAAGGCAGGTAGGCACTCGTGGATGTTCTGGGCGAAGTCAATGCGGGGATAGAAAAAAGTCATAATCTCCCCGGCGCCACCCAGAGTGGCCAGCACCCGACCGTTACCTATGGCAGCAGTGGGCAAATATATTGCCATATCGTGAGCACCTGTCATCAGGTTGGTGACTGACGGCACCGCATTATGCTTCAGCACAGACTGGATTGGTCAAAGTGCCCACCACTTCCAACTCCACCCGGACCTCATCGCCGTCTTGGAGCCTAATGCCCTGAGGCAGGCCGATACCAGACGGGGTACCGGTGGCAATCACATCCCCAGGGCGCAAGGTCACTATAGTAGATATATAGGCGAGGATCTCGGCAACCTTGAATATCATTTGGCCGGTATTGCCGTCCTGCTTCAGTTCGTTATTCAGGTACAGGCGCAGGCTCAGGTTGTCCAAATCAGGCACGTCACCCAGCGGCACCACGCAGGGGCCCATAGGGGCAAAGCAGTTGAACCACTTACCGTTGAGCCAGTCAAAGAAATGGTCCCAGTCGGTGGCCTCTTCGCCGCTGTGGGCCTCAAGTTTGCGCTCGGAGACATCGTTGAAGGCGCAGATGCCTCCGACGTAATCCAGGGCCTCCTCCTCAGAAATGTAGCGCCCCTCCTTACCGATGATGACTCCCAGTTCGGCCTCATAGTCCACAAACGTAGAGGTACGGGAGAGGAGAATAGGCTCACTGTCACCAATCACCGTATCCACAGAAGGCTTCATGAACACTCGCGGAGCGCCCATCGCCTCCCGCTCCAGGGCCATCTTATGGCCGTGCTCCCCCGCCTCGGCGATATGATCGGCGAAATTACCGGCCAGGCAGAAAACCTTACCGGGCGCGGGCACCGGAGCCAGCAGGCGCACACCGGAACGAGGGTACAGCAATTGAGGCGGCGCTACCTCAACAGCATGCCGCGCCCAGTCCAGCCACTGCCGATTACCCAGCACCTCGGCCAGTCCCTGTTCCGGACAATAATCTGCGGGCTCAGGCTGACTCCCGGCCAGCGTTTGCAAATCCAATACATTGTCTCCCACCAAGGCTCCTATGCGGGGCTCCTCATCGCCATAGACCATAAAGGTAACCAATCTCAGTATCATCTTAGTGAACTCCTCTGTTTTTTGTTCCGTAGGCGAGGTCCTCCGACCTCGCGGTGATAGGCCGTGCAGGTTAGAGAACCTGCGCTACGCGACAGATGTTTATGAACTCCCTGTTGCTAAGACGAACACACATAAGGATAGAAAACGCCATCATATCACCTCAGCAAGCTAACCGGTAACACAGACAAAGGGCGCTGTCAATTCACTCGGCCTGGGTCGCGACGGGGTGCAGCACACGCGGCTGGGTGGAGACATAAAGGCGCTGCCCGCCGATTGCGAAGACAACTTCACCATAGACCGCCGTGTAGCGACCTTTGGCCTGTGCTACCTGGCCCACAAATCCGTCGCCCTCCTCAACCAAATCCGTCGCCTCCCAGGTAGCGTCCCGGAAATCCCGCACCAGCGAGCGAGCCGCCCACAGCCGCGCCTCAGCCGGTTGGGGGTTGGCGGTGAGATGTAAAACAAGCCCCTCGGCAGACTCATCAAACTGCCATTGCAGTTTTGGCAGTGACTTTTTCTGGACGACCAGCCGGAAAAACGCACCCAGTGATCCTACCACGCGGCTCATATCCTCCAGGCCATGACCACAATTCGGAGCAATGAGCAGCAATTTGGGTTGGGCCAGGCCTGACCAGTAGAGATTGATCGCATCAATGGGCCAGTAAGGGTCATTGCTGCCCAGCACGATCAACTTGGGCATCAGCAGCCGGTCGCGGTATGAGTACGGGTCCACCATCCAGGCCAGGCGGAAGCCGCGCTCGGTATCCAGCATCTGGGCGAAGCCCTTCTCTGTGTAATCGTCTATTTGCTCGGAGTAATCGCCCCAGAAGTCACGTTGATGTTGGATCTGCACCGGTATGTTGAGCATGTCAAAGACCATGGGGGCGATGGCTATGGTGCGCTGAGGGTCAGCGATGGCCGTCAGGTAAGTCGTCCAGCCGCGCTTGGAAGCGCCCAATACCACAAACTCGTGCAGGTTCACCTGCCAGCGCTCCTGCGCCAGTTCTTGCAGACAGTCCATAGCGCGCAGGGCGCTTTTGACCATGGGAAATAGTAGTATCCAGTCCTCATCACCGGTCTCCAAGTATTTGACCCAGGTATGGGAAATCAAGGCATCTTCGCGTAGGTCGCCAAAAAGAGGCTGGTTGGGAATGTGGTAAAGAACGGCCAGGCGGGCGCCCATCAGGTTAGCGGCAGTCAGACCCAGGGCCTGATCCTCGGGGTTAGCGCTGCCTCCCGTGATAAGCAGTCCCATCACCTCAGGAAACTCGATGGCCTGTGGTTCATATACCTGAATCTGGTGCTCCCACTTGATATCCTGCCAGACCTGCGAGACCAGGTGCAAATCGTAAATCTTGCCCAGCAGTCCCTCGTCAACACTACGCAATTCCCACTGAAAAGCTTCGTCAGGCTTGGTCACATAGTCAAACAAGTCGGCATAGCCGCCGCTCACCGCACACTCCAGACCTAAGATTACCAATGCGGCAAACACTACTATTGCTCGGCGCTTGTGAAGATTCATAACTGCTCACTCCTCCTATTTGGTAGGACGGGCGAGACGCCCGTCCTACCGACTATCACCGTTGGTTCTTCGTCTCCCGCCATCTTTAGACACCCGGAATACTCATCTGGCTGACGTCTTCGGTCATCGCCTTGCCATAAATGCCGCCGCCACCCGGTTGCAGCGGCAGTCGGCCCTCACGAGCCAGAACGATTAATCGCGCAATCTTGCTGCCAACGACCAACCCCAGTTGCTGCTCGTCGGCCTCGTGCAAGACTGCCATCTCGCTGCCAAAGTTATTGATCAGCCGCCGCAGACTCACCGGCCCTACTCCTGGCACAAACAGCAGCGGCACCTGATACTGGTACGGTGGACGATGATCAGGCGGGTGAGGCTCGGGATAGTCCTGAATCTGGACGATGCGGTCTAACACGCCCATAACTATATCACTGCTGCCACAGTGCTCACAAGAGGTCATTGGTGGCTCGCCCTGGGCAATGCGCTCACAACTGTTGCAGTATGTGCGGTGATACTTGCCCAAGCGCGGGTCGAGACCGAAGTTCGCCCTAATGCTTCGGCCTTCCTCACTTCGCAGACATTTACTTAATTCTTCAAAAGTCGGCCCCGCCATCTCTACTATATTATACTCGCGGGCAATGCGCGGTAGCGAATGAGCATCCGAGTTGCTCAAGAAACTCTTGGCGGATAATTCCCCGATATGGTCGGCCAGATAACTATCCGCCGACAGGCCCAGTTCTATGGCCGGCACCTGATCCCACAATTCGCCGAACATATCCGCCAGGCGCCGGGTGCAGGCACCGTAGGCGCTTTTGTGAGGAGTGAAGCAGTGGGCTGGAATAAACATCCCGCCGCAATCCCGGCAAATCTGCATCAGTTCCCGGGCCGGCATCTGACAGGCCTGGGACGATAGTTGTAGGTTAGTTACATGCTGGGCCATTTGGGCGGAAAATTCCTGAAGTTGGGGGAAATCGGGAAAATAACTGATATGATGGGAAATACCGCCGTCGGGCTCCTTGGTTTCGAATTCAGCCCCCAGAATAACCGTCACCTGCTGCCGATACCGCAGGCCACCACCGGAGTGGGGGACCATCTGCTCGGCCTGAAGGAGTTGGGCAATATCTTCCATCACCGCGGGCGAAGCGCAATCCACAATTCCGACAATATCAATCCCCTTGCGCTCGGCGCATTCGACGGCGATATTGGTAAAGGTCAGGTCCCGAGCCGCCGTGATCTTGACTGGCCGACCGCTGCCCGACCGTCCGATGTGTACGTGCAAATCGCAGGTGTATAGATTCATAATATTCAGTTCGCCCTACTCACTCTTCGTCGCCCATACATCCGTGGCCTTCCCACTGAAGGGCGGGAAGTAGTGTTGGCCAGCAGGTGCTGGCGATCAATGACGGCATCAGGATACCTGTGGCTTCTAACTAAAACTCGTAATTACTGTCTAATTGAATGCTGCCGTGTCTATCTGTAAATCGCAAAACTATTCAGAAACATTTTCATCAGCAGGAAGGAATAGTGGCGGGGGGCCGAGAATATACTAATGAGATATGGTGGAAGTGAATGGGCGTGTGTGATACAATTAACTACAGGCTGCGACCCGAGTGTCTATGTCGGCTGGTAGACAGAAGGGGGGCTGGGTACACTTGAACAAGTCAATTTTCCGACTATTGATTCTTCTGGCGGACCTCGCGTTGGCTGCGTTGGCTATTATAGGGGCGAAAGTGCTCACCAGTCCTGTGGTGCCCATGTCGGACTGGTTGTTGTCGGTTTTCCCCTCGACAGTTCTTCTGGTATTCAGTTGGGTCGCTGTCTTCTACCTCCAGGGATTATATTACAAAGCACCCGCCCAGTCGCCGCTGCTGGTGGCATACTTGGTTTTCCGCAGTGTGGTTCTGGGCAGCCTCGCCGCTATCATCCTGACTTATTGGGTAGCACCAGCGTGGTTGGCAGGAAGGCTTTTCTACCTGTTATCTGCGTTGATAATGACGGTAGGGACAGTCGGCCTGCGCCTGTGGCTCCAGTCGGGGGTCCCCGAATACAATTCGTTACCCCGAGTGCTGTTTGTCGGTAATACCGGGTTGGCGCGTGTTTCGGTTTTGCAGCGCAATCTGGATGATTCCTGTAGGAGTTGCCTGGTGGGTTATGTCCCAACTGAGACTGTGCCCGGAGGCAATCACTTCACCCTTGGCCTTCCCCAGGTAGGTAACTTGGATGACCTGGAGCAGGTAATAGAAGAAAACGGTATCTCGCACATCGCCCTCTGTGACCGGGCGACCGCCTCGGCCCAATTGCGCAAAATACTGAGTGCCAGTGCTTCTCATCACGTCAAAGTTGCCACGCTCCAGGACGTATTCATGAATCTGACCGAACAGGCCCCGCTACTTGAAATGGACGCTGAGTATGACCTGCAATTCGGCCGCAATGGCCGAAGTTTCTATGCCGGCCGCCTCAAACGGCTGGTGGATGTGGGCATATCTGTGACGGTTTTGCCCTTCGCTTTACCACTAATGGGCCTGGCGGCGGCGGCTATTAAACTTACCTCTCCCGGTCCAGTTTTCTACCGCCAACAGCGAGTGGGGCATGACAACTCCCAGTTTGTCTTGACCAAACTACGCACAATGACCACCAATGCGGAAAAGGATACTGGGGCCATCTGGGCTACTGAGGATGACCCCCGTGTTACTCCAGTAGGCCGGATCCTGCGTAGTACCAGAGTGGACGAACTGCCCCAACTTTTCAGTGTGCTTACAGGGGACATGAGTGTGATCGGCCCACGGCCCGAGCGCCCCGAGTTCGTCGATCAATTCAATAAGCGGATGGCGATGTATAACCGGCGCCATTGCGTGCGGCCCGGCATCACCGGCTGGGCCCAGGTCAACCAAGGTTACGATACCTGCGAGGAGGATGTTTTTCGCAAACTGCGCTACGACCTCTACTATATTTACAATATGTCCTTTGGGTTGGACTTCCGCATTATCCTCCGCACCATGCTTGTAATGCTGCAGGGCCGAGGCGCGCATTGAAACAAGCCGGATTTACCGGCATAACGGACTCGCACCAGGGCCCGGTCCGTGGCTGCTGAAATCTCTCCCGATTACTACTCCAAGTACCCCAAGTCGCGTAGCCGCTGGGTTATTTGCTCGCTCTCCCGCTCAGAATACACGCTGACTGCCTCCCCCATAAACTGGCGGCGCATATCTGTCTCGGTGTAGGAGGGTGGATGAGCGGTTGTGAAAGCAGCAGTAAACAGTTCGGTGAGCGCCCGGCCGTCACAGTATATTGGTATGGACAAACCCAGGGCGTAGAGCATAGTGGGCACAATATCAACTATCTGAGCCTCATTATCCAAACCATTAGCCCGAACATTAGGTCCGGCCGCAATCAGCACGCCAGCGCAGCGGTGGCCACCGGTCCGACTATGCGGGGCTACTTTGCCCATCTGCTCCCAATCAACCAATACCGGAGTCCGCGTCGGATGAGCAAAGTCGGCTAACTGGATCTTTTCTTCGCCGATAATACCTAACAGATCAGGACCCTGAGAGACATACGGCCCGTGATACAATTCTTCGCCAGTGTAGACTTCAAAGACAGGTGCACCGGTGTTGGGATGGCGGTAATCCTCCAGAAGGGCGCGAATTTCCTGGCGCTGGTCATAATAGTCGTCGGGATGAATACATCCTTGCGGCTCGCGACCTTCCACATTCAACCGTAAACCCAGATAACTGCCCACGTTGAACGCTCGCGTCCGCGGCCAATCTATGCGCTTTACCCGTTGCTGGCGTAACCAGTGCCACCCCGCCTGCCGCCAACTGCCAGGCAATTTCCTGCGCAGCCACTGCGGAGTTAGATTCGCTGCTCGCTCTAAAATTGTGGGGCCTTGCCGCCCCTCTACTGTCATCAGGCCAGCATCCAGGAGGAAACGCTCCATATTAAGATGTTCTTCAATAGGCCCAGCGCCGTGGTCAGAAACAAGGAAAACGGTAGTCTGCTCGCCGCAGAAGTCCAAGAGTTGCCCCAGGAAACGGTCAGCCTGCTGATAGGCATACAGTACCATATCTTCAATATGCTCTGCCGATGGAGTGGTAAGACCGCAGTCCCGCCAGAACCAGTGCTGCACATGGTCAGTGTAATTGCACACCACAATTAGCACATCCACCGGGTGCGTGCGCAGCAGTCGGATAGTCACTGAAGTGCGGCTGGAAATTTGCTGCTGAAGGGCCCTGAAATCATAAGAGCCACGAGCGCTCTTTGGGACTTGGCCCATAGGATACCGGTCAACCACTGCGCCTACCTCGCTGGCCAATTGGGGCGGCCAGCACACTGCTTTGCCAAAGTCAGGGGCCCCCATCATCCCTGAGATCATCCACCCCGTCACCTGGTCAGGGGGATAGGTGATCGGGACATTGACTACCCCCACGCTGAGTCCGCATTGATTGAGCAGGTCCCAGATGGCCAGACTCTTGCGGTCTTCGCTGGATACCAACCGCGGGTTGTAGGAGTTTTCCTGAAGAGTATAAAACTCAAAGATGCCGTGCTTGCCGGGATTTACTCCGGTCATCAGGGTGGTCCAGGCGGCTGCGGTTATAGGGGGGATGATAGATTGGAGGACCCCGTGGCTGCCTCGCCTCATCAGCCTGCCAATAGTAGGAAGTTTCCCCTGAGCCACGGCCGGTTCCAATATGTCAAGCGTAGCCCCGTCCAGGCCGAACAGGATAAAGCGTGGTCTGCTGCCCGATTCAATCGGCCCCGTCTTCCCCTCGTTTGCTGCCATATACTTGGGTGCACCTCAATCAGATATAGCCAAGATCGCTTAATCTTTCTCGTACCGCTTCTTCCTCCTCATCAGTATAGACCTCCAACTCGCTTGCTCCCATCTGATAGCTGCCTTCTTCGTATTTCACGGGACGTTGGGTAATTTCTTCGGTCATTGCCCTCAGTAGGGGCGCGCCATCCATATACTCGGGCACCGGATGGCCCAGCACATACAGTATGGTAGGAGCCAAGTCTTCAATCCTGGCTTCTTGTAGAGTCTGACCTTTGTTGATACCAGGTCCCCACAGAGCAATAGTGCCCTCAGGACTATGCCCGCCGTATAGCCCCGTCATATCCATCTCCTTGTTGGCCTGAACCATTGCCTCCTGCTCGTCCGCCACGACCAATCCCGACAACGCGACGCTGCAATTCCACCAGATAGCAATATCCGGGAAATTCTCCAGATAGGGGCCGTGGTATAGTTCTTCACGGCGGAATACTTCATCAACTGCCGGCTGACCGCTGGCTGGATCTTTGGATCGCAACAGCGTCTGGATCATATAGTCTCTAACCTGCTCATATTCCTCTCCAGGCTGAACTATCCCTTGAGGCTCGCGGCCGGCCAGATTCACCCAGGGCTGGGTCTCCCAGTAGAAGCAATACGCTCGGGTCCGGCGCCAGTCATTGTGGCTAATAAAGGACTTGGCGAAGTAGTTCTCCACCCAGCGCCGAGCAATAGGATTAGATAATAGAGAACTCTTCGCCCACTTAGGCAGCCACCGGTGACCGAGTTTTTCCAAGTATCGGCGCATCCCACCCAGCAGCCAGCCCGACAAACCCGGCGGTTTGACCACTGTCAACCCTGACTCTTCCAGAAGGCTACGCACGTAAGCGCGGCCTTCGTTTAGTATTGCTCCACCATGGTCGGACATTACCATAAGTACGGTTCGCTCATCAATCTTGTGCATAATCTCGCCCAGAGCAGCGTCTACTTGCTCATACAGCCTCCGCACCGGGGCCTGACACCAACTGCGGTCCACCTGCTCATAGAGCGGATGTTGCGGGTCGCAGTAGGGCCAGAAATAGTGCTGGGCCGCGTCTGTTTCTACTATAGCCACCGCGAACAAGTCCCAGGGCTGCTGGTCGTATAGATGGGCCGCTATATTAACTTTGGTATTGACTGCATTTGTTAGATTGGCCAAGGCGCGCCGGTTATTGCCGGCAATAACATGGCGCTTGGCCTCGGCGTGGAACGGATAGTTGCCGAAGTGAGTTCTAATCTGCTCAGCCAGCGAGGCCGGATAAGTGGCGCCATTAGCTCGTAGCGAAGGAGTTAGCCAGCCGCCGATGACTATACCGTTGACTGGCTGGGCGGGGTAAGTGCAGGGAAAGTTCAGCGCCGCAACTTTGCGGTTATGCCGGCTAAGAATAGAAAAAACTGTCTCGGCTTTGATGTCCTGGGATGTGGTGTGATGGAACTGATAGGTGCGTGGCACTCGCTGCAGGAACGAAAAAATCCCGTGCTTGCCGGGATTGACTCCAGTCATAAAACTGGGCCAGGCTTGAGGACTGCTGAACTCCCCAGTGGAACGCAACTTGCCGAAGCAGCCCTCGGTGATGAGGCGCGCAAAGTTAGGCAAGTATCCCGCTGCCGCCCATCGGCGCACCAAACCGGGAGTGAGGCCATCAACCCCCAGAACAATAACTCTCAGCCCTTCGGCTTTGTTATCTATACTCATTTCGCTTCCACAACTGCTTACCCCCAGACTCAACTCAGTCATTAGACTATTGAATCCGGAAGATCTTCACCCCGTAACCGGCCAGTGTAGTGGCCAGCGTGTCCGCGCGGGTGGCTGCCAACATCGGTGCTTCTACGGCCTCGGTACCATAGGCCGCAGATGCCACAACCAGGCCTACTATTGCCAACGCTATTCCTCTGAGCATTGTGCACTGTACCTCGCTTCTACGGAATTGGAAAATGTGCAGCCAATCCGCTCAAGATGCGGTGTTCCTATGGCGGATTGCCGACTAAGCAGTAAAGGTTGCCATCAAAGTCCAGAACGTACAAAGCGTTGCCAGATATGACTGGTGAGGACTTTATGGGGGCGGCCAGGTACTGGCGCCAATTCAGCACTCCGCTGTGGCGGTCAAGTGCGTAAAGGTGGCCATCATCCGAGCCCAGCCAGATCAAGTCGCCGGCGATGAGTGGCGTGGACATCGCGCCCAGGCTGCGGCCCTCGGTTTCCTCCAACTCGTCCTCGTATTCGCCGTGGGTGAATTGCCAGACAGTTTCCCCATTTTCCGCATTGAGAGCCATAAACTTGCGCCCGCCGCCGTAGACCAAACCATCGTAGGCAACAGCGGCCAGCACGCTTAAGGACCCCAGGTCCTGATACATGTCCAGCGCGCGACTCCAGCGTATCTTGCCGGTATCCGCGTCAAGCCCATAGAATGTAGTGCCGTTGATAAAGACTGTATCTCCGCCAGGACAAGGCGTAGACACCGCCCGGGTGCCCGGCGTCAGTGTCTGCCACAGCACTTTCAAGGTCGCCAGATCCACCGCAGTGGTCACACCTTCCGCTGCGAAGAACATCTTACCCCGTCCGATGGCCGGTGCAGCGTAGCACGGGTGGTTCTTCACATCTACATCCGCCACAATTTCACCAGTTTCTGGATCCAGGATAAACAGCGGCCCGTCCTGGCCGACGCACAACAGCCTGTCCTGGTAGATGACCGGTATTGACTGGCACAGGCGATGGCCGCCCGCGCGGTCGTTGTCGCCATAGAGCCAGCGTTGCCAGATGATGCGGCCCGTAGCTACATCAAGGCAATAGACGGTGCCCAGACCTGAGAGGGCATAGACCCGACCCCGACTGGCGCAGGGCGCGAACCGCACATCAGAGTCAATGGCGGTGCGCCACATCTCCCGGCCGGTTTGGCCCTCAAAGGCGGCCATAGTGCTCCCCGGGCGGTCCCCATGCCATTCTCCATCATAGACACCGACAATCACCCTACCCTCGTAGACGATGGGCGAGTTAAACATACTGTTATGAGCGCCGGTAGGCACTCGCCAGGCGATCTTCAGTGGTGGCTTGAGCACTACGCTGGTTACGCGAGGGCCTAAATCCCCGGAAAACAACTGCGGCCAGCCGCGACCAAGTTCCACACTCGGGGCATCAGAGACCGGGGGTGGCGCCGGGGGCGCAGCGAGGCGGCTGGGGATGAATGTACGCGTCCAAATTTCGCCCTTAGCCAAATGCACCAAGCGCACCCCGGCAGCGAATGCTCCCGAGTCCGGTGAGGAGCGCAGCGGCGCAGTCAACAGATAGGGAATCACTGGCTGCTCGTCGCGGCCTGTACGGAACTGGGAGATACCCCGCTCATGCCAGTGACCATACAGCACACCGGCCACCTTATGGTCGGCCAGCCAGGCCTGCATGTTCTCATTGGTGGGTGGGTAGTGCCCTGTCACTATGAGGTACTTGTCGCCAGGCACCTTAGCGATGTCCGCTTGCAGCCACAGGTCGTGGCGCTGACGTTCAGCCTCCGTCAGAAAGGCAAGCTCCGGGACGTGCGCCACAAAGTGGTAGGGCCCGTATTCCCAACTATACCAGGCCGGGCCGCAGTATTTGATATAGTTGGTGATGCGGCCGGGCGGGTCGCAGTATTTGATATAGTTGGTGATGCGGCCGGGCGGGTAGTCTTCCCGGTCATAGAGCCCGTCATGGCCGCCGAAAAGATTGTATACCGCCACATCGCCCAACTCAGCCAGCGCCTCTAAGTACCAGCGGAACTGCTGATCGAATCCACTCTGAGTCAGATCGCCAATTATGCACAGAAAAGCGGCAGCATTATCGCGGCAGATATCGCCTATCCGGGCCATCTCCCCTCGCAACCATTCAGCCTGCGAAGCCCTACTGAACTGGCTGTCGCCACCTACCAGAAAGCAGAAATTGTCGCGGGCGCTCGCCCGGTCAGGTGCCAGGCCGAAGTTGCAGACTACTTCCTGCCCGGCGTGCTGCTCGGGATCAAGCACCATATAAAAAGGGGTGGTCAGACACCAACCCTCAGGCCGCGTCACCGCCACCCAGCGCAGCGTATCCAGGCTGATGGTCAGGCTGTAGCGGCCTTCCTGGTCACTTTGCGCAATCCGCTCACCGTCAGAAATCCAGACCCCGGGCATGCCTGGCTCGCCGCCCTCCCGTCGCCCGTTACCATTATTGTCAGCAAACACCATGCCTGAGATTCTGCATTCGCCGCCCAGCAGTCTTCCTCTGTGCATTGCCTGTTTTCCACCATGACAGTACATATGAACTCGACCGTCTCGTGCTGGCCAAGGATTCCTCAGAGAGACCCACGCAACCTCCCTTGCGCCCTTCACCTACAGCGAAAGGGGCGCCGCCGAAGTTATTGATTTCTGGCTATGGATGACGAATGTCTATATGAACACAATTACTGCTGCATCCTTACAAAGGTCAAAGTTGATGATTATAGAAGTAGATAACTGTGTGAACTCGTAGGCATTGTAGTGAACTTCTGGCTTTGCAGGAGTTATTGCTATGTCCAGTGAATCTGCTGACCTACCGCCGATGATATTAGAAGATACATTTATAGAGCACCTGAACATCGATCCTGAGGAAGATCCAGATGAGCCGTATGAGATGTTTGCTTTCCGCGATTTATTCAGATGTCCGACCGATCGCGTAGCCGGCTTCACCCGCAGTGACTGCATTCCTTTTACCGGTGATGACAAATTGGCGCCGCTCAAGTGGAAAAGTCAAACCAGTGCGCCACCCCAACGGGCATCCATAAAACTCTACTTGCGCCGAGCCCGGCTTTACGGATACCAGTGGCGATGACCGGCGTATGAAAGGACTTGTCCCATCTATTCAGCAACGACAGATAACACTTACAATAGTCGCTCACCAGAACAAAGGAGTTAGTAGATATGAGCAATTCCGAGGTAAACCTTACCGAAGAGCAATATTCACCCCATAGTTCCCCGCCAGACCAGGCGCAGGTGGCAGAAGTCTTCGACACTGAACACCATGTCTACGCAGTACCTTTCCGCTACAACAACGTTGCTGTCAATGGCTGGTTAGCCCGCAGCGACGCTGGCATTGAACTTCTGGCAGACGACGGCCGCATTACCATTATTGAGCAGAAGCCCATTGTTGAGGTAATCGTGGTAGGCTCAGGTATCTCGTTGCCTAATTACAATATAGTGGAATGGTGGGGCGAAGATGGCCAGCCCGAAGAAATAAAGGCTGGCAAATTGATAAAGCGCCAGAAGATTGACGACCTCAACGGTCAGCACCCGAATGACTACCATCGGGATATCCTCGGACCCCAGCCGGAATACAGTTCTCTGGAGGAAGCCGAGCAGCACTCGGCCCGGCTGCGCGAGCAGGCCTGGAACCTAACCCGTGGCCTGCAAGTCCCGGGAAGCCTGCCCGGGCGGTTTTTCGAGAATACGGCGCGCTTCCGCATCGGCGACACTTCACAGGAAGATTTGCGGGTGTACAAGGTGGTTGTCCGCGGCGGCGGGCAGGACTACGGCGACCCTACCGGACCGGTGCTTCGTCACCATGCTAACTATGTCTTTCGGCTTATTGATGTGGTAGTGCGCAAAGACGAACCGGGCAGGCAAAATGAGGCCCCTGCGGCAGCCCCAGACGCTTTGCCCCAGCAAGTCAACGGCCGACCGGTCTATTCCGCCCCGGCCGATGATGACCGCCTGGGGGAGGTCAAAACCCCCGAAGTCTTCGCCACTCAGCATCATGTCTATTCAGTCCCCTTCCACTACAGCAATGTGGCCGCTGACGGCTGGGCGGAACACAATGCTGCGGGAATGGAAGTGCTGGGCGAGGCCGGCTCCATTACGGTCCGGGAAGGCAAGCCCATCATCGCTGTTACCGTAGCCGGTCAGGGGTGCTCGTCGCCAAACTACGTCCTCGCCGAGTGGTGGGACGAAGGAGAACGCGAACTGTGGCAGCAGACAAAGCGCCTCCCGGTGCCCGGCAAACTCATCAAGCGCCAGCGAGCCGACAACTTGAAAGGACAACACTGCACCTATGCGATGCAGGTCTTTTTCAAAGATCATGTGGATCCGGAAGCGTCTGACCCCGACAAAATCGAGCAAATCAAAAACTCCCACCGCGCCCTGGCCGCCAAACTCTACGATCTGAGTTATGGCCACCATTTCCCTGCGGTGAGCATAATGAATGGGATATTTGAAGATACCGCCTACTTCAGGATCGGCGACACTTCCCGTCCTGACCAGACTGCTCACCAAGTTGTCATCCGCGGCGGCGCTTGGGACACCGAAGACCCTTATGAGTATCGCTCCCGCTTCCCGGCCGATTACAATCCGCGGCTCATTGATGTGGAAGTGCGCACCGATGGTCCCGTCCGGGAGTTCGAGCCGCTGGCTCCGGAAAACCCCACAGAAGGCGACAATTGGACCGAAGAGGAGCATCTACAGAAGATTCGCGAAGTTAATAGCCGCGTTATGCTATCTTTCCCCGAGGACTGGGCGAGCATAGTCAGGTTTGCACCCAAGAGCAACTGGGAACTGGGAGAAATGCGCCAACCTGAGCAGTTCTCAGTGGAGCATCGCGTCTACACCGTGCCGTTCGGTTACGATAATGTCCAGACCGAAGGCGTGGTGAAATCTGACGAAACTGGCCTGCACCTGCTGGCTGACGCCGGCCAGATAGTGATTGAAGAAGACCGGCCCATCATAGCCGTCACAGTGGTCGGCTCCGGCTCGGTGGATGAAAACTATGTGATGGTAGACTGGCACTGTGACCCCTACGAGTTTGCCGTCCACAATCCTCCCGAGCAGTTGATTATGCGAACCCGCGTGGATAGCCTAAACGGCCGGCACGCTTCCTGGTTAGACGAGGCGCTGGCCGGGCGGCTGCCCGATTTCCAATCTGAGGATGAAATGCGGGCCTATCTTCGCAAAATCCAAGAAGAGGCCGGAAAAGTGACGAGCAACTTCTGCGATGGGCCGGCGGCGATAGGTAGACTGTACGAGAACACGGCTTATTTCAGAATCGGGGATACCTCCCACGCCGACCGCACTCCCTACCGCGTGGTCATCACGGCCGGCGGCCTGGGCGGGCCCACCAACCCGGCCAGCACCGCCGCCCGCTACCCGGGCGATTACGCCATTCGGCTGATAGACCTTGCTGTACGCAAATAGAGTGTCCGGCCCGCCGGACCATTTCGCTAAAGGAGAGGTCAGCAAATGAAACATGATTGGCACAGTGAAGAGTTCAAAGTACTGGTCACACTGGGCGAGAGCACTACGGCGGGCGGCTGGAGCAGCAGCCGGGAGCGCTGCTGGGCCTCACGCCTGGCGGCGCTGATTAGCGATGTGCAGTCACACCCGGTGAAACTGGTAAACAGCGGCATTGGGGCCAATGTCATATCAACGCGCAGCCCTTGCTACGAGTACAGCGGCAAACCTGCCGCCACCGAGCGCTTGGATAAGCACGTGATCGCCCATAATCCGGACTTGCTGGTAGTAAGTTACGGCCTCAACGATGGTCGCGGCGGCACGCCTCTGGACCTGTTCGCCGAGGAGATGGAGGGTATTATAGACTATGTGCGGGGGCGATGCAGTCCCCTGATAGTTCTGCTGGGGCCTTATTTTCAGACCGATTTTGAATTGGGTGCCCCACACTTTGGGCATGGTTCATTGGAGATATGTCGTGCCTATAATGACCGTACCGCCCACCTCGCCCGCAGCACAGACTGCCTATTTGTTGATTTGTTAGCTGCTTACGACGAGGCTGAGTGGATGGTCCACGGCGATGGTTGCCACGCCAACGACCTGGGGCATCTGGTAGTAGCGAATGAAATCTTTAAGGTATTGGCGCAAAACTGCTCGGGCCTGGCCAAGCACACCAAGGAAATGGAAAAACACATTCCCGCCTGGCGGGACGAGTCTACCCTGGCCGCTGACTATGGCTATGCCCTGGGCCAGCCTACGCCGCACTGACGATAAGGTGCTTGCCCCCAAGTGCAATCAAGTTAACCTTCGCTGCCTTTTGGGCCCGGAAATCGCCAGCAGTTTGTGACGAGGGCGACAGATTTTCGCTATGTAGGGGCTGGGCCCACTGGGCGCAGGTTTATTAGCCGATCAAGCAGACTTTCTTGGCCAACCTACACCTGGCGTTGCCCCTCCTGGACCAATTCAGCGCTTTTGATGGTATTGCCTATAAGGTACCCGTGAGCGATGGGCTGGTCCATTTCGTCCATCGTGGTGGCTTTGTACAGATAGACTTCTTTGACGACCCCTATCCAATCGGCATTGCTTATGATCTCAACTATATACCCGGCATCCACTATTCCCATTGAGCTTCGTTTGAGTTGGGCCTCATTGGCCGGAGGCTTAGCTTCCCTCACTAAGTGCCATCTTTGGTCAATTCGCCATAGGTCACCGGGGCCCGACAGAGCAAGGCCCGCACCAGACTTCTGATCCTCTCCCGAAGTCCCCTCTCCCGCAGCCAACTCAGCCACCCAAATCTCATCATCAACAGCATCTGGCGCGATGACACCGACCAGTAAAGGCATCTTGCTTACGTCTGGAGCCTGGCGGCGCCGCAACAGAGCGCGTATCCGCGAGGTCAGCACTCGCGGACTAAAGGGCTTGGTAACATAGTCATCGGCACCCAATTCCAGTCCCATAACCTGCTCTGCCTCTTCAGTCTTAGCCGTTAGGATAAGAATAGGCACATCGGAAAGTTCGCGCAGGCGACGGCACAGAACGAAACCATCAATATCGGGCAGCCCCAGGTCCAGAATAACCAAATCAAGTTTGTTCTCCTGGACGGCGGCCAAACCGGTCTGACCATCAGCCGCCGTTTTCACTTCGAAGCCTTGATTAGTCAGTTTCTTCTCTAAGACTGTCCTTAGATCGTCATCATCTTCGATTATGACTATAGTGGCCTCACTCATTTGGGATTAGGCTCCCTCACATTTATCGTGCGCCGGCCCAGCACTGTGTCACAGACCTATCACCGCACCTGTCCTTTCTGAACACCTGTATGTTACAAATAATACCCCAGAGCGCTTGACGTCAAACATAGTACACTATGAGTTATTCTTGAGCCTGCGTTGGCCGTGTCCGGGTGAACTGACAAATCGGGCCGCACCTGGCCACCATCATCAACTTTCGCCGCTTGCTTGCCCCACACATCCCCACAGATACGCCTTATTAGCGCGTACTTGAACCAATTGACCAGTGAGCCGCTCATCGCCAGGGAATATCATCAACTTATTGGTGCGCGTCCGTCCCCGTATTTTGCCCGGCGACTTGGGGTCAGGCCCTTCCACCAGTACCTCGGAGGTCTGCCCCAGTTGCTGGCGGTTGATTTCGCGGCCTATCCCGTTCTGCAGCACCACCAGTTCCTCCAGCCGTTGCTGCTTGACATCCTCGGGCACTTTATCGGGCATCTGGGTAGCCGCCGTCCCCGGCCGGTCGTTATACTTGAACATAAATGCCTGATCAAAGCGAATCTCTTCAAAGGCACTCCGGGTGTGGCGGAACTGTTCCTCAGTTTCACCAGGGAAGCCCACCATCACATCAGTAGAGATCGCAATATGCGGTATCCACTCGCGAGCGGCCGCAATTAGACTGCGATAATGAGCATAGGTATACCCGCGACCCATCCGGGCTAATACTCGGTCATCACCGGACTGAATAGGCAGGTGCAAGTGTTCGCAGACCGTGGGCGAATCGCGCATCGCATTCAGCAGTTAAGTACAGTCAATAAATCGGCAAAATCACCGCCGTTCGGCAGATCGCGGCCATAAGAGTTGACATTCTGGCCCAGTAGCGTCACCTGTTTATATCCGGCGGTCACCAGGCCCTCTACTTCCTTTGTTATGTCAGCCATCTGACGGCTCTGCTCGCGCCCGCGGGTGTAAGGAACGATGCAGTACGCACAAAAGTTGTTACACCCGTAGGTAACGTTCACAAACGCAGAAACCTCTCGCTGGCGGCACACCGACAAACCCTCTGGGATCTTTTCGCTCTCATCGGTCACCACTATGGGCCCGCCACTGCTGCCTACCTGCTGGCGTTGGGTAAGGGCGGCCTGGAATGCCGAATAGTTGGGCGGGCCGATGATAATACCCACATAAGGTGCGCGGCGGCGAATCTCAT
>JALGUR010000082.1 GCA_029820565.1 Candidatus Zipacnadia bacterium
ACTGGCGGCCAACGCCTTTGATGACCAGGCGGTGCAGCGGATATTTGCGGCCAAAGACCGCCCGCCGCACAACCCTCTGCCCGTGCTGATAGCGTCTCCGACCCAGTTAACCATCATTGCATGGCAGATTCCCCCGACGGCCTGGCAGTTGGCTGAGCAATTCTGGCCCGGGCCGCTAACTATAGTGTTGCCCAAGTCGCCGCTGATTTCTAATCTGGTCACGGCGGGCCGACCCAGCGTCGCCGTCCGAGTCCCTGATTACCCCCTTACCCAAGCGATTCTGGAAGACTGTCCATTTCCGGTGGCAGTGACCAGTGCTAATCTTTCAGGTCAACCCTCAGTCGTCGCGGCTGATCAGGTAGCGGAGATTCTCGCTGATTGGCTTGACTTGCTAATCAAAGCCCCGCCCTGCCCTGGGTCCCAGCCGTCTACCGTAGTAGACCTGACCACCTCGCCACCTACTTTGCTTCGCCCCGGCCCTGTTAGTATCGCCGAATTGCAGGATATCGTCGGTATAGTTCAGTCAGATAGTTAGCCTATTAGTCGGTTCCTCATACAGGAATAACCCGGCCAATAGCGAAATGTATTCTGACTGATCCGGTAGGACGGGCGTCACGCCTGTCCCATCTTGGAACACATCCGGGGGCAAGTGCCATGAAAATAGGCTTAGTTGGACTGCCCGGCAGCGGCAAGAGCACATGTCTAATGTGGCAGTAGTATCGGTGCCCGACCCGCGCACTGAGCGCATCTATGAAATTTGCCAGCCCAAGGAGATGACCCAACCCGAGATTACGGTCTTAGACTTGCTGGCGCTGCAGGGCGGCGACAGTGCCGCCGGCGAAGAACTGGAACTGGTCAAGATAGCCGGGGATGCGGACGCCTTCGCCTTGGTTGTGCAGTGTTTTGGGGACCTGGATCATCGCGGCCAGCCACTGGACTCTCGCGCTGATTTGGAGACTTTACTTCTGGAGATGGCCCTGACCGATTTGACCATTGCACAGCGGCGCTTAAGACGTCTGGCGGACCGGGGCGGACCGAAGGAAGCCCACGACCAATGGGAACATAGGTTGCTGAGTCGCTGCCGCGACCATTTGACTGAGGGTAACTTACTGCACCGCCTGGACTTCGCCGAGGACGAACTTAAGCACCTGCGGGGGTTTTCGCTGCTGACTATGAAGCCGCTATTGGCAGTTATGAATGTTGCCGAGGACGACATAAAGGGCCAGGCAGGCGCGTCGGCCCGCGATCTTGCGGGCGAATACGGGTTGGCCACTGTCAATATCTGTGCCGAACTCGAAGAGGAGATTAGCCAACTTTCGCCGACCGAACAGACCGAGTTCCGTGCTGATTTCGGAGTAGAGGAACCCGCACGAGACCGCTTCATCCGGGCGGCTTACCAACTGCTGGATGTAATTACCTTTTTCACAGTAAATGAGAATGAAGCCCGGGCCTGGACGATCTCCGCGGGAGCCACAGCCCTGGAGGCGGCGGGCAAGGTTCACAGTGATATGCAAAAGGGATTCATCCGCGCTGAAGTAACTCCATTTGCCGCACTTGATGAATACGGCTCTTTTGCGACCTGCCGGGAACAGGGCCGGGTACGTCTGGAGGGCCGCGATTACCCAGTGCAGGACGGTGATATCCTGCAAATACGGTTTAGCAGGTAGTGATTTAAGCGCGCACATTTCGGCGATTGCCGCACTTGCGCTGTGCCAGATCGTCTTCAGCGCGAGGAAGTTCGGGACAGATTATCCAAGGCAGAGGGCTTCTACTTTGTGATGAGCTCGGCATCCAGGACGAGAGCAGATTATGAGCTCAGTTGATGGTCACATAGCCGGCCCGCGCGGCTGCCAAGAGTGCGAAGTCGGGCCTACTTTGGACCTGATTAACCTGGTAATGCGCCGGGCCGAAGGCTTACCGCCGACTATAGGTAGCGACTATCCCCATGTCTACTGTGGACCTAACCGCGAGAATATGCGCGTTATCAAGGTAAATGGCCGGGTTGTCTCTCACACGGGCCTCTTTCTTTCGGATGTTAAGGTGGGCCAACACATTTTGCGGGTGGCCGGTCTGGGATGTATGGTTACTCACCCCGGCTATCGCCACCAGGGCTATGGCACGGCAGTGGCTGAGGACTGGATGCGGAGAATGTTAGAGGTTGGGGCTGATGTAGGCTGGCTGGATACCGATTTTCCTGATTGGTACCGCCGAGTAGGCTGGGAAAAGGCAGGGCGCCGACACACTTATTACTTGGACAGGGGTAACGTTGGCCTATTGCCTTCGTTGTCCGGTTATGAGGTGCGCTGTGGCTACCCGGGCTATCTGGAGCAAATGCTCACTCTCCACCGCCAGCATCCACTGGGCACTTACCGCCCGCTATCCCTGTTCAAGATGCTCCTGAACCGACCCGCCACGAATCGCTGGCCTCAGCTTAAAGCTTATCTCGCCACGCAGGAGGCGCAGTTGGGAGCCTACGTAATTCTGTCGGGTAACGAAGTTATCGAGTATGCTGGGGCAGCGCAGGTAGTGGCGGGCCTCATCAGGGAGGTCTTTCAGCGTAAAGATGATGTTTCTATCTCTACCAGTGACCACGATGAAACTGGCCGAGTCTTACTTCAAGCGAGCCTCGCCGTGTGCACCCCGGTCTTGGCTAATGGCCTACCCGGACTGTTTGCCAGCCTGGGATTGCCCCGCTCTCTAACGCATCTGGGGATGCTCAGAATCGCCAACCTCTCAAGTCTTTTGGCCAAGTTAGGGCTGGAAGAGATAAACGTGCAACCGAAAGGCGAAGCGGCGGTCTTGACCCGAGGCGCAGAGCAGTGTGAATTGACGCCCCAGGAGCAAGTGAAATTGGTCTTCGGCCCCGAGCGCGTTGCTGATTTTGCTACTGATCTATTTCCCATTCCGTTCTACCACTGGCCATTAGACTACATATAGACTACAATGTACTTCGCTTGATGAACCAGACGGAGTATGATATAAGAACCGCAGAGTCAAGGCCGAATTGCCAGCAAGGTGAGTGTGTAAGGGTGGCATAGTGTGCTGGCGGAGTCACACCAAGGCAGTTTGGCAGGTACGGATAAATTACTCTTGCCCGCTACGACTTCGGGGCCGGTTTTCTAATAGATGCGACAGTTACCCCACATCATCGAAAGTGAACAACTTGTTGTCCTGCGCTTGCCTGACGGGCCTCAGCCCGTGGAAGTCTGTCAATCATTAGTAGCGCGCCGTTATCCGTTCTTGATGGATAGCGCCATGAGGATGCCCCGCTATGGCCGCTATTCCTACACTGGTGCTGACCCTTTCCTGGTCCTGAAGAGTAAAGGTGAGGACATCCAGATTATTGGCGAGGCGGCCTCAATCAAGCAGCACGGCGACCCTCTGGAGGTATTGCAGCAACTCCTGAACCAGTATCAGATGCCGCCCGTAGCGGCGCCATTGCCCTTTCACGGTGGAGCGGTAGGGTATCTGGGTTACGATTTGTGCCATTTCACCGAACGGCTGCCCTGCACTACAGTTGATGACATCGGGATTCCTGACTTGTATATGGGTCTTTATGATGTGATTTATGGCTATGACAATGAGACGAGTGAAGGGTACATCATCAGTACTGGCTTGCCGGAGCCTCCCGGAGCGCCGCGCCGGACTCGCGCTCGCCAGCGGGCGGACCAACTCCTCGCGCAGTTGACCAAGTCGGGCCCGCTCTCAGCCGCTCAGAGTAGCTTATTGACACTCACAGAACCGCAGAGCAACTTCACCCATACTGATTATCTTGAGGCCGTAAAGGCAGCCAAGGAGTACATCGCCGCTGGCGATATATTCCAGGTTAATCTCTCCCAGCGTTTTCAGGCTCCGTTGACCGCCGAACCTTGGCATCTTTACTGCCGTCTGCGCCAGATCAACCCCGCCTGCTTTGCCGCCTACCTGGACTTTGGCGAAGGGCAGGTGGTCAGCGCCTCCCCGGAGAAGTTCCTGGAGGTACGCGCCGGTCACGTACAAACTCGTCCCGTCAAGGGCACTCGCCCGCGCGGCCAGACCCCGGAGGACGACCAGCGGCTCGCCCAGAAGCTTATCAACAGCGAGAAGGATAATGCTGAGTTGGTGATGATTGTGGACCTGGAGCGCAATGACCTGGGCCGGGTCTGCAAGTTTGGCACCGTCCGCACCCCGCAGGTGGCGGTATTGGAGACTTTCCCCACGGTTCATCATCTGGTCGGCACCGTGGTCGGGCAGTTGGAAGAAGGCAAAAACAATGTTGATCTCCTACGAGCCGTGTTTCCGGGAGGCTCAATTACCGGAGCACCCAAAATCCGTTCTATGGAGATAATTGACGAATTAGAGCCTACGCGGCGGGCCGTCTACACGGGCAATATCGGCTACTTGGGTTTTGATGGCGATATGCAGCTCAGTATCGTCATCCGTACCTTCATCATCAGCAACGGCATCGCCTATTACCAGGTAGGCGGGGGCATCGTGGCCGACTCAGACCCTGATGTCGAATATCGGGAGACTCTGGACAAGGGCCGCGCCTTGCGCCAGGCTCTGCGGGGATCAGGGGCAGACTCTATATGATGAAAAAGGCAGCAATAGGCACTTGTGTTCAGTCAGAATCTACTATGGGTGATTAACATGCATCTCTCTGATCGGAGTTATGGCGGGGCCACGATGATGCGATTATGGATGGCAATTCTGTTGCTAACTGCCGTGGCGACGGCTGGTGACGCCGAGCCGGTGAACCTGAAGGAGTTCTTCCCCTTTGGGATGTGGGTGCATGGCACTCGTCTAACCGGTCCGGGCATTGATCACCCCACGGTCGCTGATGACTTGCAGGCACTGGGCGTCAACTTCGTCTGTACTGTTGCCTCGACCAATGTGCCCCCCAATTCCGATGACGGATTTTCCGTCGCCTCGATACTCAAGTCGGCGCAGCAGCACAACTTAAATGTCTTACTGATGCTTACTCCGTTGGTCAAAGCGCGCCTATCGCGCATGTCCCCTGATGACTTGCGCAGCGCCGCCGAAGAAGCTAAACGCGAGCTTGCCCCCTTCGTGGCCGAAGGCCGCAAGTTCTCCTCACTGTTGGGCTGGCACCTCGCCGACGAACCCAAGGGCGAAGCAAAATGCACAACTGCGGAGATAATACGACAGATCTTTGCTGAGCTTGATCCTGACCATCCCGGCTGGACTGAGGGGGGCTGGAGCGTACTGGCCGACACCGTCGTTCCCCAAATTA
The DNA here is from genome assembly GCA_029820565.1 of Candidatus Zipacnadia bacterium. Classification (GTDB taxonomy): domain Bacteria; phylum Armatimonadota; class Zipacnadia; order Zipacnadales; family Zipacnadaceae; genus JALGTV01. The sequence goes on from JALGUR010000082.1 coordinate 5,234, forward strand.
GGATTATACAGCAGGACGTCTGCCAGCCCGAGGTATACCCGCTCTGGGACCGTCCCTACCACTGTGGTATCGGCGATTTCCGGTTCGCAGGCTTCAAGCCCCCGCCGGACCAGCAGGGGCAAGATGACTGGATTACCCTTGATCTGGTTGACCATTACCGCGAGTTGCGGCCGCTGTTGCAGGGTCGCCACATCTGGCCGTGGATACAAAGCTTTCGTGAGCATTATAAGCCGCCGTCGTGGTACTGGCGTTCACCCACCCCCGAGGAGGTGCGCTGCCTCACCTGGATTTCGGTGGCCGAGGGCTGCCGCGGCCTGTGCTGGTTTGGCAGCCACCATCTTATGCGCCATTTTGGCGACTATGCTAAACTGTCGCCGGAGATACAGTCGCTAATCACGGCCGTTCGCCCCCTTACTGACATTCTGCTGAACACCTCGGTCGTTGAGAACCTGGCTCAACTGCGAGGCGGGGGCAGTCGCTATTATCGCAGCGGCTTGGTGGAGACCCTGCGTGACCCGGATGGGGTTCACTATATAGTCGTTGTCAACCGCAACTGCGAATCGAACGGCCACGAGACCCTTACGGTTCAGGTGCCTGCGCCCCTCCCTGGCGGGTCGGGCACTCTGTTGGCCGTGGATCCCGCGGACAATTCAGTCATCGCGACACATTGGGGCACACCGTTATTTGCTTTTTCCGTACGCCTGCGGCCAGGTGAGGGCAAGTTGATACGGCTGATTCATGCAACTGCTGCACCGCCCCTGGATGTCCAACCCCAGGTGAAGTCGATAAAAGTGGGTGAGAGTATAGACTTCACGGCCACCGGCGGGGTCGGTGAGGCCGGCCACAAATACTATCGCTGGTCCACAAACAACCCCCAGGTAGGCAGCCTTGACCCTCTTAGTGGTCATTTTATGGCGACTGCCGCTGGCCGGTGCCAGGTGCGCGTGCGGGACATGATCGGCACTCTGGCGACCACTCGAGATATCAAAGTGGTAGAATAGTGCCGTCAAGCCGTTGGAAACTGGGCCAATCATAACGCCATGGTATACAGAAGCACGATACTATACCGCGAGGAGTGCCATTATGAATCTGTTGGTGATTATGGCCGATAGTCTACGGCCGGACCGGTTGGGGTGTTACGGTAACGAGGAGGTCAGAACTCCTAATATTGACGCCTTGGCCGAGAAATCCGTGGTGTTCACCAATGCAGTGGCCGAGTATCCCATCACCAATCCGGCCCGCACGGCGCTATTTTGTGGCATCGTTACGTTCGTACTTCGTCCCTGGAGTCCCCTGCGTGATGACGATGTCACGCTCGCGCAAATGCTGCACGATGCCGGTATCTTTACCGGCGCCATCAATGATATGGCCATTCCCGCCGCCGAGCATCTGGACCGCGGCTTCCAAAGTTACACTTTCCTGCCCGGGGGCAAAAACTACCAACCCTTGCAGGAAGGCGTTGAGGCCGATATGACGGGAACCTGGTTCCCGCAGCATACGCCACAGGTTGACATTGATGCCTCGGCCTGGATGCGGATAAATCGCAAATTGTTGATGGAGCAGGAGGGCTGTTATTTTCCGGATCTGATTACCCGCGAAGCAGCCAAGTGGCTGGATGAGCACAGCAGCCAGGAGTTCTTCGTGTGGCTGGATTATTTCGACCCCCACGAGCCCTGGGACCCGCCCCCGCCCTACAATACTATGTACACCGACCAGCCTACGCCAGTCATCCCCAAGCCCACCGGCCCCTCTTCGGATTGGATGACCGAGGAGCAGAAGCGTCACGTCATGGCAATGTATGACGGCACCATTGCCCAGATTGACGAGCAAGTGGGCGTTATTGTCGATAAACTGGCCGACTTGAATATCGCCGATGAGACCATCGTTGTGTTTGTGTCCGACCACGGCGAGCCTCTGGGGGAGCATGGAATCATCCGCAAGTTTAGAGTTCCACTTTATGACGAATTGATTAAGATCCCGCTACTAATCTATGACCCGCGCTTCGCCGACCAGGCCCGGCACGTGGACTGTCTGGTGCAGAACGTGGATTTTATGCCTACAATGTTGGGACTGCTGGGGGTCCACTGTCCCGTCCAGCATCACGGCTATAATTTAAGCCCTATCATAAGAGGCAGTGATGAGGGGCCGCGGGAGCGAGTATTTTCGGGCACCTTTGGCGGAGCGCGTGCCTGCGTTTTCGACGGCGAATGGAAACTGATTGACAATCGCGGCGAGAAGCCCAATAAACTATATCATTTGCCGTCCGACCCGCTGGAGAGGAATAACCGCACCGATGAAGAACCTACTCTGGTGCAGCACTTACATCGGGACATCTGGGACTTCCAGGCCGACGTACTCAGCAGCACGGGGGGCGTTATGAAATGGTTGTTGCGCCGACCAGATGCCAACTGGTAGGAAATACTGTCTGTGAGGTGATCTGATGAGAATCCAACGTCGTAGACAATACGTGTCGCGTGGCAGTCTGAGCCGTTTCCTCCGCCTCCCATCAGTGTTTTGGGTTGTGGCGGTGGTTCTCCTCAGTCTACTTAGCGAAGCCGAAGGTGCCCCTATGAAAGTTACGGCTACTGACGTGGAGCGGTTCACGGTATACCATTCGCCCCAGACCCCCGGCTACACTTGCTGGGTAGGAACGTGGGTGATGCCCGACGAGACCCTGATGATTTCCTTTCACCAGGCCACCGGCCCCTTGTCCGGCCGCCCTCATGCCCCTAAAGACATATTAGAAAGGCTGACGTGGCCACCCGGGGACGGGACAAACTTCGGCTATGACATGACCGGGCTACACCAGCAGTTGATATACCTGGCTTCAACTGACAACGGGCAGACCTGGGAGCAAGTAGCCACCTACCCTTATCACTCTCCCATGAATGGCATAGGTGGCAGAGGTACTGTGGCTTTGCCAGACGAGACGATCGTGCGGGAGGTTTTCGGGTTCTATCTGCCCTTTTGGGATGTGCCTCAGACCGGCTGCGTCCAGCGGTCCACGGACGGCGGGCAAACGTGGGGACCTCTGGAACCGATTATGGATGTAGATAAGTTCATAGCCTGCTTCGGGCGCATTCGGCTACTACGCGATGGCCGACTCGCTTTGCTCGGCGCCTATGCCGAACGTATTCCGGGCGTTGAAGTCCGGCGGGGCTCGGGGTCAGGACCTTCGCAGCCGGCCATGTGGATATCCACCGACGGCGGGCATACCTGGTCTGAGCCCATTGAGGTTATGCCACTTAAGGAGGGCGTAAAACTGACCAATGAGTGCGACCTCGCTGAGCTGCCCGACGGCCGGCTTCTGTTTGTCATTCGCGCCGATAAACCGCGTGCACGTTGGCAGAGCGTGTTAGAGCCGGAAGGGTACACCTTCCGGCTGGTCTCGGCGGCACAAAGTATTCTTCCCTACAGTGGCGCCCCTGAGATGGTGTTCGCCCGGGAGGGAGTGGCGCTGCATTTAGCGACGACGGGCATTCACTGGACTGCTGACGCCGGGGAAACCTGGCATGACCTGGGTATTGGGGGCACGGGGTACTACCCCCGCAGTGTGCAACTACCTGACGGCACCATCTTCTGTGTCTATCACCGCGGCGGAGATAATCCTTATGATGGTTCGGTGGACCAGGAGATTCAAGCGATGACCTTCCGTCTGCAAGTGGAAGAATAGCAACTGTTGCTGTCCCTGACACACACTTTAGGAGATGATCGTATGAGCGTATCGCGTTTGAACGTCACAGCATCAAATGGTAATCTAAGCCGTCTCATCTGTCCCGCCGCAGTATTGGCGGTAGTAACTCTCGCTTGGGTAAACTTGCCGGCTGCATTAGGAGATGGTACTATGCCAACTAAAGTTACAGCTACTGACGTACAACGATTCACGGTGTATCACTCCCCGCAGACCCCCGGGTGCACTCACGGTGTGGGATGCTGGCTGATGCCCGGTGGCACTCTCATGGTTTCATTTCACCAAGCTACCGGACCCCTCTCAGGCCGCCCCCATGCTCCCAAAGAGATACTGAACCGCCAAAGTTGGCCGCCTCAGGGCAACTTTGCGTACGATATGACCGGACTTATTCAGCAAGTCATCACTTTAGCCTCCTCTGACGGTGGTCACACTTGGGAGCAGGTCAGCAGTGAACCATGGCACTCTTGTATGAACGGTTTCAATTGCATGGCCGAGGTGGGTTTACCTGATGGCACTGTCCTCCGAGGAGCCCAGGGCCAGTACTTGCCTTTCTATGATGTCCCCCAGACCGGTTACGTGCAGCGGTCCACGGATCTCTGTCAGACCTGGAGCTCACCGCAAGTTTTTATGGACGCTGACCGATTTATCACTTTTCCCAAGCGCCTGCGTTTTTTGAAAGATGGTAGGTTAGTTATGACTGGCGGCTACGGTCCACGCGATCGTAACAGCCGACCTTGGACCGGAACTCTAACGCCGGCTATGTGGATATCTACCGACCAAGGGCAGACCTGGAGTGCCCCCATCGTGGTTCTGCCCACTGCTGAGGAGGGTATATCCTTGACCGAAGAGTGTGATTTTGCCGAACTTCCTGATGGGCGACTGCTGTTTGTTAGTCGGGTAGCGAAGTCCACACGCTGGCAGAGCATCCTGGAGCCGGAGGGCGATACTTTTCGTCTGGTCTCGGCCGCACAAAGTACTCTTCCCTACAGTGGGCACCCGGAGATGCTCTGGGCTCGTGAGGGCGTGGCGCTGCATCTGGCGACCACAGGCATTGACTGGACCGCGGATGCCGGGCAAACCTGGCACGACTTAGGCATTGGGGGCACGCACTATTACCCGCGCAGCGTCCAACTGCCCGGTGGGCGCATCTTTTGCGTGTCTCACCGGGGTGGCGATGACCCGTACGGAGAAGGGGCACCTGACGAGGAAATTGTAGGTCTCACTTTCCGTCTGCAAGTGGAGGAATAGCCGCGGCCCTTGCTTACCCAAACCTATTTGAGGAGATCATCTTATGAACGTACCACGCAGCAATGACACACGCTCAAGGAGTAGTCTGAGCAACCTGAGACCAGTTGCGCTCGCGGCTGTGGTTATTGCGGCTGGACTGATCAACTCATTTAACACAGTCGGAGGTGCCCCTGTGAAAGTTACGGCTACCGACGTACAACGATTCACGGTGTATCACTCTCCCCAGACGCCCGGCTACACCTGCTGGGCAGGAGCATGGGTGATGCCGGACGAAACGCTTATGATCTCCTTTCACCAGGCGACCGGTCCCTTCACCGGCCGCCCTCATGCTCCTAAGGACGTTTTGGAAAAGCTGACCTGGCCGCCCGCGGACGGGACCAACTTCGGCTATGACATGACCGGGCTACACCAGGAGTTGATATACCTGGCTTCAACTGACAACGGGCAGACCTGGGAGCAAGTAGCCACCTACCCTTACCACTCACCCATGAATGGCATAAGCAAAGGCCCAGTGGCCTTGCCCGACGGAACCATCATACGTGAGGTCTTCGGCCACTACCTGCCCTTCTGGGATGTCCCCCAGACTGGTTACGTGCAGCATTCTACCGATGGCGCGAAGACCTGGGGTGCTCCCGAGCCGTTTATGGACCCGGCGAAGTATATGACCTGGCCCGGTCGCCTGCGACTTCTGCGTGATGGCCAGCCAGTTTTGCTTGGGGCATACGCCGAACGCATACCTGGCGTCAGCACCCGGGCACAGTGGCAAAGGTACATGACATTAGCCCTATGGGTGTCGACAGATGGCGGACACACCTGGTCGGAGCCTGTAAAGGTATTGCCGCCTGATACCGGCTACGACAATGAATGTGACTGCGCCGAGCTCCCTGACGGCCGGCTGTTAGTCATGAGTCGTGTGGATAGACCAGTGCCGCCACATTCGGGCCCGCGTTGGCAGAGCATTCTGGAGCCAGAGGGCGACACTTTTCGCCTGGTCTCGGCCGAGCCGGCTCCTTTTCCCCACAGTGGCTACCCCGACGTGCTGGCCACCCGGGAGGGAGTTGTGCTCTATCTATCTGATACCTCGGGCATTCACTGGACCGCTGATGCCGGTGAGACCTGGCACGATTTGGGCATAGGTGGTACCGGCTACTACCCCCGCAGCGTCCAACTGCCCGACGGGACCATCTTCTGCGTCTATCACCGCGGTGGAGACAACCCTTATGATGGTTCGGTGGACCAGGAGATTCAGGCGTTGACTTTCCGTCTGCAGGTGGAAGAATAACCGATGTTTGCGTTTTAGGCTAACTACTTTAGGAGGTGATCGTATGACCGTATCGCGTTTGAAAGTCACAGCATCAAATGGCAATCTAAGCCGTCTCATCTGTCCTGCCGCAGTATTGGCGGTAATAACTCTCGCTTGCGTAAACTTGCCCGCTACATTAGGAGATGGTGCTATGCCAACTAAAGTTACAGCTACTGACGTACAGCGATTCACGGTATACCATTCGCCCCAGACGCCCGGCTACACCTGCTGGGTAGGAGCATGGGTGATGCCCGATGAGACCCTGATGATTTCGTTCCACCAGGCGACGGGTCCCTTCACCGGCCGCCCGATGGCCCGCAAAGACATACAGAAACGGCTCAACTGGCCGCGCCCCGGCCTTTCCCTGGGTTATGATATGACTGGTACTATCCAGGAAATCATCCATCTGGCCTCCTCTGACGGGGGCGAGACTTGGGAGCAGGTTAGCTCGGAACCGTTCCACACGCCTATGAATGGTATCACGTGCGAAGCCGAGACCGCTCTCTCGGATGGCACGATCGTGCGCGGAGTATACGGCTCGTGGTTGGTTTTTTACGATGTGCCCCAGGCCGGCTATCTCCAGTTTTCTACCGATCGCGCCACCTCCTGGGGCCCACCCCAGCTTCTTAACTCCAGCATCAATCCGCACCGCCTGCGGTTGTTGAGGGATGGCCGACTTGTGCTGATTAGCAACCAGAACGTGTTCCTATCCGCCGACGGTGGCCATACCTGGTCTGAACCTGTCCTGGCTTGGCCCCCCGAACATGAGACAAGACTTAGCAGCGAGTCTGATTTCGCCGAGTTGCCCGATGGCCGGCTTCTGTTTGTGCATCGCGCCGACAAGCCGCCTTCCCGCTGGCAAAGTGTGTTGGAGCCAGCCGGAGAGAACTTTGGGCTGGTGTCCTTCGGTGCAGCTCCCTTTCCTTACAGTGGCCATCCTGAGATGTTAGCTGCCCAGGAAGGAGTTGCCCTGCATTTAGCCACCAGCGGCATTCACTGGACGGCTGACGCTGGGGAGACCTGGCACGACCTAGGCATCGGTGGTACGGGGTACTATCCGCGCAGCGTCCAACTGCCTGATGGAACCATCTTCTGCGTGTATCACCGTGGTGGCGACCAGCCGTACGACGGCTCGGCCGACCAGGAGATTCAGGCGATGACCTTCCGTCTGCAAGTGGAAGAATAACTGATGTCCGCGTTTTAGGCTAATTACTTTAGGAGGTGATCGTATGACCGTATCCCGTTTGAAAGTCACAGCATCAAATGGTAGTCTAAGCCATCTGATCTGTCCCGCCATAGTCTTGGCGGTAGTAACTCTCGCTTGCGTAAACTTTCCGGCTGCATTAGGAGATGGTGCTATGCCAACTAAAGTTACAGCTACTGACATCCAGAAGTTCACGGTATACCATTCCCCCCAGACGCCCGGCTACACCTGCTGGGTAGGGACGTGGGTGATGCCGGATGAGACCCTGATGGTCTCCTTTCATCAGGCCACCGGCCCCTTCACTGATGGTCTCCTTTCATCAGGCCACCGGCCCCTTCACCGGCCGCCCTCATGCTCCTAATGACGTTTTGGAAAAGCTGACCTGGCCGCCGGCGGGCCACCCGGGCTACGACATGACCGGGCTACACCAGCAGTTGATATACCTGGCTTCAACTGACAGCGGGCAGACCTGGGAGCAAGTAGCCACCTACCCTTACCACTCACCTATGAATGGCATGGGGGGCAAAGGCACAGCGGCGTTACCGGACGGGACGATAATACACTATTTGCCCTTCTGGGATGTGCCTCAGACCGGCTGCGTCCAGCGGTCCACGGACGGCGGGCAAACGTGGGGACCTATGGAACCGATTATGGACCCGGATGAGTTTAAGAACTACCCGGGGCGCATTCGGCTACTGCGCGACGGCCGGGTCGTCTTGCTCGGCGCGTATGCCGCCAGTATTAACGCCCAATCCCGGGCGGCGTCCCAAAAACACAGAAGGCCGGCCATGTGGATATCCAGTGATGGTGGCCACACTTGGTCAGAGCCGATTCAGGTTACGCTACCTCAAGAAGGTGTAAATTTCAGTGAAGAATGTGACCTTGCGGAACTGCCTGACGGCCGGCTGCTGGTAGTGGATAGGGCCAACCCGGCGGCGCCACGCTGGCAGAGCGTGTTCGAGCCCGAAGGTGATACCTTCCGGCTGGTATCCTTCAGCCTGGCTCCTCTGCCCTACAGCGGATATCCCGACTTGCTCGCCACTCGCGAGGGGCTTGTGCTACATCTGGCGACCACAGGCATTGACTGGACCGCTGATGGCGGGGAGAGTTGGCACGACTTAGGCATTGGGGGCACCGGTTATTATCCCCGCAGCGTCCAACTGCCTGACGGAACCATCTTCTGCGTCTATCACCGTGGTGGCGACCAGCCGTACGACGGCTCGGCCGACCAGGAGATTCAGGCGATGACCTTCCGGCTGCAAGTGGAAGAATAGCCGATGTTTGCATCTTAGGCTAACTACTTCAGGAGGTGATCACATGACGCTGTCGCATTTGAAAATCGGAGCATCAGAACGTAATCTAAGCCGTCTGATCTGCCCCGCCATAGTCTTGGCGGTAGTAACTCTCGCTTGCGTAAACTTGCCGACTATATTAGGAGATGGTGCTATGCCAACTAAAGTTACAGCTACTGACGTCCAGAAGTTCACGGTGTATCACTCCCCGCAGACGCCGGGCTACACTTGCTGGGTCGGCACCTGGCTGATGCCGGACGAAACCCTGATGATCTCCTTTCATCAGAGCACCGGGCCGTTCTCGGGCCGTCCTCGTGTCCGTAAAGACGTACAGAAACGGCTCAACTGGCCCCGAGACTATATGTCACCGGAGCAGCAAGCCGGCTATGATATGACTGGTACCGTCCAGCAGATCATACACATGGCCTCCACCGATGGCGGCCCGACCTGGGAACGAGTCAATGCCGAGCCCTACCACACTCCCATGAACGGCTGTAACTGCCAGGCTGAGGTGGCCCTACCGGATGGTACGATTGTACGGGGCATGAACGGGCACATTCTGCCTTTCTATGACGTGCCGCAGACCGCTTATATTCAGCGTTCCACCGATTCCTGTCAGACGTGGAGTGAGCCTGTGCCCGTGATGGATTCGGGCAAATTCATAGTTATCCCCAAGCGCCTGCGTCTGTTAAAGGACGGCCGACTCGTTTTGACCGGTGGGCTTGCCCCGCTGGGCTCTGACGCCGAGACGCCCGTCAGTCTGGACTCCCGCGTACAGACGCCGACTATGTGGACATCCAGCAACGCCGGGCAGACCTGGTCTGAGCCAATCGCAGTCCTGCCCGCCGCTGAGGAGGGTATATCCTTGACCGAAGAGTGTGATTTTGCCGAACTACCTGATGGGCGGCTGCTGTTCGTTAGCCGAGTGAGCCCGGGGGGAGCCAATCGCTGGCAGAGCCTCCTGGCACCCGAGGGCGACACTTTTCGCCTGGTCTCGGCGGCACAAAGTACTCTTCCCTACAGTGGGCATCCGGAGATGCTCTGGGCTCGTGAGGGCGTGGCGCTCCACCTGGCTACTTCCGGCATTGACTGGACAGCGGATGCCGGCGCGACCTGGCACGACCTGGGCATAGGCGGCACCGGCTATTACCCCCGCAGCGTCCAACTACCCGATGGGACCATCTTCTGCGTCTATCACCGCGGCGGGGACGACCCTTATGACGGCTCGGCCGACCAGGAGATTCAAGCGATGACCTTCCGTCTGCAAGTGGAAGAATAGCCGAGGCCCTTGTTCGCCCAAATAGTATTTGAGGAGGTCATCTCATGAACGTACCGGACTTCAATGACACACGCTCAGGGAGTAGTCTGAGCAGCCTGAGACCAGTTGCACTGGCGGTTGTGGTTATTGCGGCTGGACTGATCAACTCACTTAACACAGTCGGAGGTGCTCCTGTGAAAGTTACGGCTACTGACGTGGAGCGGTTCACGGTATACCATTCCCCCCAGACGCCCGGCTACACCTGCTGGGTAGGGACGTGGGTGATGCCGGATGAGACCCTGATGGTCTCCTTTCATCAGGCCACCGGCCCCTTCACGGGACGTGGGTGATGCCGGATGAGACCCTGATGGTCTCCTTTCATCAGGCCACCGGCCCCTTCACCGGCCGCCCCCATGCCCGGCCGGATATTTTGCACATTCTCAGTTGGCCACCGGGGGGCAATTTCGGCTACGATATGACTGCCACTACCCAGCAAATCATCCATCTGGCTTCCACTGACAGGGGCCAGACCTGGGAGCAGGTCAGCACCGAACCATGGCACTCGCCGATGAACGGTATCAGTTGTGGGCCAGAGATCGGCTTGCCTGATGGCACCATCATTCGCGGGGTCTGGGGACAATATCTGCCCTTTTACGATGTGCCCCAAACTGGGTATGTCCAGCGTTCTACTGATGGGGGCCAGACTTGGGGGCCGCCGCAAGTTATTATGGACCCCAACCGATTCATCACCTTCCCCGGTCGCCTACGCCTGTTGAAGAATGGCCGATTGGCGCTCACTGGCGGCTTCAGCCTCTCGGGACCCGAGGTGAAGACCCGCGGTGACTGGAGCCGGAACATGAAGCCGGCTATGTGGGTATCTGCAGACAAGGGCAATAGCTGGTCTGAGCCGATTGAAGTAATACGTGCCCCGGACAGTGTGCGCTTCAGCGAGGAGTGCGACTTTGCCCAACTATCTGGTGGGCAGCTTCTGTTTGTGATTCGGGCCGACAACCCGCCATCACGTTGGCAAAGCGTGCTGCGCAGCGAAGAAGATACCTTCAAGATCATGGCCGAGGAGATGTTGGCGGACACTGAGGCGGATAGCGTCAGACCCGATCCTGACGCCTTTCAAGTGGTATCTGCCCGTCCTGCCCCCTTTCCTCACAGTGGCTACCCCGAGATGCTCGCCGCCCGGGAAGGAGTGGCCCTGCATTTAGCCACGAGCGGCATTCACTGGACTGCTGACGCCGGGCAAACTTGGAATGACCTGGGCATCGGTGGTACGGGGTACTATCCCCGCAGCGTCCAGCTGCCCGACGGAACCATCTTCTGCGTCTATCACCGCGGTGGCGACCAGCCGTACGACGGCTCGGCCGACCAGGAGATTCAGGCGATGACCTTCCGCCTGGAAGTGGAAGAATAACTGATGTCCGCGTTTTAGGCTGACTACTTTAGGAGGTAATCGTATGACCGTATCGCGTTTGAAAATCGCGGCATCAAATGGTAATCTGAGCCGCCTCATCTGTCCCGCCATAGTCTTGGCGGTAGTAACTCTCGCTTGCGTAAACTTGCCCGCTGCCTTAGGAGATGGTGCTATGCCAACGAAAGTTGCAGCCACTGACGTACAACGATTCACGGTGTATCACTCCCCACAGACCCCGGGCTACACCTGCTGGGTCGGCACCTGGATGATGCCGGATGAAACTCTGATGATTTCTTTCCATCAGGCCACCGGGCCGTTCTCTGGCCGTCCCCGTGTCCGTAAAGACGTACAGAAACGGCTCAACTGGCCCCGATCCTATATGACACCGGAGCAGCAAGCAGGCTATGATATGACTGGTACCGTCCAGCAGATCATTCATTTGGCTTCAACTGACGGTGGCCACACCTGGAAGCAAATCAGTGCCGAGCCTTTTCACACTCCGGCTAACGGCATCACTTGCAAAGCAGAGGTGGCTTTACCCGATGGGACAATTGTCCGAGGAGTTAGGGGTAGTAACTTGCCCTTCTACGATGTCCCGCAAACTGCCTACGTGCAACACTCTCCCGATGGCGGCCAGTCCTGGGGGCCACCACAGGTAGTCATAGAGCCTGACAGGGTCGGGTTAGACATTCAGCGTTTGGGACTGTTGAGCGATGGCCGACTGGTAGCACTTTGTAACTGGGGCCCCGGAGTGATGTTGATCTCCACCGATGAGGGGTATACCTGGTCTGAGCCTATGCCGACCTGGCCCCCGGATCACGAGGTAAAGGCGGGCGAGCGGGACTTCGCCCAACTACCCGATGGCCGCTTATTAGTTGTGGTTCGTATCGACGACAGGACGGCGTGGGAGGAGGGATGGACGCGTGGACAGAGCCTCCTGGAGCCGGAAGGCGACACTTTTCGCCTGGTCTCTGCTGAAAAGGCTCCTTTCCCGCCGAGCGGACAGCCTGAACTACTTGCTACACAGGAGGGAGTCGTGCTTTATCTGGCGACCACGGGCATTCACTGGACGGCAGATGCTGGGCAAACTTGGAATGACCTGGGCATCGGCGGCACGCTGTACTATCCCCGCAGCGTCCAACTGCCCAACGGGACCATCTTCTGCGTTTACCACCGTGGTGGGGATAATCCTTATGATGGTTCGGTAGACCAGGAGATTCAGGCGATGACCTT
>JALGUR010000014.1 GCA_029820565.1 Candidatus Zipacnadia bacterium
ATTGGGTTTAGCACTCATTCTGGCTTTCATTGGCATTCTGCACCCCATCATCGCTATTCCTCTGTATGCCATCGCCATCATCGCCCTGGCCATCTATCTATACGTGCGCGTCAGCTCCTTCTAATCGGCCAGGGACGAAAGTAGACTAACCAGGCAAATCATTAGCTCACAAAGCAAACGATTGAGGGGACGTGTGAGAGGGGATAGATTTGGGGTAAAATGCAATTGGAGAAGGATAGATAAACAATGGCAAGTAGCCAATTTCCGCCCGGATGGAGTGGCAATCCGCTGGCCGTGGCCCGGCTGCTGCTGCACATCCCCAACTTCATAAAACTGTACTGGCGGCTTTTCACCGATAGACGGGTATCCTGGCTGCCTAAGGCTGTTCTGGTGGCTGGTATCCTGTATTTCCTGGTCCCTATTGATGTGATAACTGATTTTGCTCTCCCAGTAGGCTGGCTTGACGATGCTGCAGTGCTGATAGTTGCGGCCAAGGCTTTTATTAAGTTGTGTCCGCGGCGAGTGGTTCAAGAACACGTCCAGTTAATCGACCAAGGTGGTTAGCAAGCCGCCGTCGCCCAAGGCTATGGCGGCCAAGGCCGTTGTCGCCTAACGCTACAATGACCAAGGGCTATAGGAGGTCAGCGTTTGGCTCCCGTTATTCGCAAGTTCAATTGGCGCCGCGACAAAGAGGCAGTACTTCAGTTTCAGTATGAGATTTACGAGCGTAACTTTCCGGGTCTCTGCGTGGACAAACGCTTCCTGAGTGATTACGCCCGGCAATTACAGCAGGCTACTCGGAATGCGGCCCAGCGCTTGTGGGTGTTAGATGAGAGTGGCCGGACCTGTGGTTTTCTATGGGCCGCCCTTATCACTACGATGATTGATGAGTGCGTCGGCTATATTAAGAACATATATGTGGCCCCCGAATGGCGGGAACAGGGTTATGGTCAGCAGTTGATAGCGACCGCTGAGCAGTGGTTTGGCAGCGAAGGGGTGAAGAAGGCGGCGCTGGATGCCAGTGTAGGTAATGAGGCGGCCCAAGCCCTGTATGAACGAATGGGCTATCGGGTGACCCGACTGCGGATGGAGAAATCTCTGACTAATATAGGCAGGAGGGAACCGGACAATGCGCGAGGAGACTGAGGCTCAGGCTTCCGAGACTCTCACCCAGCGGCTGGCACAAGTCCACCAGATGATTCAAGCGGGCCGGTATGAGGGGGCCAGTAGCACCTGTGACGAACTCATAGAGCGTTACCCGGACAGTGCTGAGGCTCACGCTGCGCAGGGGGACGTCTGTGGGGCACGACAGATGTGGGCCCGGGCGGCTGAGTGGTATGAACTGGCGCTACAACTGGGTGCCGGCAACGATGTGAGACGCCGACTGGAGCGGGCTCGCCAGCATTTGGAGAGCGCCGTCGGTGAGACCACCAACGGGCCTCCTCAGTTCCCAGTCCAGCGCCAGCGGACGCGGTTGTGGTGGATATTCGGAGGAGCCGGTGCCGCCATCCTGCTTGCCATCGCTATTGTGCTAATCGCACTGCTGTCCCCGCCGACGCCCGGCACGTCGCGTTCACAGCAGAAGTCTCGCCCATACCCAGCGCCTCCCATCCCCGAGCCACCGGTGCCCTCAACCTCCCCGGTTGTTCACACTCCGCTGTCTCCCCCGCTGCCCACGCGTCCTCAGCCGCGGCCGACGACGCCGTCGCCGTCCTCTGCGGCTGCGCCCCAAGCAGCACCACACGCACCGGTAATAATAACCCGACAAATGATCGGCCCGGTCAGTGACCGCGATTACCATATCGCGCGGACTCTGGGCTCCCTAACCTGGCCCGACGGTACGCCACTGAGCGATGCAGTAGCAGTTATGATGGAGCCTTACACAGGCTACGCAATGATTACCTTTGAGATTCCGCAGGTGCTGGAGGGCGAAGAGTTGTTTGAGGCCGTTGTGCGACAGTCCTACTCGCTTGCCGCCACTGCTCTGCGGACCGACGCCGGCATCCACTGGCTGACCATCCGAGCACTGGCTACTATAACTACTCCCGACAAAGAGGAACGGACCGTCGTGGCCTATCGAGCCAACACTCGCCGGGGTACACTGGAATACTGGATGAAATTGCGAGAAGAGCCTACTGCTGAACAGTTGTGGGAGGAGGTATTCGCCACCAGTTGGTGGAATCCCAGCGTGCCTCAGGATCGCATCAGGTAATTCCGGACCTTCTATACAGCGGTTACTCAGCCCGGCATGTGTAACTCGCTCTCCCATCTGGACAGTCGCACAAAGGTATTCTCCGCGCCGAAAGCGAATTAAGTCATACCAGCAAAGCCAAACCAACGATCGTCTACCAATATTACCAGGAGGCTATGATTATGAAAACGGCAATCTGCTACGGCTCGCCGCCCGAAGGGATATCACATCAGGAATGGTTACAGGTACATAAAGACGCCGGATTTGATGGTATAGAGATACGGCAATTTGATACACTGGAGGAGGCCCAAGAGGTAGCCCAACTGAGCCAGGACATTGGGCTGGAGATTCACAGTGTGATGGGCGGGACTCACTGGCAACTGCCCCTATCCGTGCCCGACGAACAAGAGCGACTGAAAGGAGTAGAAGGAATTAGGCGAGCCTTAAAGATAGCCAGCGTCGCCGGGGCGGACACCGTATTGGTCGTCCCCGGTGTGGTTACCGAAGAGGTCTCGTATGACCAGGCCTACGAAACCTCACAAAGAAGCATCGCGGAGTTGCTGCCCCTCGCAGAAGAATTGGGCATAACGATGTGCCTGGAAAACGTCTGGAACAAATTCCTGCTCAGCCCCCTGGAGATGCGCGACTTCATTGATGAGTTCAATCATCCCCTGGTTGCAGCGTACTTTGATGTAGGCAATATCCTATTGTACGGTTATCCGCATCACTGGATTGACATTCTCGGTTCGCGCATCAAGAAGGTTCATATTAAGGATTTTAATGTCGGCACCAAGCAATTCGTGGGTCTGCTCCAGGGCAGTGTGGACTACCCGCGGGTGATTGCTGCTCTTAGAGAGGTTGGCTACGATGGCTACTTGACCGCCGAACTGTCCCCTTACTCGCAATTCGGCAGGCAATTTTTGTATGATACTGCCGCTCAGTTGGATTGTCTGCTGAATTGTTAAGTACGCCATAGCATAACACGTGTGGGAGGGGCATCCTTGCCCCCACCGAGCCTTTGGAGAGGCCGGACTTGGGCAAGATCAGTCAAACTGGCGGGCACCGTGAGGCCAACCGATCCGGCATAACAACCAACAGGCGCGTAGGCGGGGCTCTCTAACCCCGCCCGGCCGCGGGGCGTGCTGGTTAAGAACCTGCCTTTGCAGGCCATAGCCTGCTACGGCAGGCGAAGGCCTGCGCTACGCGAGTGTAAAAGGAGTGAGCAAGGTGGCTACCGAGTTAGTAGAGTGCCGATACTACGATGTCGCTGATGGCTTTCTGCACTGTCGCCTGTGCCCGTTTCAATGTAAGATCCGACCAGGCAAAGTAGGCGTCTGCCAAGTGCGCAAGAATGTGGACGGCGTGCTGGGTTCGCTGAACTACGCCGAAGTAACTTCGGTGGCGATGGACCCCATTGAGAAAAAGCCGCTGTACCACTTCTACCCGGGCTCCCAGATACTGTCGCTGGGCACCTTCGGCTGCAATCTGGGATGTGTCTATTGCCAAAACTGGCAAATATCTCAGCAGCGCCCGGGTACCCGACGTCTGGAGCCCGCCGACGCCGTCAGGCTGGCTCAAGAGCGCGCTCAGCAGGGTAATAACATTGGCATTGCCTACACTTATAACGAGCCAATTATCTGGTATGAATATGTCTATGATACGGCCCGCCTGGCCCGGGATGTGGGGTTGAAGAACGTACTGGTGACTAATGGGATCATTGAGGAGGAGCCGCTGCGCGGGCTGCTGCCCTATGTTGATGCTATGAATGTGGACATCAAATCAATGGATGAGGAGTTTTATCACCGACTCTGCAAGGGAATGGGTTGGCCGGCGCGCCGCACGGTAGAGATAGCCTCGGAGCAATGCCATGTAGAAATAACTGTCCTGATTATCCCCGGTGAAAATGACAGCGAAGAGAACCTGACAGCGCTATTTGACTGGGCCGCCTCAGTAGATCAGCAGATGCCGGTACATCTGTCGCGGTATCGTCCCGCCCATCAGTTTGATGCTCCTCCCACCCCGCCTGAGACCCTCCGAAAGGCGTGGGAACTGGCCCACCAGCGCCTGGAGTTTGTGTATGTGGGCAATATTGTCATAGACGGCACAACTGATACCCAGTGTCCGCGGTGTCAGGCGACGGTGGTTAGTCGCTCCGGGTTTAGCGGCCGAATTGAACAGTTAACTGAAGATGGACGGTGTGGGAACTGTGGAGCCGAACTCAATGTCATCAGATAAGAGCAAGCCGACTGTGCCTCAGACCCTGGGTAGCCGTGCGGCCGGGTGGATGCGGCGGGCCGGTTATCTGGCCGCGATATTCGCCAAGTTCGGCTTTGCCTCGGCTTTGCATGCCCTGGGGTTAGACCGGTTTCTGCGGCATGCTAAAGTGGCCAGGACCCCGGACGCGGCCGCCGCCGGCCTGGAGCTACCAGTGCGGTTGCGCCTGGCCCTCCAGGAGATTGGCCCCACGGCTATCAAGGTGGGCCAAGCCCTCAGCAGTCGCCCCGACCTGTTACCTTTACGGTACATAGAGGAACTCCGTCAGCTCCAGGACCATGTGCCGCCCTTTGCCTTTGAGCAAGCCCGCGCGGTAATAGAGGAAGACCTGGGTAAGCCTCTGGAGGAGCTTTTTGCCTGCTTTGACCCCGAACCCCTGGCCGCGGCCTCCCTGGCTCAGGTGCATAAGGCCCAATTGCCCAGCGGCGAGCAGGTGGCCGTGAAAGTACAGCGGCCGGAAGTGCAACAGTTAGTGGAGACCGACCTGGTTATAATGCGATGGGCAGCTCGGCAGGCTATCCGTTACAGGCAATGGTGTCGGGACAATGACATGGTAGGCTGGGTTCAGGAACTTGCCCATATACTCAGGGCGGAACTGAATTTCATCCGGGAGGCTCACAATACCCACCGTCTCAGAGAGGCCCTGGCCGGTGACCCTGGGGCTGTGGTACCTCAGGTATATGAGGAGTATAGTTCGCGGCGCGTTCTCACTTTACAACTGTTGGAAGGCATCAACATAAAAGATGAAGAGGCCCTGACTGCTTCAGGGCTGGACCGCGCCCTGCTCGCCCGCAACTTTGCCAAGTTGATGCTGCATCAGATCCTGGTGGAGGGATTCTTTCACGCTGACCCTCATCCCGGCAATCTCCTGGTGCTGGAAGATGGCCGCATTGCCTTCCTGGACTGTGGTCATATCGGTACAGCGGGTCGGGAGCTGCGTAACAGTATATTGAGGATGTTGACAGCAATATTGAGTGATGACACCGCCGAAATGGTCAATGTCGTCACCAGTATCGGCGTCATCTCCGAGAAAACCGACCTGCGCTCATTGCGTCTGGATATTGACAAGTATTTGTCCCGTTATATGGGAATGCGCGCTGGTGACATCCTGCTGGCCGAAGTCGTTGATGACTTCATGCAGCTATTGCTCACCCACCAGATACGGATGCCTCCGGCCTGGGTTAGCCTGCTGCGGGCTATGACCATAACCGAGGGAGTTTGCCTGCAGCTTGACCCGCAGTTTGACTTTGAGCAGTTGGCCTGGCGCACCACTCGGCGATTACTGGCCCGGCAACTGAGGCCCGCAGCGCTGCTGGCTGAGTTAGGCAAGATAACTCGGGATGTTGGTCATTATGCGCTGCTGTTGCCGCGGCAGGTATCGGAACTACTCGTACACGCTCAGGCCAGCGGGCTGAGGCTGAAAGTAGAACTGGATACAACCGACAAACCGTTGCGTCGGCTGAGCACAATGGTCAATCGCCTGGCCTTCAGTCTGATAGTGGCCGCCATTATCCTGGCCTCGGCCCAAATGCTCAGCAGCGAGTATGCCGTGAATCTAATCAGCACACCGGTGGCGATTATTTTTGGCATTATCGGGGCCACTATGGCCTTGTGGCTGCTATATTCCATAATTCGTTCCGGGCGGTTGTAGTAACCATCCAGGTGACCATGTCGGGCGGCGAAGAGGATTGAATCAGTTGAGAGTGTCTGCCCCTTGTATTATAATGTAATGGACTTAGAGCCGAAGTACCGTCGGTTGTGTCAGTAAGGGACGGAGGCAAGTCGTGCCCAACAGCCTTATACAACGAGGGCTACAAGTACTGTTTCGCGGAATATCCCGCTTCTCCTCTGACATGGGTATTGACCTGGGGACCGCCAATACCCTGGTGCATGTGCGCGGCAGGGGCATAGTGTTGCGCGAGCCATCAGTGGTGGCGATAGATAACGAGACTGGGCGGGTGTTAGCCGTCGGCGAAGATGCCAAGCGAATGGTAGGCCGAACCCCAGCGCGGATTTCGGCGCTCCGCCCCTTGCGCGACGGGGTGATTGCCGATTTTGATATCACTGAGGCAATGCTGCGCCACTTCATTCGTAAGGCCCACAATCGCCGGCTCCTGCCCCACCCCCGTGTAGCTATTGGTGTACCGGCTGGAATTACCGAAGTGGAGCGTCGCGCAGTAGAGGATGCGGCCCGTCAAGCCGGGGCCTGGCAGGCCCAGATTATTGAGGAGCCCATGGCCGCGGCCATTGGCGCCGGCCTGCCGGTAGCCGAGGCTATAGGCAATATGATAGTAGATATCGGGGGCGGCACCAGCGAAGTAGCCGTTATCTCTCTGGGGGGCATCTGCACCCAGCGCTCTATGCGCATAGCCAGCGAGGAGATGGATGAGGCAATCAGCAACTACATCCGCCGTAGTCTCAACCTTATACTCGGCGAAAGCACTACCGAGCAGATAAAGATCAAAATCGGTTCGGCTTTTCCCCTTCCCGAAGAACTAACTATGGAAGTGCGGGGTAAGGACGTAATTAGCGGCCTGCCCCGCAAGGTGACTATCAGTTCTGGTGAGATTCGCGAGGCGTGTGCTGAGCCGGTCGCGGCTATTGTCGAAATCGTCAAGGAAACCCTCGATGCCACCGCTCCTGAGTTAACTGCTGATGTAATGAATAGGGGCATAGTTCTGGCCGGCGGTGGTGCTCTACTACGAGGGCTGGATCAACTGATAAGTGCTGAGACCGATATCCCAGTCTACGTCGCTGAAGACCCGATGACGTGTGTCGTGCTGGGCACTGCCCGGTATTTGGACGAACTTGACGGCCTTCCTCTGGAGAACACCGTTAGGGAGCCCTAATTATTCTGCTATGATTCGCCCCACGGCGTCGCGACAGCATTGGCGTCCGCTACTAATCTTCGCCGGCTTGGCTGTGATGTTGACTATTTGGCAGCACCAAGCCGGGGGCGGCGGGACCAGTAGCCTCCCGGAACATTTAGGCCGGGCCCTCACTTATCCGGCAGTCCGCCGTTTTACGGCTCTGCACGGAGTTATTTATGATGTCGGGGTATCTGTACTTCGCGCTCCCGCCATAGCTGTCGAGAACCGAGACCTACGCCAACAGCGCGACCGACTCTTGGCCGAAAAGGCCCTTTCGACCGAGTATTTCCTCGAGAACAAGCGCATCAAAGAGAAACTCGGTCTCAGTGTTGAACAACAGGTTAAAGAGATCCCCGCCCTCGTCATTGCCCGGCCTCCCGGCGGTCAAGTTACCATCGGTGTACCGAGCGGCCGAGAAATCCACGTGGGCGACGTCATCCGTGAAGCCCAGGGCTTAGTGGGCCGGGTCGTTGAAGTCCAGGGCACTACGGCCCAAGTGATCCTACTAATCGACCGCCACCACGCTCTCTCTGCCCGCGACCAGCGCAGTCGTGACGAGGGAATGGTTTATCCGGAGCAAACCTGGTCAGGCAACCCGCGACGCCTGCGGATGGAGAAACTACTTCAGCGGGCGGATTTGCGCACCGGAGATGTGATACTCACTTCCGGCCTGGATAAGGTGTATCCTCCTAACATCCCTATTGGCACTGTCGAGAGCGTCCGCCGCTCCCCGGCCAGTGTGGAGGCAATCACCGCTATTATCAAGCCTTTTGTTGATTTTGACCGCCTGGACTACGTGTGGGTGGTTAGCCAACCGTAGAGGACAGCAATCAGTAAGGAACACCAGCCGCGTAGCGCAGGTTCTCAACCTGCGCG
Organism: Candidatus Zipacnadia bacterium; assembly: GCA_029820565.1. GTDB lineage: Bacteria > Armatimonadota > Zipacnadia > Zipacnadales > Zipacnadaceae > JALGTV01. The sequence goes on from JALGUR010000014.1 coordinate 8,212, forward strand.
CCTTGGCGGCTAAGGCGGGGTTGGAGAACCCCGCCTACGCGGGGACAGATCTGAGGGTCGACCGAATGTGGTTATACCTGGCAGAATTCGTGGCTGCGATTATCTGCGTAGCCTGGCAATATGCTTGGCCGGCCTGGCTGCGCCTCGGTGGTCAGACGCCCGACTTGGCTGTCGCCCTGATTATAAGCGTGGGACTTACCCGCGGGATGGTGGAAGGCTGCTGGACGGGATTGGGGGCCGGATGGCTGGTCGGGTCCCTGGGCTCTATGCCTCTGGGCGGGATATTTGTCAGTCATCTCAGCTTAGGCACTTTGGCCGGACTGCTCCGGGGGCGTATCTTCTCTGACCGCATTGTTGTCGCTATGCTGGTGACCTTCGGCGCCGTATTGGTAGCTAACTTTGTTGAACTAATCTTCTACCCACCACCCGCTTTCCTGGCCTGGTTAACCGGCACCGTAGTCCAAGCGCTGCTCAGCGGCCTTGCCGCTGCCCCGCTGTTTGCCGTTGTCCGCGCCACCGTCAGCCGCATCCCCTCACCCCGCGACGCGTAGCGCCCGAATTCTCGTGCAAGACGCTGACCCCGGGGGGGATTGTCGTTGTCGTCTGTAGGGGCGCAAGTGCGAAGCATCTTCCGTCCCCTCTTTAGCCGCGACGTTACAGCGGGCGGAACTTGCTGCTGCGCAGCAAATTTCGCCCCTACATTAACGGCACCGGCCCGAGGCGAGACATATTGTCCACAAGGACCACATCCTCACCACGGCTGGCCCAGGGGCCGGATCTGGACGGTCAAGGGACCGAGCAGTTCGGGCCGACTGACCTGCACCTGAGCGTTCTCGTCTCGGCCAGTCATTGTCAGCCACGGTACAGCCTCATGCTCCCAATCCGCCCGGCTGGTCAGAGCCAAGCGTAGGGGACTGCGCAGGGGCGAGACTGAGACGATATTGGTCAAGCAGTTGGTCTGAATGCCCCCTAAAGCATAGAGCAATCCGAAGGCCACCGCTCCTCGGGGATAATAGTCCAGGCTGGTGCCATCGCTGGAGTAGACGTACACATCGGTAAAGCAGCCATACTTGGTAGTGTTAATGTACCGTTGCAGTTCCCAGTAGCGGTCAACGTTATCTATCATATCTATGCCCAAATACGCGGCGACCATATCTCGCCAGATATTCTGGGAAATCCACATATTTTCTTCCCGGTCAGTATGTGGTGCCCCGTATAATCTGAGGTTGTGATGGGTGGCGGCGAGCAGATCCTGACGCAGCCGATCCAGGTCCAGATTCATCAGTGGCGTCCCGCTGCGCATCGCATACAGAGCGCCGTTGGCCGTGTAGAGCGAATATCCATCCCAACCTGCAGGAGGTCCGGTTACCGGCTCGCCGACATCAGATGGCTTAGGCCCAAGCCAATCAGGTCCCATTGCCGCTTCCACCTTAGGTGCCTGATTCAGAGCGACGGCGTAATGGTCGCCCAGCCAGCCCTGGGCGTCGAGAGTGCGAGCGATGAGTTGGGCTTGCGTCCGCCAGCGGTCAGCCACGGCAAAATCGCTCTGAACCGCAGCCATCCGGGCCCCCGCCTCGTAGGCCGCCAGGCTCTTGATCGCCAGATAGACCTGGTCGGGAGCATACTGTACTGTAGCCGAGCCTTGGTCAATGGTGTTGTAGGTGCCCAACTCGGCAAAGCCGTCACCATCAGTATCAAACTCGGTCACCCCAGTCAGCAGTGCCCGTACCGTTGGCAGCAATTCTGCCACCAATTGCTCATCACCGGTTTGCGTCCAGTACTGGTCCAGCAGCAGCACAAAATTGGTATTCTCTTCCACCTCCATCGGGTGGGGATAGGCCATCTCGCCTACGGTCAACCCGATGCCCATATCATGATCCAGAACGCCATTTGCCACATAGTCAGACCACTCGCGTAGTTCCATTTTCAGCAGTTGCGGCCAGTACTGTAAGTAGAATGGAGCCACATTGTATTCCACGTCCACCGTAGAGTGTAGTTTGCAGCATCCCTCCCAGACGCTGAACCAATCCTCGCCGCCTGGCGAGGTCACCCACCAGGTGTTGGTCATCCAACTCTGAAAGCCGAGGGCGAGCAGTTTCTTCAAAGAACCAGGGATAGTAGCCTCGGCGACTGTGGACTCAAACACGGCTGCTTTGCGCTCGATTTCGGGCCACTCGTCCAGGGCATAGCGGGCTACCTGGGTGGGACGCTGGAAAAACTGGAGGTATTTGAAGCGGTAGGGCACTTCCTTTATGTGCAATACCGGTTGGTCAACCCAGCCTACGTAAATCAAGGTTACTGAATCCTGCTCGCCCGGCCGCAGCGAAAACTGCCAGGTCAGGCCGCTGCAACGGCGCTGCCAGACTAATGGCAATATGACCCGACCGTCAGCATCCTCGCCGATTTCTGCTGAGGGCTCGTCCTCTTTACCAACGGGCACCTGAAGAGGAAATGCCGAGACCGCCGACGTTGTCGGACTGACCCACAGGGCCGTCGTGGGAATGCCGAATACCGGCCCGGTGACGCCGACTCCAGTTAGCCCATCCTCCGCGATCTCCCCGGCCGACTCAGAATTACGCAGCCCGCGGGCCACAATGAATTCCCCCGCAGTTGGATTTCGGTCCCGATTGGAGACGGTCACATCCAGACGAATGTAGGGCGCGGTGGACAATTTGACGTTCTGGGGATAGAACGGCGCTGAGAACTTTAGCACCATCTCCACGGGCAGCCCGGGCGCCTGGCAGTTGTAAGTCAGCGTGGTCAGAGTCTGGTCCTGACGGATATTGGGGAAAGCCGGCATCAGGTCGGTGAAGGGCAGGGCGAAGTATTGGTCGCCTATATGTAGGGCAAATATCCGCTGCACAGCAGGAAGCCGGTACTTCTCGGGCTCCGTCTCAAAGTAGGGAACCCGATAATCAGCATGGCCCAATGGGGACTGGTGCATTATGCCTTGCTGGGGACGCGGATTTATCGCCACTCGACTGCCCAGTTTACCCAAAGCAGTCTCCTGGAGTCGGAGGCTACTGGCCGCATGTTTCCCCGGCGGCTGCGGTTCGCCTAACCCACCACCCTCCTGGCCGGCCACTACTTCCACCACCCACTGGTCGGTGTATATCTTTAGCAGATTGATTTTGGCATTATCACGGTGGGCGCGAAATTCCACGCGCACCGGCTGGTCAGCCGCTATGTTAATAGCCGCGGTCTTCACTACCGCCTCCAGCGGGCGACCGTGCAGTAGAATATCAAAGTGGTCAAAGACCAGCCGGCCGTTGACACTTATGCTGAAGACCCGTTCGCCCGGCTGGATGAATTTATTCTCACAGAAACCCAACTTCAGGCGGGCGGGGCCCGGTGGCAGGCCGGTAAAGACATAACTGAACTGTTCACCATACCTTTCCGTCTGATAGATAGCATCCTGGTCAGTCTCGTAGACCGGGCCGCTGACCGTCCAGGTATGAGTAGTGCCTTCCAGGCTGACCGCGACCGGGTCGTACTGTGGCGGATCGCTAAGGTCGTCAGCGACGACTGTCAAAGGTACACTCACCAGTGCTATCACTACACATAGGCGCAAGGCCATTTGATTGTCTCCTCTACAGAGTATTGTACCAATCCCGCCTGGTCAGCCACGAATCCGCGCGGAATTCCAGGATGGGCGTCCCTGCTGTATCCCTCGTGGCACGCCGTGGTGTTTGACAACCACTGATTCGCCGCGTTATACTATTAGGAAGGATAATTACTATGGACAGGCGAGAATTCCTCCATAAGTGTGTAAGCGGTGCGGCCGGGGCTATGGCCCTGGCCGGATTGGCCGGCTGTTCGCGGCATACTCCGCAAATGACCGAGGCACCCTCAGCGCCGGCTGCCACTGGTGGCCCGGGCGTCAGCCAACCCACTGATGTAAAGATCGGCAGTAACCGCTGGGACCCCAATTTGGTGGACGTTGACCTGGCCGTAGCGCGGAACAACGAGCCGGCCGAACTGGTGCGCAGCGCCGTGGATAACTACGGAGGTATCCAAACGTGGGTGCAGTCGGGCGACGTGGTGGTGATCAAGCCCAATCTGGCCTGGGGCCGGCAGCCCGCTCAGGCCGCCACCACCAGTCCGCACGTGCTGACAGCGGTAATCTCTCTGTGTCAGGAGGCCGGAGCGGGGGAGATACTGGTCGTGGAGCATAGTTGTGATAGTGCCACGGTCACCTTTGATATGTCGGAAGCCAGGGCAGTTTGCGAAGATGCCGGAGTGCCCCTGATTAGTCTGGAAAATGATAGACTATACCGACAAGTTCCGCTGAAGAAAGGCGTCAATTTTGATAGTGACCTGGTGGCTCAGGACATCTTAGATTGCGACGTCTACATTAACCTGCCTATTGCCAAAGTGCACGGTAGTTCATGCCTGACATTGGCCCTGAAAAATCAGATGGGCGCGGTTTGGGACCGAGGCCGTTACCACAGTGCCGGTGGCGTCAGCGCACCCGGCCGTAACCTGCACCAGAATATTGCCAGTCTGGGTGCTTCCCTGCGTCCGACTCTCAACATTATTGACGCCACACGGGTACTGGTGTCCAACGGCCCTAAAGGCCCCGGTTTGACCAAGGAACTGAATACAGTTATCGTCAGCGCTGACATAGTGGCGGCAGATGCCTACGCAACCAAACTGATGGGCAAAGACCTCACTGAGGTGCCTCATATTACTATGGCCGAACAGATGGGCCTGGGCAGCGCCGACCTGGACTCACTGAAGGTAATCACTGCCTAATTCGCGTAGCCTACGAGTACTATCCCTGGGGTCGTTTTGCCGTTTCCTGCCTCCCGGCTTCACTGAATGCTGAGCCCTGTTCTACCTCATACGCGACCCAGGGTCCTTCGCGCCAGCACTGATGGAGTCCCATTCCCGTTGGAAGGCGTCTGGTCCACGAGTCGTGTATCTCTTCTGCATATTCCTCCCCTGAGTGCAGGATTACCAAGTCCCCGCTGTGAAGCTCCAGATGTGCAGGTGGCGCCTGGCCTTCGGCGTAGACGGTAATCTTGTCCACCTGTCTGGTGAACAAGGCAATAGCAAACCCGGGCCAGCCGGCCACCACAGCCCGGCGGCCTGGGCTGAGTTCGGTGCTTAGTCTTCGGGCGGCGGCCAACTCGTTGCGCGCATCTCCGGCGAAACTGAGACGGCCCACAGCAGCGATGCCCGAACTTAAGGGGATGCCAGTCCGGGGCGAGATCACAAAGGCATTGGTGAGTAACATTGCTGCGGCAAGGAGAGAAAAGACTGCTAACCCGCGAGGCTGTGAGTACGCGGCGGCCATATGCGTGACGGCCAGCATCAGGATCAATAAGCCTACCGCAATTGAAGCGGCAGTCAGGACGGTCAACTGCGCCCACGAATCGCCGGGCAGCGACGCGTGCAATCGCCCTAATATTATTGCCGCGGCGGTGCTGCCCCCGACAATTGCCAACGGTCCGGCGGCCTGCGCGCGCACCGTGCGATTCCGCAACGCGTAGTACGCGGCGGCCACCAATAAGGGGCTGGATGCTACAATGACGCAGATTGCCTCAACACTGGCGGTATGCCAATGAGTCAGCGGGCCGTTGGCCGGCCCGGTGAAGGTCTGCCGCCAAAAGTACCAGGCATCGCCTTTGATAACCCAGCAGGCCCCGATCCAGCCGGCGGCGACGTACGCGATGGGTAGCAGGAAGGCGATAAGCGTGCCCTCCACGCGACGCCAGTCACCCTCTTGAGCCGAGCGTAGAGTGACGTACAGGGTGACGGCAACCACCACGAAAACCACTTCATACCGGGTTACTATGGCTGCCGCCAGCAGCAGGCTGGCCGCTAACAAATCCCGGAAGCGCTGCCCATCTCCCCAGCGGCTGAGAGCGAAAGCAGCCCCGAGCAGCAGAACAATGAGCAGTATTGCCGGCGCCCCGCCCGCGGCATAACTGAACGCCACAGGACTGAACACAAACAAGAGGACAAATGCCCATGGTACATACCTCCCCAGGCCGACCTGCCGTCCGATGTTGCGAATCATCAGCGCCCCCAGGCCCAGCAGTACCGCTCCGATAACGCTGGGCAACAGCGCTGGCTGAGCGATCCGGGGCACCAGGGCTACCCCGCCCGCCGCCACCAGACCAGGCAATGGCGGCTGCACGAAGCCTAACAGAGTGAGATGAGCGCCAGGCAGTTTGTGGAATACGTCGTAGGCATGCGCCACTGCGGCCAGGCCGTCCCAGTTGACCAGTCCATGCCGCAACAGGGCCTGCCGACCAGCAGTTATGCCTAACACGGCTGTACCCACCATTATGACGATATTCTCGGCCCAGCACGCCCACTGGGGCAGCAGGGGCTTGATAGGTGACCGGAGCGTCACAATATTACCTCCGGCGGGGCGAAGCCGTGGTCAGTCTTCTCCCAGTAGTGGGGCCGCAGCAGCATCTGAAGGACGCCTTTATATGCGCCAATGCTCATCAGTAGCCAGTACAGCGGGCTGAGCACCGCAAACTTAACCAAGTCGTAGTATTGCCGGTTCATACAGCCGGCAATGGCCAGATACAGGAAAATGAAATTGCCTACGTACAGACAGAAGACTCCTAACGGATAAATAACAGAAGGAAATAGAGCACTGAGCACGGGCCAATGGCTGGCGAACCATACCGCCGTCAGCGCCCAATACACCGGATTGACCAGAAAGCACAGTACTGACCCGCCAACGGTCATCTGAAAACTGAAGAAATTAGCCGGGCCCAGTTGCCGCAGCAGCCGCAGCGGATGACGCATATGGACCAGGTAGGTTTGCTGATAGCCCTTCACCCAGCGCGAGCGCTGGCGCAGCCAACTGAATAGCCGACAGTTGGCCTCTTCCCAGGTGGTGGAGTCCATCATTAGCGTACGGTAGCCATGCTTGTGCAGCCGTACACCCAGATCGCAGTCCTCAGTGACATTGAACGGGTCCCAGCCGCCGAGCTGCTTCAGGACAGCGGTGCGAAAGTGATTGGACGTCCCGCCCAGGGGAATAGGCGCACCTGAGGCGGTAAGTCCGGGCAAAAACAGATCAAACCACACTGAATATTCGGCCGTGAACCACTTGGTCAGCAGATTCTGACGCTGATTGTAGTAGTTGAGTTTGGCCTGGATGCAGGCGACGTTATCCGGCGCTTGCTGGAAAGCCACCACTGCTTTCTTAAGCTGGTCAGGCTCGGGTCGGTCCTCGGCATCGTATATGACTAAGAAGTCCGACTGGGTGACCTCTAACCCGACGTTGCACGCTTTAGGTTTGGTCTTAGGCGCAGAGTCGGGTATGGTAATTACCTGAAAATGCGCGGGCAGGGTTATCCGCTGGCAGGCCTGGTGGGTTTCTCCGTCGTCTTCCTCCAATAGCAGGAGAATGTCCAGTTTATCCGGCGGATAGTCTAATCGCTGCAGGGCCTGCACCAATTCGGGCAGTACTGTGGCCTCCCGATACATTGGGACCAATACTGTATAGGAGGGCAAATCGGCCTCGGTAAGGGCAGATAGCTGCTGCGGGGTGACTTCCACCGCTGCCGGTCTGTCCAGCGATAGCCACACCAGGTAGAATTTGTACCCGCCGTGCATAAGGTAAAAGACTATTAAGGCCCCATTAACCACTATCAGCGTGCCCAGCGGCTGCCAGACTAAAGCGGCCACCAGCAGCAGTAGGCCAAAGCCAGCCGCCGCCTTCTGGCGCCCGGACAGCGTCCAGTAGGCGCACTCGTCAGGGCGTTCGTACAGCACCCGCAGCGCCGAGTCATAGTCTGCTCGTAGGTGGTCAGACAATTGCGTTACGTCCTCTTCCGGTCAGAGGGCCTGGCCCTGCCCGCGAAATTCGCTGGACTATCATCCCCTAATTCCCTACAATAGTGTTTGCTCCTTCCACTACCCGGCTTTGCGGGGTATTCCCACCGGCCGCCTGGTGGGCTTGTACTCACAAACAATTGATTCCAAGGGGGAAAAGATGAAAGCACACACCGAGTATATGTGGTTCAACACCGAGACGAAGCGCGACTATATCAATATCACCTCGGACGTGCAGCAAGCAGTAGGCAAGAGCAGAGTGCAGGAGGGAATGGTGCTGGTCTCGGCCATGCACATCACCGCCGGTGTCTACGTCAATGACGCTGAATCCGGCCTTATCCAGGATATTGATAAGTGGCTGGAGGAATTGGCCCCATTCCGCCCCGACTATCGCCACCACCGCACCGGTGAGACTAATGGCGACGCCCATCTGAAGAGCCTGCTCATCCACCATCAGGTTATTGTGCCCATCACTGAGGGCCAACTTGATTTAGGCCCCTGGCAGCAGATATATTACGCCGAATTCGACGGCCAGCGGCGCAAACGGCTCATAATCAAGGTAATGGGCGAGTAAAATGCGGTTGCCGTCGGAGGGGCCGGTTGAGCGCAGCGAACCCGGCCCGAAGATGCTAAGAGGATAATGAACGAACTACCCGACCGAAAACACCCGCATCGGCTACCAGACGAGGTATACAAGACTCAGCGCTCACCCATATTCGTCACTCTTGCAGTAAAGCACGGCGCTGATTCCTTCGTGCCTCGACTTGCTGGGATCGTCGTGGACGTACTGCGCGAGCGAGCAGCGCGGTTCGGACTACACTTGCATGCATACTGTCTAATGCCGGACCACCTGCATGTTGTATGCTCGGTGGCGAACAGCCAAAGCAGTTTCTTGTCGTTTATCAGCAGATTCAAGAGCGAAGTCAGTCGGCGCGCGCACCAGATGGGGTTGGTCGAGTTCGCTTGGGAGCGTAGCTATTGGGACAGGTATGCCAGAGACGATGAGGATGTTCTCGCGATGATTCAGTACGTGCTCGATAATCCGGTCCGTGAGAGGTTGTGCGAACGTTGGGAAGATTGGCCGTGGTCAGAATATCTCGGAGATCCTTAAGCAAATAGGGCCGGGCTGGCAGGCCTGCGCTACGCTGGGCCTGCGGCGACCGGCCCCTCCGAACGACTACGGCCCTTTGCCCTTTAGAGGGGCCGGTTCAGCCGCCGTAGCCATACGCTACTATGGCGGAGGAGGCTTGAGCGCAGTGCTTGTCCGCCGAAGTTGTTTTGAGAGCGAAGGCGGGAACCCGGCCCGCATGCCCTACTTGCGTAATGTTCCGTACTCTATACGTCGGGCTTACGCGATGTAGTCATTACCCGGCTCGGCATTGCCCCCGCTCCGACTCTTGTTCATCTGCCGTTGCAGGCCGTAGATAATGCTGTCTACCAAGGCCTGCCAACTGGCTTCAATGATATTCTCATGAGCGCCCACTGTACCCCAGACCTCCTCACCGTCAGTGGCCTCAATCAATACCTGTACGCTTGTCGCCGTGCCTCGGGTAGTATCCAGGACTCGCACCTTATAGTCAGTCAGATGCAACTGGCGGAGGGCCGGATATTTTTCAGTCAGAGCCTTACGCAGAGCGAGGTCCAAGGCATTAACCGGCCCGGTGCCCTCGGCGGCGGTGTGGAGGGTTGCCCCGTTGACCTCCAGTTGTATGGTGGCCTCGGCACAGGGCTCAGCATCTTCCTCCCGCTTCTCCACTATGACCCGAAAGCCGTGCAACTTAAACAGTTCCGGCATAGTCTGCTGTAGGCGCTGGGCCAGCAGTTCCAGGGAAGCCTCAGCCGCCTCATAGGCATAGCCGTCATACTCCCGCTGCTTGACCTCGCTGAGCAGTTTAGCCACTACCGGGTCGTCGCGCTGCAACTGCGGCCACAGTTTCTGCAGTTTGCTAAGGACAGTGCTACGCCCGGCGTAGTCCGATACCAGAATGCGCCGCTCATTGCCCACCGCATCGGGAGGGACATGTTCAAATGATTCGGGCGTCTTCAGCACTGCGTCCACGTGCATACCGCCTTTGTGGGCAAAGGCTGACGCACCCACATACGGCTGACGGTCATTATGCGGCAGATTGGCGATTTCACTGACATAGTGGGAGACGGCGGTCAATTTGTTCAGATTCCCCTTGGGCAAGCACTGTCGCCCCAGTTTTAGTTCCAAGTTGGGGATGACCGTGCCCAGGTTAGCATTGCCCACCCGCTCGCCATAGCCGTTGATAGTGCCCTGCACTTGCTCCACACCACATTGCACCGCAATGATACTGTTAGCCACAGCCATCCCGTTATCATCATGGGCGTGAATGCCCAGTGGTAGGTCAAATTCGCTGGCGACAGCCTCCATGATGTCTCGTAAGTCGTCAGGTAGAGTCCCCCCATTGGTGTCACACGGCACCAGCCAATCTGCCCCGCCGCGGGCCGCCGCAGAGAGCGTCTGGAGGGCATATTCAGGGGCCGCCTTGTAGCCGTCGAAGAAATGCTCGGCGTCAAAGACTACTTCGCGGCCCTCACTCTTCACCAAGGCCACCGAATCTTCAATCATCACCAGATTCTCCGCGCGGCTGACCCGCAACACTTCAGTCACGTGCAAGTCCCAGGATTTGCCAAAAATAGTCACTACCGGAGCCTCTGAGGCGATAAGATACTGTAGATTGGAATCATCTTCCGCCTTGATTCCGCCTCGGCGTGTGCTGCCGAAGGCCGCTATCTTCGCCTGAGTCCAGTCTATATCCCGGACGCGCTGGAAAAACTCCTGGTCGCGCGGATTACTGGCGTTGGGCCAGCCACCCTCAATATAGGCCACACCTAAATCATCCAAGCGGCGGGCCACCCGCAGTTTATCCTCCACGCTGAAGGCCACTTGCTCCGCCTGGCAACCGTCGCGCAGGGTGGTATCATAAATCTTGACAGTTTTCATCTCTGCTGCCTCCATTTCCGAACTACACTTCCTATACCAGAAAATCCGCCTCTGATTGCTCAGAGACGGAATAGTAACTGTTCCGCGGTACCACTCTGATTGATAGGCTTTTGGACCTATCCCCTTAGCAGACACGAGCGCCTTCTACCTGCGGCACCGATGCCCCCTCCGGATAACGGCGGAGTACCCGACTCAGCTTACTCAGTCCGAGGCTTATGAATTGACCTGTAGCCTTTCAGCGGGCGGCTCCGGGGTGATTTTGGGAAGAGCAGCGACCTACCGGGCTTCCACCAGCCCCGGCTCGCTGTCAGGCCTGCTCATCCTACTCGTCCCCTTCGTAGCCTTTGGCTTATGTGTCGGTAGTATAGCAGATTTGGTTGATTAACGCAAGCTCGGACGTTAAGCGGAGCACCGAGGTGCGGACCGTCAGGCCGGCTCCCCCTCTTGCCGCGTAGGCGAGGTTCTCTCCTTCGGCAGGCTCAGGACGGTGAGCTTGCCGAACCGTAACCTCGCCAAACTGGGTCGCGCAGGTTGAGAACCTGCGCTACGCGACGGGAAAAACATCCAACTCGGTGGGAAGGCCGTCCCCGGCCCGATTATTTAGTGGCACAGGCATCCTGCCTGTGGCCGGTAGGACAGGCGTCCCGCCTGTCCGTGAACGCGACGGGCGGGACGCCCATCGTACCACTTCTCACTAACGGCAAGCCCGGACCACTGACTGCTGGTCGCGGCGGGGACGCCGCTCCTACAGAAAGAATGTTTATCCCATTGGCCGTGGCGGTTCCCAGTACCCAGTTCCCTGTCCACTGTCAGTTCGCGGCGGGGACGCCGCTCCTACAATAATTACCTCTTGCCCTGAGCTTGCCGAAGGGCGCCCTGATCTTGTCCGAGAGCCGTTCGCTGAATCCCTGAACCCCTGCCTCCCTGCCTCCCTGTTATCAGAAGTACTGGCCCGGCAGGCTTTGGAAGCGGGCGCCGCCGCCGCCGACGCCCAGAATACGTTCGGGTGAGGGGAAGGCCTTGAGGCCCAGGTTCAGGCGAATTTCGTCCAGTTGCTTGCTGTAGGCCAGCGAGGCAATCCAGCAGTGAAACTCCCGGGTGACCTCTACATCAAGAGTATCAAACTCGCTGCGGTAGCCGCTGTAGCCCGTCAGCAACTCCACCCGCCACTTGCGGTGCACCAGCCAATCCAGTTCCATAGTGGCCCGGGTCAGTTCGCTTTCATCCAGGTCATATTCGGTGCCCAAGGTAAGATAGAACCGGGGCGGATGGACCTGGTGGAAGCGCAGGCTCAGCGGCCGCCAGCGCGAATACTCCAGGCTGTAGCCGGTCCGCAGGTCAAATTTCGACTCGCGGCTGGGCATATATTCGCTGCTCAGCCGTATATCCCGCCAGCGATCGCCAATGAAATCAAAACCGGTAGAAAGTTCAATTCGGGAGCGATCGGGCTTGAGCCTTATCGTCCGCAGATACACATCTTGGCGGCGGCCGGCATAATCCATGCGAATAGGCGCAAAACCCCGCCGCGACTGATAGCCGTAGCGCAACTGGCTCTCCCACCCTGCGCCCAGCCCCGCCTCCAAAGTGGTATTCAGCGTGGTGATGTATTGAGCAGAACCCTCATCGTAAAACGCCTGCAAGTAGCGGCCCGAGGTACGGAGGCGCGCGCTGCCACTGAGCCGCTGAGTTCCCCCACCCAGCCGGGTATCAATGGCGCCTCGGGTTACTTTGATGTTATCGGGGTCCTGGGTGTATTTGCCCAGTTGCACCGAACTCTGTATTGGCACCCGCCCGAGTAGTTTCCAGCCATCCAGGCGGCGCGTATCAGTATTGAAGGTTACTTCGGGCAGTCTGTGGAGGCCAAAGTGTTTGTCGCCGGTGTAAGCATCACCGTCCAGATCATAGCGGTTATCGGCCAGCAGTTGCCAGTCAAAGTGACTCAGTTGGCGCTGGTACTCAAATTGAGCATCCAATTCCTCATCAGCGGCTTCTCCAGCGCCCCGGCTGTAGCGCCGCATATTGCTCTGCAAACCCCACCGCTCCCCGGCGCCCATACTTTGTCGCCAGTGAAAGTTAGTAGTGAATCGGCGACTGGTGCTGTAACTGCTGCGATTCAGGTAGCGCTGAAAGCCTAATTGCGAATCGCTATTGTTATCATTGTGTCTGAGCATCAAGTCAGCCGACTGTGAGGTAGTGCTGCCGAAGTAGCCGCTACGTTGTTGGTAACTGCCGCGCAGGTTAGATTGCAGGTGTGGACTGAACTTGTAATTATGGCGCAGCCGGGTCATCATCGCCCCTTCGGAGGGCTCAAATAATATAGAGCCTTCCCCGGTCTGCTTGTCTGTATAGATAGAGTGGTCCACGCCCAGGGCAATTCCGCGCTTCTGGGTCAGATTCAGTCTTACCAACCCTTCCGCGGCTTGCCCGGCCAGATACATATAGGCAAGTTTGGCGTAATAACCTTCTACATTGTTCTGCCCCAGTTCGGGAATGAGCCGGTTTTTCTTCTCTTCCAGAGAAGCCACCAGGTTAAACGGCAGCCAGAATACGCGTGTGCTGCCTATATAGAAAGAAGGCTTTTTGATTTTTACTTTCCGGCCTGGGCGCAGCTCAATCGCCTTGGACCGCACGCTATAATGCGGATGCGGCAGATTGCACGAGGTCAGGCCGCCCCGGAACGCCTCAATGAGATCGCCTTCACCGCTCCCTTTCACTTGCTGGCCGGCGGCGAACAGTGGCTCCAGCACCTGCTCTTTCTCAAAGAACTCTGGTTCTACCTGGGTGCGACCCTGCCGGATTTCCCACTGCTCAGTGTCCAGGTTAATCAGTAGCCTCTCGGCTGTAGTAACTTGATTTTCCGATTCCATTACCACATTGCCGTGGAATTGGGCCCACTCTTTGTCCTCGTCAATCTCCACCACGTCCGCCCGCACCGTAAGTTCCTCACCGCGCACCACTACGTTGCCCCGACCGATGGTCGCTCCGGCCTCATAGTAGACCTCATCAGCCTCCACTGTAATCTTATCGCCGACCGGCTGCCCCGGAAATGGCGTAGCCTCCGGTTGTTCTGCGGCAACCGGAGGCTGTTGCTCAGACGGCACTTGATTCTCGGCGAGCGGAGTCTCAGGAACGGGCGGGATGGCTCCCTCTTCGGCCGCCACCACCTCTTCATCCTCCTGTTCTTCTGCCTCAGACTGCTCGTCCACATCAGGGGTGTTCTGCGCTAATTGTACTGACGCCCGGCGCGGCTGTCGCGTCAAAGTAGCCTGGGATTGACCGTAAGTTGCCGCTGGCACAGCGACCATCAGCACTAAGGCCACAAGCACCGGCACCAGGTTGCCAAGCGTCAGTGTTAACCTATTCCAGCCAGAAGAATCTGCCAGTGATGTCAACTTCAGATGCCCAGACATAAGTCAAACCGCATAATTTCAGCCTTATTCGGTAGGACAGGCGTCTCGCCTGTCCAGGCGCGTGACGGGCGGGACGCCCGTCGTACCGCTGGGCCAGCGCTTATCGGTAGCGCCACAGCGCCCAAACAGAAATGAGCACAATTGCCCCATTTTGCAACCATCCCGATAGGGCGGCAGGCAGGCTGCCGGCCTCGCCCAGCATGCGCAGCCACAACATTATGACATAATACACAAAGGCCACCACCAGAGTCATCATCACCCCCACCAGGCTCTCGCCGCGACTAAAGCGTAGGGTAAGGGGCGCGGCCAGCAGGGCAAAGACCAGACAAGACGCCGCCAGAGCCAGCCGCCAGTGTAATTCCACCATATACCGGCGCCCAGCGCCAGGATGCTGGCCTTCTATCTGCTGCCACTTGGTCAGCAACTGGCCCATTTTCATATTCGCCAGCGTCTGGATTTGCCCGGGCAGATGGGCAAAAACTTCTTCTAAGTTGACCTTGACCCCTGCGGCTGGTCCCCAGGTGAGACGCCCTTGTTTATCTAAATGGTAGAAGTCAGCCGCACTGGTTTGCAGGCCCTGGGCCGTAAAGGTAGCCTTCTCAGCCCGGGTAAATATGGGGAAATCCCGGGCCTGGACCTGGAATACATGTACTCCTTTAAGTTGATCACGACTGGTGTCCACGTCCTCCACAAAAAAGTGCAGGTCGCGGCCGGTGCTGGTGAATTTGCCCGGGCGGAAGGCCAAGGCGCGCTGGCTAAGCACAATCTGGCGCAGCATCCGCTCGCCCTCCTGGTCAGCCCACGGCACCACATATTCACTCAGAGCCACCGAGGCCACCGAGGCTCCGACGCCCAGCACCAGCGCGGGCATCACCAGTCGCAGCAGGCTGCTGCCTGCGCTGCGCAGCGCCGTCAGTTCGTTCTCATTGGCTAACCGATTCAACCCCAGCGAACAGGCCAGCAGCGTGGAGACCGGCAGGGCCAGCATAGTCGCCTGAGGCACCTGGAGGAGTAAGAACTTGGCGATATTAGGCAGCGGCACGCCGTGTTCAACAATTACCTGCACGACCGTAAACAAGATGTGCCCGGTTATGAGCACCACAAAGGTCAGTACCCCAACGGCGAAAGGGCCCAGTATCTCCTTGAATAAGTATTTGTCAACTAACTTCACATCTGTATCTCCAGACTACTGACAACCGCCGATTGTTCCGACTATTGCATCTATATTACTCGTCGCCACCACATTTTCCTGCCTTAAGCGCAAGCAACAAAAGAGCCGCCTGCAAATGCAGGCGGCTCCGGTTCAGCGTTGTAGGCAGTCACTTACCCTACTAACGCGGCTGGATCTTCAGACGCTGCTGAAGCTGGTTGGTCTGCCGATTGCGTATCTGCAAGTCAAGGTCCCCCGCCGACAGATTACCCCATTGGGTAGGCTGCAGGATGGCTTTGGTACCCGCCTGCAGTGCGATATTGCCGAAGGTAGTCTGGTGCATGCCCTGCCCTCGCCGGCCGTGGAGGGTCATATCGAACTGACCGCCCTGTTGGCAGATGATTATGATTGAGGATCCATTGGCGGCTGGAATTAGCTGTAGGCTCTGGGCGCCCAGGTTGCGCAGGTTCTGTAACTCGAACACCCGGTCGCCGATAGCCAGCGACTTGATTATTAGCAGCCGCGTAGGCTGGAAGGCAGCAGGGTCGGGCAATGATAACTCACGGTCGTCCCGTACGATGTTACGGACCTGCACCTCCCCGCTACCGGTTCCCTCGGCCACAAAGGCCGAACCAGGCATAAAGCAGCGAAAGACCTTGGCCTGCGCGCCCTGCAGGTTGAAGGTCAGGCTTTTGCCCGACGCCTCACTGAAGATAAAAGTCTGGGGCGCGTCAGGGGGCACCGGCCCGCCGGTCAACGGAATGAACTTCATTGAGAAGGGGATGCGAGTAGCCGGGTTCTCGTTGACAGTACCGTCGGCATTAAAGAAAGTGTGGCCCGCTTCATCGGTAATCTGCCGAACTTCGGTATCAGCCCCGACTACAGCGATAGCCGTCTCCGCGCCCAAGCCCCCCACTGCCTCGGTGGGCAGATGCGGCGGGGTGATGCACTCGGCGTAAGTCAAGCAGACGGCCTTGAAGTAACCTCCGTAGCTGAAGGTATTGGCCCCCCAAGCCACATGCGCCACATTGGGGTCGTGGCCCCCACTCTCTGTCTCTGAGTATGGATTGTTATTGTCGTACAAGCGTATTTGGCGGTCGTCACCGCTAACCTGCGTCCCATAGCATACCACCGCATGCCCTCCAGTGCCGCTCCACATACCCAACACCGGGCGGGTGGGCAGGAGGTTTGACTGCACGCGATTCCAGACATCTCGGTGCGATTGGGTGTTGTAGTAGTTGTTGATGTGGGTGGCCAATTCCAGACTGAGCTGTCCGCCCTGGTCCTCCTGAACGCTCTCCCGAGTCTGGGTGCACCACGGGTACCGCCAGACAAAGTTCTGATGGTTGGCCGGATTGGCAAACCACCCGTGATGGTAAGTGGTTATGTTATCGTTGTAGCCCCGCAGACTGGAAACGCTCATCCCATAGCAGTTGCCACCACGCCCCACACGCTTATAGTGAGCGTTATACCACGCTTCAGCCGCCGGCTTGGGGCTGCCGTCGGGATTCTCTACGGCACTGGCCCCAAAGAAATCCCGGTATAGATGCCAGGCAATGGTATCCCGGCTGAAGTTGGAGAACTTCCAACCCCAGTAGCCCCGATAGCCCCGCGGTGCAACTATCCGATACTGTTTAGTCGCGCTGTCCTTCGCCGTCGCGGTATTACGGGCATAAACATCATGCTCGGCTCCCACACTCGCGCCGGCCGGCACCCGAAATGCCAGTGAGTTGGGGAAGAACTCTACACCCCAACCCAGGTAGTGAGTCTCCACCGGACTGCCATCAAAGTATATCTGGCAGTCATCATTCAGGAGAAGCCCGAAGGCATACGCCCAACAGCCAGGGCAGCCCTCGTCAGGCCAGAATTCGGTGATGCTCAGCCTCAGACGCAGAATCGGTCCCACCCTGATCAGCTGTCTGGCCCTTACTATCGGCAGCGTAGCGGTAGGCAAAGCCAGATGTTCGGCCCATTTAGGACTCATCGCCGTCAGCAGGCTTTCTTGCAGATCGGGCGGTAGTCCACGGAATTGCTGGACACACTCAGTCTGTTTGTCGTCCTTGACTTTGTGCTGAGCTAACACCTGCCTGAACGCCTGTGAACGCTTCACGGCCGACAACTGTAGTCTTAGCGTCGGCGCGGGCTTCATTATGACCCGCCTGGGCGCCCGCAACACCGCTGGCGCTGCCTCTGCTCCTACCACTACCACCAAGATTAGCAATCCAGCCGCCATCGCTCGCATCATCTTCATCATTTCTATCATCTCCTTTGTGATTATTATTCTGGTACGTCTCCAATTTACTTAGTCTCTATTCCACGGTGCATCCCTCCTTCACACCATAGTTTTCACTGTAATTTCTCTGCTCGCCAAAGTATTCCTCCCTCGCACACAGGAGGTGATATGTACTCGCCGATGAATACTTATTCACCGTAGGCATTATACACCGTTCATTACGGCTCCTGAAAGTGACGAGGGGCGATAGATATGACTGTTTCGGATGACCAGATTTTGGCCGACGCGCTGGTCCAGCAGGGCGCGGTCAGTGAGGCGCAAGTCCAGCAGGCCCGCCAGCAGGCTCAGGATCAGGGCACCAGCCTGGCCCAGGCACTGATAGCGTCGGGTTACGTCTCGGCCAACCAGATAGCCCAGGCTATGCAGGCCGGTAGCCAGCAGCGATCCGAAGCCGAACCGGAGGCAGCAAGCCAGAAGAGTGCTCAGACAGCCGGAAGTCACCAGTCTACTAAAGCATCGCTGGACGCTTATGAGATTGAGCCGGAGGCGCTGCGCAGCGTTCCCCGCTCCGTGGCCGAAGAATACTGCCTTCTGCCGCTGCAAATAAGCCAGGAGCGTATCTTGGTGGCTATGGCTGACGAGACTAATGTGCTGGCCATCGACGCGGTGCGAGCGCGCAGTGGCCGCCGCGTCGAGCCCATTGAAGTAGAAGAAGCCGAACTCACCGAAGCCATTGAGCACTACTATTCGGCCCAGGCCCGGGCCCGAGCTGCAGTGACCGAGAAGGCTAAAGATATGTCCGCCACCGTCACCGAGATGGAGGGGGTGGCCGGAGTGGACAGCGAACTGGCCACTATGCTGGACGACGCGCCAGTAGTGCGGGTGGTGGAGACTATTGTGCGCGACGCGGTACGGATGAGGGCATCAGATATACATATAGAGCCCCGTGCTGACCGCGTACAAGTGCGTTACCGCGTGGACGGCCAACTTATGACCGCCACCAATCTGCCCAAGGATATGCACCGCTATGTGCTCTCGCGCATCAAAGTCCTGGCGGGTGAGGACATTGCCGAAACCCGCTTCCCCCAAGGTGGCCGGTTTGACACCATCATTGATGACCGACCCATTGACCTGCGCGTCTCCACCCTGCCCACCTACTGGGGCGAAAAGGCAGTAATGCGTATCCTGGACAAGAGTCGGGTGTTCGTCTCGCTCAGCCAATTGGGCTTCTTGCCCCAGATGCAGCAGGAATTTGAACATCTCGTTACCCGCCCTCAGGGGATGATACTGGTCACCGGGCCCACCGGCAGTGGCAAGAGCACCACCCTGTATGCCGCCCTGCATACTATTAACGATGATACCAAGAATATTACTACGGTCGAAGACCCTATTGAATACGAAGTAGAGGGACTTAATCAGACCCAGATCCATCCTGACATCGGTCTGGATTTCGCTGAGTTTTTGCGCAACACTCTTCGTCAAGACCCAGATGTTATGCTCATCGGCGAAATCCGCGACCTGGAGACCGCCCAGATGGCCTTCCGGGCCTCACTGACCGGCCACCTGGTCCTCAGTACACTGCATACCAACGACGCTCCCAGCGCTGCCACCCGACTGGTAGACCTTGGGATTCCTCCCTATATCATCGCCTCTTCAATAATAGGAGTGCTGGCCCAGCGGCTGGTGCGACGCATCTGCTCCCACTGCCGTGAAGTCTATGAGCCCACTGAGCAGGAACTGGAGGCCCTAAGCCTATCCGCCGAGCAGGCGGAGAAGATAAGATTCCACCGGGGCACGGGCTGCTCCCGCTGCCGCAACACCGGCTATGCCGGGCGGGTGGCGGCCTATGAGTTGATGAAGATGAATGATGAACTGCGCACCGCTTTGACCGAAGGAGCCAATTCCAACCAACTCCGCAAGATCGCCCTACAAAGCGGAATGAAGAGCATGCGCTACGACGCTTTGACGAAGGTTCACCAGGGCCTGACGTCAGCCCAAGAGGTGCTCACCGTTATGTTCACCCCCGAGATGCTGTGAAGGACTTAACGTAATAGTGGCACGGCCTTCCCGCCTGTGAAAACCGATACGACGGGCGTCTCGCCCGTCGAGTCCAGGACAGGCAGGATGCCTGGGCCACCGTTTGGGAACAGTCCTTGCATAGGAAGAATGTGCGAAATCACTTAGATGCCGTAAGAAGGTAGGTGAAGGCCCGTCGTGATATGGGTCGCATTAGGGGCAGTCGGTCTGGGTGTCGCGGCCGGAATGGTGGCTATCCTGCTACGCAGCCCACGGTCGCGGGCCGGCACGGTAACCCATGCGAAGCGGTCGGTGCGGTGGCGACTGCAGAAGCTTTTGAGCAATAAACACCGGGAGAGAAGATAGGAGGCAAATATGTATCGCTGCAATTTGGCAGCAGCAGTGATAGTAGTGGTAATATTGCGTTGCCCAGTGGCACTGGCGGCGCCGCAGCCAGACCTAAGCAGCAACTTGGCTAACACACTTACTCACGTCGGCATATCCGTGCCGGTGCTTACTGCCGCCAGCCTGGTAGTGGTTGGTGATGAGAAACAGAGACAGGTAGGCCGACAATCAGCCGACGCCTTAGTAGTTACCGCAGCCGCGACCAGATTGCTCAAGGAGATTACCGACCAGTCCCGCCCCTACGACCCGCAGGCCACCGATGGCTTCCCCAGCGGCCACGCCAGTATTACCTTCACCTTCGCCCGCTGCATAGCCGACGAGTATGAAGACTGGGGCAAACTGGCTTACTTATGGGCGGCAGGGGTGAGTTGGTCGCGGGTGCGACGCGAGGAGCACAGCATCCCCCAGGTCCTGGCCGGAGCGGCATTGGGGACCTATATCGCCGACCGTTCTATTCATTCTGATGGTGGTTTGCTCAAGGGACTAATCGTCAAAGAGACGCCACTGGCCTTTACTATTCAGCCCACTGAAGGATTGATCACGCCACGCCTGAGCCTGTGGCACACCTCGTGGTGAATCCAACCGGTATTTACTTAGTAGTCACTATCGCCAGCAGCCACTGTAGACATTGCAGCAGGCTGGGGATATGCAGATATTCCTCCAGAGTATGGGGCTGGCCGGCACCAGTGGCCAATACTGCGCTGGGGATACCGTGCTCGTTGAATATGTTAGCGTCGCTGCCGCCTTCACCTTTATGCAATACCGGCTCCAAGTCCACTTGCCGAGCCGCCGCCCCAGCGCGGGCGACCACCGGCTCCTCGGGGTCCAGGTGAAAGCCGTTGTAGGTCCGGGCCTGCCTCATCTGAGCCGTAGCCCCATACTCAACGGCCTCCCGCTGCAGAATATCAGTCATATGCGCAGTCTGCTCGCGCAGTTTCTCTTCATCATGACTGCGGGCTTCGGCTTCTATTTTTGCTGTCTCGGGAACAATGTTGCGGGCCTGGCCGCCATCAATTGTCCCCACATTGGCTGTCGTCTCGCCGTCTATGCGACCGAGCCGCATCTGGGAGATAGCCCGTGAGGCCGCCTGAATGGCACTTATGCCCTTCTCCGGCTCCACCCCGGCGTGAGCCGCCCGCCCTCGTATCGTACAATCTATTTCATCAGCGTAGGGGGCAGCCGTGGTAAGTTTGCCTGGCTGGTGGCCACCATCCAGCACATACCCCATCGCCGGCAGCGGCTCTAAGGCATCATAGTCCAAATGCCGAGCGCCGAGCAGCCCGACTTCTTCGGCAACCGTGAATACTAAGACCAACTCGCCGTGAGCCAGTCCGTGTTGCTGCAATCGGCGTAGAGCCTCCAGAATAATCACTATGCCTGCCTTGCAGTCGGCGCCCAGTACCGTCTCTCCCCGGCTACGCACAATATCCTCTTCAACAACCGGTTCAATACCCGCCGAGGGCCCGACGGTGTCCAAGTGAGCGTTGAGCATCACCACGGGAAATCCTTCGGCATTGGCCGCCAACCGCGCGATTAGATTATCACAGTCACCTCCCAATCTGACTCCAGCCCCGTCATACTGCGCCTCAATGCCTAATTCAGCCAGTTTCTGGCGGATTATCTCGGCAAACGCGCCTTCGCGCCGCGGCGGACTGTCCAGGCGGACCATCTCGCAAAACTCTTGCACAATGGTATCCTGCGCCATTATTGTTCTCTCCTTAATGTGTCACAACGGCATTGCGGGCCGGGTTCACTGCGTTCAACCGGCCCCTCCAAACAGCGATCGGGGCAAGGATGCCCCTCCCATAACTCTAATGACACCGACTCCGCCAGGTCCCCGGCAGCGATAGACTTGCGGCCAATCACTCCACCAGCCTGGCCTGCCTCAGGGCAGCCTGGAACGTCGCCAGGTCTACGTCCTTGCCCAAAAGATACGTGCCGTTGTGCGCGGGCTCGGTGTAATGTGAACAGACAGGAACACGCACGCCGGTGCCATCCGGGGTGGCGAGGTCAGTGGTTACTTTGGGGGTGGCCGACCCTACATAGCGCCAAGTCTCAAATTTCGTCGGCTCCAGGGCAATGTCCACGAAGCGCGCCGGTTCGCCCTGTCTGCGGTACGGCTCAAAGAAAATGGCCATAGGTCGACCATCTTCAGTTTCAAATACATAGAAGCGAATATTGGAAGGGAGAGTGACCTTTTCGATGAACTTGACCTTGAGTGCCCATGCCGCATCGGGCACGCACATAGAGAAATTCTGTTCCATTGGTTTGGCCAGGCCCAGGTCCGTCGTAAATATGCTGGAGTATTTGGCCACGCAGCCATCAAAGGATTCGCCCCAACTCTCAGTCACGACAGTCTCGAGGTCATAGACCAGGCCCTGCTCCTGGGCCAATTTGACGAACTCGGCGGTACCCGTCGGGTAGGTACACAGGACCAGCCGCCGCCCCAACTTGCGTCGAGCCATAACCTCAATATCCACCAACTCCTGAGGGTGAGGGTCGTCCTTGGTCGGGTACAGCGTGACATAAATGACCAGCGCCTCGTCATCCCCCATGTTGTCAATGGCCTCGTGATAGCGCCGCCGGACCGGGTTTTCGCACTCGCGGTACGCTTTGTAACGCTCCTTGTCACTGTAACTGTGCTCACATTCGGGGACATAGGTCAGCGGGTGAATTAGGAAGTAAATCTTGTTGAGTTTAATAGGCTCTGGGGGCACGGTAACTCCTCCTTGCTGTTCTTGGGCAGACAGGTTAAGTGTGGCCGCAATCAATAGGCACATCGCTACGGCGGCCAGAACTCCTACATATATTCGGCGCATTGTTACATCCTTTTGCTTGTCAATCATTGTCTTCACTCTCCTTGCCAAAAGTTTTTGTGACACGACAGGCTAACTTAGACTTACGTGATACATCCATCTCGTTGTCGCTATGGATTCTCATAGAACCACTGAATAGGTAGCGAGCGCACCTTGATATAATGTGTCGGCAGCAGCCCGGCTCCATAGTCGTACTCTACGACCGCTCGGTCGCCGACAAACGTCACGCCGGGATACGCACAGCGCAGCACCCCTGGGGCGTGTGGATACTTGTCCAGGTCGGTGGGTTGATCGAAGGGCACGTAATGATCGTAACTGAGCACCTCATCTCCCCAAAGGATAGGGCGGTCGGGGATGTGCACCACGTCGTCCAGACTCTCCAAATTGCGGAAATGCTTCCAGGTATTGCCCTCATCACTGGAGACCGCACACGTGAGGCGGGCGCGGCGCAGTACCACCTTGTCCTCCTCCAGAGTGTTCTGATTCCAGATGCATAACAGGTCACCGGTGGGCATCCTGCTGAGGGCGCAAGGAGCGTAGGAGGCGGCCAGGGGTGTGGGCTCCGGACTGGACCACGTCTCCCCGCCGTCACTCGAGTAGCTCTTGAACAGCCTGCCCATGGGCGTGCGCGCGAACATAAGCACGCGGCCGTCGCTCAGTTCGACCAGGTTGCCTTCCTCGAACCAGTAGCGCTTGCCCTCGTGGTAGACGACGATTTCCTCGGAGGTCTTCCAGGTCTCCCCCTCGTCATCGGACAGCCAACAATACATTCCTGTGTGCGGTCCAAACGCGTTGGGATGTCCCTGGCTCCAGCCATAGTCCGTGGGATAGGTGTAGGTCGGCCCGACGATACGGCCGGTGGACGTAACGATGGCCGAGCCATTGTACATGCGGGCGATCTGCCCCTCCTCGTTGATCTGCCTTTTCACGCTCCAGGTCCGGCCCTCATCCTCAGAGCGACAGAAAAACAACTTCCGTTCGCCCTCGTTGAGGAACATGCCAATTGCTCCTGAGGACAGCCGCACTACTACCGGCGTTATGCCTCCGAAGGTATCGCCGTTGGTGTCCCTCAAGGCCTCCGGCGGCCCCCAACTCTGACCGGCGTCGTAGGACTTTCTAAGCATAATGCGACCGCCCATTTGCAGGAAGATTCCCACACTGCCATCCTTCAGCGGCAGCAGGCCCGCTTCGTTGCTTTGCGCCACGCACCCCCGCAGCAATTCCCCAATCCTCTCGTCAGCGGCCTCTACGGTTAGAGAGGCATCGTCCACATACAACTTGTCCGCCGGCCTGTAGAGTTGGATGATGGCCCGAATGTGGGCGTCGTCCAACGACAGTCCCATTACGGCCGGACCGACGAGATTAAGCGAGGTGTGATACTGTTTCCATTCGCTTCCCACCGCAAACCGCGTGCGCACCTGGGCCGCATCGTACAGCTTCTGCTCCGGCAGGTGCAGGAACAGAACCAACTCTGCCCGTTCTACCGGCGGTTCAGCGCGCATCCAGACCGAAAAGTGCACTGACTTGGTCTCGTCGGCTTCAATAGAGAGGTGTTGATCAACGAGGGCCCAGACCTGATTAGGCCCCAGGTCGAGAACCCCTCCCCATGACCCATCTCGCCCTTCATCGGTGATCACAAAGTCGGCGTCCACGTGTTGGCTACCGTCGTAGCCGCTGGCTCGCCAACCCGGGACATTCTCGCCGGTCTCTTCGCCTTGCTCAAAGGCAGGATTGACCAGCAGATTCGCGGCGGCCAGGGCCGGTGGCCCCGCGGCGAGCACAATCATCACCACCACCAATACGCGCTGTAACAACAATAATCGTAGGCACATATTCCTCAACTCTCTTTTCAGATAGCGTAGTGGTCAAGCCGCAACTGACAATATTATTTCGCCGCGAGCAGCGCCATTCCTCCTGTACCATAACGTGGAAACCGGTACGACGGGCGTCTCGCCCGTCCCTCGGCTCCGCTCGGGATGGTGAGCTTGTCGAACCGTCGGCTTCGGGGACAGGCGGGACGCCTGTCCTACCGACCGCAACCAGGAAGTAGTTGGGAATGAAAGCCGGGCCACTTGACAGGATTAAACTGTACCGATACACTAATGATTACTTAATGATAGTTCTAATGCGACAACCCCAATAATGGCACTGTGGGTTAATGATGGCTGAACGAGTTATAGTCTCCGCACCAGGCCGAATTTGTCTATTTGGTGAACACCAGGATTTTCTGGGGCTGCCGGTAATCGCTTGTCCGATTGATTTGGACATCAGGATTACCGCTACCCCTCGCGCGGACAGTTCGTTTCATATTGAGATGGCCGACATCGGCGAGACCGACGAGTTTGACGCAACTGCCCCGCTTGCTTATCGCCACGAGCGTGACTATGTGCGGTCGGCCACCAACATACTACGCCGCCAGGGCTTACAGATTACCCGATGCTACGACTGTACTATCAATGGCACCATCCCGATCAATGCCGGCGCCGCCAGTTCCTCAGCCCTGACAGTTGCTTGGATAACGCTGTTGCTGAACACCCAGGATCATGGCCTGCCGATGAGACCGGTTGACATTGCCTCTTGGGCTTATGAGGCGGAGGTAGTGGAATTTGACGAACCGGGTGGGATGATGGACCACTATACTTCAGCCCTGGGAGGATTGCTGTACATTGAGACCAATCCGCCCATCTCGGTACAGCAGTTGCCCGCAGAGTTAGACAGTTTTGTAGTAGGCGAGTCTTTGGTGCCGAAGGAAACCACCGCTGTCCTGCGCGAATCGCGCCAGGCGGTGGCCGAGGGCTTAGACATTCTGCGGCGGAGACTGAGTGACTTTGATTTCCGAACTACGCCGCGGGAGCAGGCTCAGCCGCTGTTTTCTGAGATGCGGGCTGAGGTTAGGCGGCGGATCAAAGCGCAATTCATCAATCGTGACCTCTGCCAGCAGGCCCGGCAACTGTTGTCTCAGCCTACTTTTGACCAGGAGCAGTTGGGAGAATTGCTGCTGGAGCACCAACGGCAATTGCGGGATGGGATCGGAGTCTCTCACCCCAAATTGGACACACTGATTGAGGCCAGCAGGCAAGCCGGTGCCTTGGGCGGGAAACTCAATGGCTCGGGCGGTGGAGGAACGATGTTTGCTTATGCCCCGGACCGCCAGCAGGAGGTCAAAGAGGCCATTGACGCCGCTGGGGGCCGCGGGCAGATCGTCTCGGTCCGTGGGGGGGTTAGCGTAACAGTTGATGGGGCATAATTGTAAGTTGGCACGAGGGGTCTGTTTATGCGAGCGCTAAAGTTGTCAACGGCCGGCGTCCGGGGCGTCGTCGGCGAGACGCTCACCCCGCAACTGTTGGTCAACTTTGCCCAGGCTTTTGGAACCTATGTAGAAAGCGGACCGGTCCTAATCAGCCGCGATACCCGCAACTCGGGCAATATGGTGACACCTACCGTTATTGCCGGGCTGATGGGATGCGGCTGCGAGGTTACTGACCTGGGCATCTGCCCAACGGCGGCTTTGCAGCTGGCCGTCAAGACCAGCGACGCCGCCGGCGGCATTGCTGTTACCGCCGGCCATAATGATGCCTCCTGGAATGCGCTGAAATTCATCCGGGCGGACGGTATCTTCCTCAATCCCCGCCAAAGCGAAGAACTGTTGGACATCTACCACCAAGGCGAATATACGAAGGCTGAGTGGGACGAATTGAAGCCACTTAAATCTGATCCGCAGGTCGCGGCGCGCCATTGGGAAGCAGTACTGGCGCAGGTGGATCAGGAAAAAATCGCAGCGGCCTGCTTGAAGGTAGCGGTGGACTGCGCTAATGGGGCCTGCTCGCAATATTCCCCGCGACTGTTAGAGAGTCTGGGCTGCCAGGTGGTGGCGATAAATACCGAAACCGACCTGCCCTTCCCCCATCCGCCTGAGCCCAGCCACGTCAACCTAAGCCAACTGCGCGCTCTGGTGCAAGCGGCTGAGGCCGATGTCGGCTTTGCTCACGACGCCGACGGTGATCGGCTGGGGGTAGTTTGCGCTAATGGCGACGCCCCGGGCGAACAGATGACCATGTGCCTGTGCACTGAGATGATTCTGTGCCGTGGCGATCCGGGCCCGGTAGTCACCAATCTGTCTACCACTATGGCGGTCAGGGATATTGCCCGCCGTCACGGTCGCCAGGTCCACTTCACCCCCATAGGCCAGGCTTATATCACCGAAAGCGCTCTGAACTATGACGCAGCCATTGCTGGCGAGGGCAGTGGCGGTATCGTTTTCCCCCGACTGAACTATGCCCACGATAGTATGGCGGCCATGGCGCATATCCTGGACCTGCTGGCGGGCGCTGAGCAAACCCTGGAGCAGTTCATTGATGAGAATATGCCCAGGTATGTTATGCATAAAGAGCAAGTTCCATGCCCTACCGAGCAGGCTTACAGTGTCCTGGAGGGTATCCGGGCTCAAGACCTGCCCGATTGGGCCGAAAGCGAGGACTTGCGCGATGGGGTGAAGATAATGGCTCCGGACCGCTGGGTACACATCCGCGTCTCGCAGACCGAGCCGCTGATTCGGGTAATTGCCGAGGCCGCTGACGAACAGACTGCCGCCGCTTTGACCCGCGAGTACGTCAGCCGCGTGCGGCGACTGCTGTGAGGCCACCGTGCAATCCTGTAGGAGCGGCGTCCTCGCCGCGATTGCCGTTTGGAGGAGCCGTGTCCAGCCGCCGTAGCCATAGGCTACTATCGCGGAGGAGACCCGAGCGCAGCGAGGCCGGCCTGCCTCCTGTTCAAACAACGGGCGGAAGTTGCAAGCAACTTTCACCCCTACAGACGACGACAATGATGCCGACCATAAGAACACTAAAAACCGGTATTTCGGGAGTGCGAGGGGTAGTCGGCGACTCGCTGACTCCCCACCTGCTCACCTCCTTTGCCGAGGCGTTCGGGACCTATCTGGGCGGCGGCGAAGTCGCCATCGGTCGCGACACCCGGCCCTCCGGCGAGATGGTGCGCAGTGCCTTGGTGGGCGGACTGTTGGCGACCGGGTGCAATGTCATTGACCTGGGCATAGTGCCGGTGCCAACCCTGCAGATTGCCGGCGCGCGCAACCCCGATATTGACGGCGGAATTGCCATTACCGCCAGCCACAACCCTCAACAGTGGAACGCCCTGAAGTTCATTCGCGCTGATGGAATTTTCCTGTATCCCTACCAGGCCGAAGAGTTGCTCAATGTGTATCATCAGGGCGAATTTGCCCTGGCCAGCAATGAAGAGATAGGCGACGTCACCTTTGATGAGCAAGCCCTGGACCGCCACCTGACCGAACTGCTGGCCCATATTGACCGGGACAGTATCGCCTCGGCCCGACTGAAAGTAGTCGTAGACTGCTGCAATGGGGCCGGGGCGATGATTAGTGAGCGGTTGCTGCGCGAGTTAGGCTGTGAGGTAGTGGCTATCAATGATACTCCTGACGGCATCTTCCCTCATCCACCAGAGCCGATACCGGAAAATCTGGGTCAATTAGAGCAGGCCGTCAAAGAGCGCCAGGCCGATATTGGCCTGGCCCAGGATGCCGATGCCGACCGCCTAGCGATTGTCTCCGAACAGGGCGTGGCGGTCGGTGAGGAGTACACTCTGGCCCTGGCCGCCGAGGCCGTTGCCGCAACGGGCCCGATTCCCCTGGTGGCTAATCTGTCCACCAGCCGGATGATTGAGGAAGTCGCCCAGCGCTACAATTGTCCCTTCCGCCGGTCTAAAGTGGGCGAAGTCAATGTAGTAGAAGCAATGAAAGAAGCAGCGCGCCGGTTTAAGCAGGCCAGTCAAACCAACAAGGAAGATTGGGTATTCGGTGGGGAGGGCAATGGCGGCATCATTGACCCCCGCATTCACTACTGCCGCGACAGCCTACGGGCGATGTGCCTGATTTTAGAAGGTCTGGCGCACTTTGGTAGGCCGGTCAGCGCTTGGATTGAGCAAACCTTCCGACCTTCGGCGGTGGTCAAGATGCGCATAGATTGCCCGGCGGCCCGCGTCCAACCCGTACTGCTAACCCTGCGGGAAGGCTACGCTGGCGAGGAAGTTGACGAGACCGACGGAGTGCGGGTGATGTGGCCGGACGACTCCTGGCTGCACGCCCGCCCCAGCAACACCGAGCCCATCATTCGCATCGTGGCCGAGGCCGACACTCCCGACCAGGCCCAGGCCCACTGCGACCGAGCGGCAGAGATTATCCAACAAGTCTTATAACCACCCAGCGGCGTTTCTTTCGAAGAAATTCAAACTCCCCACGGACCGCCGCCCCGCGCCCTTCTCCGCCCCTCCTATGCGATTTAGGGCTAATCTGCGGGCGTTCGCGCCTCAGCCAGCGCCTCCCTCGCTGCTGTTGAAAAGGAACTTTGGGACTATTCCAAGCGTCTATTAAGTTGATAGCGGCTCCACTACAGCAGGTTAATCTTTGCGAAAGGTGGTGAGAGGACTATGATAGGCACGACGGCCTACAGGAGCGTAGCTGTTTGTCTGATAGCAGTATTGGCGCTCACGGTGGGGCCAGCAAAGGTAGCACGGGCTGGTGGCGACCTGCCCAAAATTCTGGCCGCTGCTGCGGTCGGCTATCTGGCGTACAAAGCCCTGGACAATGATGATAGCCGAGGGCGAGATAGGTATCAGCGCTCTGACCCTCATCAGCGATACAATCCACCGCGCCCGCATCGTCAGGCGAGGCGGCCGAGGGATATGCGCAACGCCTACGACAATGGCTACCGTGATGGATGGGAAGACGGCACCGAGTATGGTTATGAGCGTGGTTGGGACCGGGGCAATAAAGTAGGCTTCAGGCAGGGCTATCGGGTTGGTCACCGGGACAGAGATTGGGGTAGAGTCCAGCGGGGCGGTCGCCAGCGCAGTAGTGGGCGCGGGCATCTGCCGCTAATCAGGTCTACTATTGCCCGTCGTTAGTCTCGGCCTTTGACAGAAAGCATGGAGCCGCTATCACAATTATTACAGACACCGGGTTAGGCGAGAAGTATGTGCGCGCACCAGCCGCCCGTTAAGATGGCTGGCTCCGGCAACAACCACCAATTGTTTTCCCCATTCAGACAAGCAATTCACCTTACCCAAAAGCGTTCCCCTGCTCCAAGCAGACCGTCTCCGGGCCTTCTGTGCGTTTTGCAGCGCACGTAGTTATTTGAGTCCTTCAGACAGTGTTGCAATACAGTAGTACTTAGTTGCATAAATCAGCGGAAGATTGCTTATCCTTTTAGGGCCAGCCTTGGAAGCTTCGTGCCGCGAAGCTTCCCGCGACAGGCCCCTCCGAAAATCTTACTGTCCGATTGTCTTACGCCGTTGGAGGGGCCGGTTGAGCGCAGCGAGCCCGGCCCGCCTGATCCGTAGGAGCCACGAAATACGCTGGTACCAAATAATGCCCATTAACGGCAGTAAGTATGAGCGGCAACGAGAAGAATTGCTTCGTAGGCTTATAGTCCTAACACGATGCGCAGGCGATCCTCCACTTCGGCCATAGTGTTAGCCCCAAGCTGTCCCATCCGCCGGCGGAGTCTCTTCTTGGCTACGCAGCGGATGCTCTCACACATAACGAACGAGCGCTCCGCTACACCTCCCTCGGGAGGTTCCACAGAAATATGGAGCGGGATATGCCGCTGGGTTCGCGTCAGGGGTAGAACAACAACCAACCCGGCCGGGCCATAATTGAAGTCATCTACCGAGATTACGAGTGCCGGTCGTTCCCCCGCCTGTTCATGGCCGCGGGTGGGGTCTAAATCTACGCGCCATATCTCACCCCGGGCAGGTTGTAGCGCGCTCACTGTTCCCCTAACCCATCAGGCAGAGTTACATCCCAGGCATCGCGCTCTTCCTGTAGTTCCTGCCGCGCCTGCGCGTCTGCCTGCAGAGCACTATAAGCTGCATTGGCTTCGGCCAGCAGATCCGCTCGCCGCTGGTTTTCTATAACCTCCTCAAGCAGGCTACTCATACTGATGCCGCGCTGGCCGGCTAACTCACGCAATGTTTGCAGAGCCTGCTGATTGATACGGACAGTGCCAGTTGTCATAATAGTCTACTTTTCCGTCTACATTATCGGCTACATTTTTGTATATATTATACCCTGTCCGATTTTTTGTCAACCCCATTGCTAAGACTTCTTAGTCTCGCGGGCTGTTAGACGCAATCCTCGTGCAATTCTCGCGGTCTCCGGGCCTGCGCGCTGAGTCCTCCGCCGAAGGGTTCGTGTCCTCCGAAGGCGGAAGCGCTATGGCGCGCAAGCGGGGGATTTCAGGCCCCCCTAGTTTCCCCCCGTATACGGGGGGATTATAGGGGGGATTCGCTTCCCTTTCATTTGTCTCCCTCCTGTGCGCTCTGTGGCGCGTTATCTTTTACTAAGCGCCATAGCGCACTCTCGCATCTGAATTCTTCAATTTCAATCTTCGCCACCTTTTCTAAAGCCTCAGCTACTTGGGAAGCTATTTTAGACTCCGAAGGGTATATCGCCCTGTAAGTCTTCGCTCCTCTCAATACGTCGCGCCGGTAATCCGTTATCGGTATATGCGGAGTGAGGCCTACAGATACTATGCCCATATCAATCCTCGTCTCCAGGTCATCAATTACGGCGTTGACCTCCCCGAGACGTAATCGGGAGGCTGTGTTCACCTGCATAGTCAGGTCCACGGCAGTCCGATCTACTTGTCTGGAGAAAACGTGCCGATAGTACAGCCACGACGAGGAGACCAGCGACGCACCCAATAGCAAACACCAGCAGCAATGCTGCAACAATGCCAAATTTCCGAGCAAATAGCTTCATTAGCCAATCTGCCTCCTCTGCACTCTAAGCGCGTGTTGTGGCCGTCTACGGGCCTGCTGTGCGATTTGGGGCCATTCCCAGTGGCCGGAGCCGCGCCCCTAGCGCGAGTAGCGCCAGGCCAAACAGCGCGACCGTCCCAGGCTCAGGCACGGCTTCGGTGCCGATGTGTATTTCGTCAATGCATAAGAATGTTGTTGCACCACCATAGGGTGATGCTTCCTGGAAAGTCCACGTTATGATCTCCCACTCCGGATTCGGCTTGACCTCGGCGTACCAAGTGTTTCTCACCCAGCCGTAGCCGAGGTCATCACTAAACCGTAGCTCGGGCTCGCCCACCCAGTATCCGTCGTCAGCTATGACATCGGGCGTGACTGTCCAAATCTGCCCCCAGGGATCCTGTGTTACCCCCGTCGGTGGCTGCATAACCATCTCCACCCAGATGTGCTTCGCTTCAGCTCCGGCGGAATTGTCGAAGTGCCACTCCATGTATGGGAGGGGAGGGCGAGGTTCCTCTGGGGGATCGGGTACCCAGGCGCGGAGGTCGATCTCGACGACGCCGGTGTGGTCGTACCATTCAGCGTGCCACTGTGCCGGGTAGGAACTGGCGTCAAAATACCACCAATCGCTGTCGTAGAGGCCACTGTCATCCCACCCCTGAATTTCGTAGTTGACACCTGGGATTAGGTTATTCGCCGCAGGATTGTCAGGGTCAGTTGGCCAGGGATTCTCTGGGTCCCAGGGATTAGTGGCGAAGTCAATGGTGGCATTCCGTGGGTATGGGTAGGATGTCACCCACTCTCCAGGCGCGGTATTGCTCTCGGGTGGATGCGTGAACACGTCGGCAGCAACCAGGGTGGTCGAAAGTGCCAGCACCGTCACTGCGACCAAGGTCACGACCGCAAACATCATTGCCTTCTTCATCTTACTGTCTCCTTGCGCTCTACGCGCGTTTTGTGGCCGTCTACGGGCATCCTAACCGGATTAAGTCGGCGAAGCCCAACAGGGCGCAAGCGCCGATCGTAACTATCCACATCGGAATAAGAGTGCGTATGAATCCCCCAGGCCGCATGCGTGTCAGCCATAGGCGTGGCTGGAATACACAGTCATAATACTCGTTTGTGTGCTCGCGCAGATCCAAGTAGCGACGGTTAGTGTAAGCAATGAGACAAGTCATAGCGCTACTCACGCAAACCACGCTAACTACCAAGACGACCCTAATCCCATAGTGAATGCCCTGTTCCTGTGTCGAGAAGTGTATCATGCCAGCTACAACGGCCAGCAGTATAGTAGTCCACCAAGTCACGACGCCCTGTTCGTGGTCCCGGTACCTACGCATTTCTGTGTATAGCTGTTGGTACATAGTGTCCACGGAAAGAGGTCTCTGCTTATGTGCGAAAACGTTACCCCGCGTCTCCCCGCACACGACATGCTTCTTTTTCGGGCAAGGGGGTGCTACGCACGCCACTGCGACTCTTATTGCGACGGCGGTGGGCAAGAGCGCGAGCACATAGTACAGTATCCTATGCGGGCTCCTATCCGGTTCGATCATCCACACAAACAGCACACCAGCAAGGACGAAGAGTAAGATGCCAATGCCTACCACCCAGGCCTTGAGAGTTCGGTCTCCGTTCATTGCCTAACGACCTCCTTAGGTTGGGCAACCCTCTGCCCGCTGCCGACGTTGTCAATGCCCCCTCATAATTGGCATCGGTGCGCCTGGCATTAGTAGCTCGAGTATGGACCACCCCCACAACCGCCATACGATATACTGCAGTACCATCCCGGCAACGCAAGCCAGGAGGTACAGCAGACCCTCCACGCGAGCTTCCTCGGTGTCGCGTAGCCGATACGCGATGCCCCAAACCAGGCCGACAATCGGCAACAGTATGGCTGCAAAGAACTCTGCCCGGCGTAGCCAGACTGCCATCATCCGACGGCGGTCACTGCGCCGAGCCTCCAGCCAGCTACGGTACTCACGCGCCTCTTGCTCATGTTGCTCCTCATCTAGGTCATCGGTTCTCATGCCCTTCATCCCTTTCTGGTACAGGTTGTAGCAGCCAATAATAACATAGCGTCGGTTCCTTGCTCCTGTACGTTGTCAGCCGGCCTCCCAGCGCCATTCACAGCTCTACCAGGTGTTCTTCAAAGTCAACCACGACGTGTTTTTTGCCTTTTGGGGTTACTTTGTGGCCTTCCTGCTCTAAGAGTTCCTTTTGGGCCTCTACGCCGCCCGGGTACTTGGGGTTTATGACTCCGCCGGTCTTTAGTGTCCGCCAGTAAGCAGTAGTATTCTCCTGCCCTTCGGCGGCCGCTTCGGCGGCGGCATTAGCCGCAATCCACGCGAAAATGCCCGTAGTTATCGGGCAGCCAATGGTCGCGCCGTGCTTTCGAGCCAGTATCGCCCGAATCTCATTTATGGTAATGACCCGGCCCGCCGGCACTCCTCTCATAATCTCGTCTACTTCTTTAGGCGCGGGGATAACCACCGTCCCCGTTCCCCACCTCTTACTCATTTTCTCAGTGATTTCCTCGACTTTAGGCAGGTCCTTACTATCGGCCAGTTTCTCCTGCCACGATTTGCGTCGCTTAGATTTAGCGCTCATCTTCTTGCCTCTCAGTTTGTGATTGGCGGAGGGGGAGGGATTCGAACCCCCGGTGCCTTGCGGCACAGCGGTTTTCAAGACCGCCGCCTTAGTCCACTCGGCCACCCCTCCTTGACGCCAACTTAACTGTAGTATAGACTGCTGCCTAACTGTTGTCAAACCCGTGCCCAGTATTCGCACTAACAGGCCCGCAATATTGCACCCAGGAGGATGGTGCTGCTATGTCTGAGCGAACTATTTACGAGCCGGCGCGGGAGATTCCCCTAGCGCTTGAAGGTGAGGTGGTGGTAGCCGGGGCTGGATTGGCGGGCAGCGCTGCCGCACTTGCCACCGACAGCGGCGGCTCGCCGCGAATGTTGGAGTAAGTGGTCGGGTCAGGCGACAACGGCCGACGGTTAACGCGACTACTCTGCGCCGCAGGCCAGCAAATCGCGCAAGAAGTCGGTAGCGCCGGTGAGCAGCAGGTCAGACTCGGCCCGGCTGACAATGAACTGAAATCCCTGCGCCAGACGATGGGGGATCTGGCCGATTTCAGCATATATGCCCAGATATTTGCCATGATTATTGGCCACTTCCACCACGTGCTGGATAGCCCCTTCGTGCTCATCGCTGCCT
Source organism: Candidatus Zipacnadia bacterium (assembly GCA_029820565.1). Lineage (GTDB taxonomy): Bacteria > Armatimonadota > Zipacnadia > Zipacnadales > Zipacnadaceae > JALGTV01. Next base: position 43,028 of record JALGUR010000014.1, read on the forward strand.
GCGTTAGCGCCCATAGACACGCTCAAATCCCCCGGGCCAACAAAGAGGCAGTGGATATCTTCCACAGCCGCGATCTCTTCGACATTGTTCACTGCCTGGACTGATTCAATCTGCACCGCCAGAAAGATCTTGGAGTTGGCCTCCTGCACATAATTGCGGTGCGCTTCCACTATGTCCATCCGCAGAGCACCAAGGGAGCGCGAGCCCAGTGGTCCGAAATAGGTAGCATCCACGGCCCGCTGGGCATCTTCGGCAGTGTTGACCATCGGCACGACCAGCCCCATCGCCCCCAAATCCAGTATTCGGCCAATACTGGAGAACTCATTTACTGGTACGCGGGCAAATGGTAGGGTGGCCGTATGAGTCATCACCTGAAAGGCGTTCAATAGCATTGAGTAGTCCCAATGGCCGTGCTGGACATCAATCGTCAGCGCGTCAAACCCCACCTGAGCCATAATCTCCACGCTGAGGGGGCAGTTCAGGTCCAGCCAAGTGGTGAAGACGGGCTCGCCTCTGGCCAACTTCTTTATGACGGGATTATCACGCATATCTGTTTCCTCCTGATTACTACGTGCTTGCCGCAACTGCACAACAACCGAGTATACCACAACCCCAAATACAGTTACAGGTGCCCCTGGATAATCTCCCCGTCAGTGCTCACTGCTCTCAGGCGGACAATCTCGCCCTGCAATTCTTCTGCGCCGGCGAACACCACCTGTAAATAGTTGTCGGTTATGGCCTGCAACTGATTGCTGTCGGGCGGGGCAAATCGCTCCACGACTGCCTCAAAGGTCTTGTCAACCATAGTCTGGGCAAACTGCTGGCGCTTGCCGGCCGAGATGTGGCGCATAATGTGATTGCGCTCTTTTTTCACCTGCCCCTGAATTTGATTAGGCATATCAGCCGCCGCCGTACCGGGACGCGGCGAAAAAGTGAAGACGTGCAAATAAGACAGAGGCAACTGCTCAATCAGGCGGCGAGTCTGCTCAAACTCCTGCTCAGTTTCACCAGGAAAGCCCACTATCACATCGGCCCCGATGCTCACCGCAGGCTCGGCTGATTTGATCTTGCCGATTAGGTCGGCAAAGAACTGGGCACTGTAAGGGCGATTCATCCGGGCCAAGACACTGTCGCTCCCACTTTGTAGAGAGATATGTAGATGACGGCAGACTTTGCCGGCCGCAGGCCGGTCGCAATTATTTCCCAAACAGCGCCCGCCGGCAGCCACTAACTGAATAATCTCATCAGTTATTTCCGGGGGATGGAGGGAAGACAATCGCAGGCGTCGCACCGTCGGCATATCCGCCAATCGCCGCAACAGTGTAGGCAGATTGGTACCGTCATCCAAATCAGCACCGTACTGGCCCAGATTAGTTCCCACCAGCACTAATTCGGGGTGGCCGGCCTGCGCCAGTAGTCGGGCTTGCGCAAGAACTTGATCCATCGGCACGCTGCGGCTGGGGCCCCGGGCGTGGGTGATGATGCAATAAGCACACTGTCGGTCGCAGCCTTCTTGCACCTTGATGAAGGCCCGGGTATGACCGACAAATTCCTCAATCATCGGCCCAGTACCCCCGTAAAGCTCATCCGTGCTCTCCTCGGTGGCCGAGGCGGCACCTAATCCCGCAATTTCGCTGATGTGGGCTTTACCGGCATTGCCTACCACAATGTCAATGGCCTCAATCTGCCTCAGCCGCTGGGGGGCAACTTCGGCATAACAGCCCGTAACTATCAGCCGCGCCTGGGGATTGCGCCGCTTGACTCCTCGGGCCAGGCGGCGACAATCGCGGTCGGTGCGGGAAGTGACGGTGCAACTGTTAATGATGTACAGGTCCGCCCGCGCATCAAAGGGCACAATCTCATAGCCCGCTTGCGCCAACTGGCGGCGCATCTGCTCGCTCTCAAATTGATTTAACTTGCAGCCTAAAGTTTTTATGGCCGCGGTCTTCAGTACTGCCATACTATATTCTCTTGCAATATCTGCGTTTAGCCTTGAAGTCAGTACTAAATATACTTTGTTTCCTTGATAGTCGCAATACTCTGTGAGTAATGAAGGAATACCTCGTGGCGTCGGTGAATTATTAGTTTTGCCTGTATGAACTGCACATAAACACCTATGGAGAGGCGATAATCCAATGCATCTGGGATTGGTCACTTATAACTTAGCACCAGAGTGGGATCTGGACACGTTGATAACTAATTGCGAAGAGACCGGCTTTGCGGGGGTAGAATTGCGTACGACTCATGGCCACGGCGTAGAGCCCAGCCTTAGCGACACTGAACGGGCAGCAGTCCGCCGGCGCTTTGAAGATACCCCAGTGGTGCTGTGGGGATTAGGCTCAACCTGCGAGTACCATTCGCCTGATGCCGAGGAGGTACGCCGCAATATCCAGGTCAGTCGGGATTTTATTGATTTGGCCGCAGATGTAGGAGCGGTCGGCGTCAAAGTACGACCCAATGGGCTGCCTGAAGAGGTGCCCGTGGAGCAGACTCAGCGCCAGATTGGAGAGGCTTTGGCCGAGGTTGGCGACTATGCCGCCGAGCATGATATTGCGGTGTGGTTAGAAGTGCACGGGCCCGGCGGCAGTGCGCTACCGACCAATATCAAGAAGATTATGGATGTGGCCGACCACCCGTACGTGCAGGTGTGCTGGAACTGCAACGCCAGCGACGCAGTGGACGGCTCGATTCGCCAGAATTTCGACTTACTGGCCGACAAAATCGGCTCGGTGCACATGCGCGACCTCTATCTGCCGGATTATCCCTGGCATGAACTGGTTGAGTGTTTAAGGGCCATCAACTATGACGGCTTCTGCCTCTTAGAAGCCCACCCACCCAGTGACGACCCGGTGCGAGTTATGCATTACTGTGCGGCACTGTGGCGGGAAATGACGAAGTAGCAGCGAGCAATTGTAGGCAGGCCACAGGAAACAGGAGGATAAGAACACTCCCCGGACGCTAACATGACGGGCCGATGATCACCCCCATAGCGATAAGGAAATAACAGATGAGGGCAAAGAGACCGGTGCTCAAAGGGGCAGCGGATACATATATTACTCGCAGTATTTGGCGTACGATAAGGCGAACGTGCTCAGGTGGTGCCTGCTAATCGTAGAGCAGGGCAGGCGCGGGGTAGATGAAGTGTATGATTATCCACACCGTCAACATAACGGCGCTACCGAGTATGAGGCCAAAAGCGCCGGGACGCAAGCCCCGGTAGGTCCGGAAGCCAGCCAACCTGACCACTGTCATCTTGATGAACCAGCCAATGAAAATGGACAGCCAATAGCGCTCTATGGGCCAGCCTAGGAAGGCAATAAAGCCGAGTGGGTGCAGCGGCCACCATACGAATTTTTGGCGCATAACTACTAAGCCCCAGGTTATCGCTGCGCCCAGCGCGATGCCTACCCAGTGGTCTACCTCCATCTTTGTCGGCACCCGCAAATATGTCACCAGCCGGTTGGTGGTATTGAGCGACGATTGGTTGCACCAGTGGCCAAGCTTAGGCACGGTCCACTTATAAATGATATAGGGCGCAGTGACGTGACAGGTGAGGATGGCCACGACTATTGCCGCCATCACCGCCAGCATTACCGACAGGCGGCTCAAGCGCGCATCGGAGCCTATCTTTAGGCCCTGGACGACCGCTGCCATATTCATAGTGGCTGTGGAGCGAATCTGCGTCCAGCTCGTCATCGTCAGCAGCGTCACATTCCGTAGTCCGATACGCTCGGTGCCGGCAATCTCAAAAATAGCTTCGTTGAGCTTGAAGGGGCTAGAGTACACAAACATGCCCGCCTCACAGATAACGCGGGCGACGACCAGCCCGACCAACGGGAAGAGCGCATACTGCACAATGGCCCAGGTAACTGACATCCCCACGCTTACACACCACGCGACAATGAAAATCAACGCGCCCAGAAAACCCAGAATTGCTATCCGATAGGGTTCATCGGCATCAGGAGCGTCAGGGTCACGTCTGAGCGTCCCCAGGGCCACGGCCCAGACTCGTCGCAGGTGGCGGCGCGCTGACCACAATAATGCCATCGCCAGCATGGCATAGCTGCCCGCACTCTGAAACTCGAAGAACTGATAGTGTCCTCTATCTATGCCCACCACGGTACGAAACAACTGCTCAATGCGCCGGAACCAGTAGAACAACCACAGAGAGAAGCCCACCTCGGCGGTGAGCAGATAGGCAATGCCAATCATATCGGGGCGGAAATGATAAGCTATACTATTGAATGCAGCATAGGGCCCAGCGAAACGAGTTTGCGTGTACTTATCTGGAACAATGTCAGGGATACTGGGCCAGTAGGCATGCAGGCCCTTTATAATGTACAGCAGGCAAACGAACCCAAAACTACCCCACATAAGGCGACTGTGAAAGAAGGAAGAGCTACGCGCTGGCTCCCCCGCCACTATCTCTACGGGCACCTGCACCAAGGGGTACAATAGCTTCTCTTCCCTCTCCCACCGGTGAGCGATAACAGCGGCAAAGCACAGCACCATCCAGTACAGGGCGAAGAAGAAGGGCGTCCAGACTAACAGCACCCCGGCCCACGGTCGCCATGGCAAGGAATGCCCTAAGGCAAAGCCCTCAAAAGCCCAGCGGATAACCGGGCTCTCCCGGTCGGTGCTCGGCACCAACAACGGGTTCATATCTTCCAGGTACAGTTCCGGCGGGGCGATGTCGGGCGAAGTGTAATATACGATGCCTACGAGATTCAGATAAACATGCTGCGCGTACTCCTGGCCGGCGATAGCCCCGACTACCAGCAGCATTATGAAGATGATTAGTAGCTCGCGGGCCGTCAGGGCTAACCGGGGTCCCAGCCACTTCAAGAGCCGGAGGGCCGCGTTGCCGGCAATGAGCACCAGCAGCAAGGACACCGCGCCTCGCGGCAGATAGCCCGTACCGATAATCTCATAGCGCAGAAACACCGAGAAGCAGCCCGCCACAGTGAAGCCAATGGTCAGGATCAACCCGATGACGATAGCCCGGGTTGTCATCCCAGCCTTCGGCTCCGGTTCGCCACCGGCTGCGGGCTCCACGGCAGCGCTCACATTTTCGCTTGGCTGTGACGCATTTAGATTATGACCAAGCAACAACGCTTAGCTCCTCAGTGCTGTGCAGCCGTGTGCCCCGTTTCTGTCTCCCTTAGTTATTACTGTACTTGAGGCCCAGGTATTGATGCCGCTGGGAGCTGCCTTTGAAGTTGTTGCGGTGGACGTGATAGGTGACGCCCAGTCTCTCGCCCAGCGAGTAGTCCAGGCTGACGTCAAAAGTGTAGCGCATCCGCTTGCGGCGCAGGCGGAATTCGCCTAAGATGCCGTAACTGGTCTCGGGGTTGACGGTCAGGCCTATTCGCCCCCATTTGCGCTGGTACTGGAATAGCGCGCCAACGTCCCCCGCCCAGCTCTCCGAGGTGCGCACATCCTTGCTGGCGCCGCCGGTCAGTTCAATGAAGCCGCGAGGGAACTGCCTGCGCATACCACCGGCCACCAGGGTCAGGACCGTATCGCAACTATGGTCGCCTTCGGTGGAGACGGTTATGACCGGGTTCCACTCGGTGGCCGGCTGGTTTTGATAGATACGGCGCAGGCAGGTCTTGAGCCGGTCCAACTTGGACCCGCTGCCTCTGACTTTACTATAGTCCGAGTCAACGGTAATAGAAAACTGCCTTCCCGGGCTGTGGCGAGTCCACAGGCCATCAAAGTTCCAGGAATAATCTCGCGAACTGGCCCCTTCACCCTTACTCTCGGCGATACTCAGGCCAATCTCGAACTTATCTTGAGTCCAGTCCTGTCCCTGGGCCACCGGACCGGCCCCTATGAGACAGAGAATAGTGAAGATGACAGTAGTACGGGTGCGCTTCACCGGCAGTGGCCTCTCATATAGGCTACTTGCTGCTCAGCGGCAGCTGTGCTATAATCGGCACTGTTGTGCAGATTGACGAACGAAGCGACCGGGGTGTTAGGCCCCAGCCGGGGGTGTTGTGTTGCCAACACCAGTATTAGCCGGCCTTTTGCACTTTCCCTGCCTTCAGGCAACTGGTACATACTGTCATCCGCTTGCGTGCGCCATTTACCAGGGCGCTAACAGTTTGTAGGTTGGGTTTGAAGCGGCGCTTGGTGTGGCGATAAGAGCCGCTTACTTTGAAACCAACGCCACTTCCTTTACCGCAGATTTCACAGACCTTGGCCATAGTGATACTCTCCTAAGCGAGACGGTCGCAAAAACTGATTCCGGGCCACATACCCGTACAAACCATATGAGTTTGCGTGCGGAAAGCTGTAGCGCCATCGGGGCACCCTTCGGCAGACTCAGGACAGAGAGGATGCCGGTCCTACAGATTTCGCCACGGTCTCTAATCATAAAGTACGATCGATAGCGGAAGTCAAAACGACTGGCTGCCGCCGACTACTAACCTATAATATCACAAAGTAACTACGTAAGCAAGTTGCTGGAGACTCTTATATCCTGAAATGAGCGATATTGAGCTGAAAAGTGACTATTATCGGCATCCGGCGGCTACTCCCCCGCGTATTGGCGGGACGGCTATGGTGGGGGGAGTGCATCTATCCACGGGCACCGTGGGCACCGGCTCGGCTCTCCATCTGTTCGCTACGGGGTTCACCTTAATTGCTCTGGGCGCGATAGCCACCGTCATCACTTATGTCATAACGTGGATAATCGGCCAATTCGTCGGAGCACCTCTGGAAGGATTGCTACTGCAGGTGGCGACTCCCCACGATATACCCAATTATCCCCTATGGGAGATAGTCCTGAACTTGCTGACTTTCTCTACCTTTTTGGTAGTAGTCCGGCTGTCGCCGTTGTCAGGATACCATGCCGCCGAGCACAAGGTGGTACACGCTATTGAGCAGTATGGATACCCTACCTGGGAGGCAGCCCAGAGAATGTCGCGGGCTCACCGCCGCTGCGGTACTACTCTGTTAGCTGGAATTCTACCGGCCCTTCTCATAGCCGGGCCTCTGGCGACAATATCCTGGCCCCTGGCCGTGCTGGTCGTATTAGTAGGCTGGACGGCGCGATATCCCGTGGGGCATGTCATCCAACAGTTATTCACCACCAAGGAGCCTACTGCCCGGCAACTGCGGGCTGGACTGGAGGCGGGCCAACTGCTCTTGGAGCGCTGGTGGCGCAATCCAACCCAGCGCATCCCGCCCCTGCAATCGTTGTGGCGGCGTGGGTTTGTCCAGATGTTTAGCGGCGTAGTAACCGGGATGTATTTCTTTGGCTCAATTTATCAGCATTTGCACACCTGGCTGGATTGGAGCCAGTATCTAATTTGAAGCTATGATACAGGAGCAATTACGACAGCTAATACACGAAGCACTGACAAAGATGTCGAGCGACAATGGGTCAGATGTGTCCGCCCCTCTCACAGCCACCAAAATCGCGGGCGATTTCCCCCGGTCAATTGAGATAGAAACGCCCAATAATCCCGAGCACGGCGACTTTTCCACTAACATTGCCTTAGTTCTGTCCGGCCTCCTCGACGCGCCGCCCCGGCAATTGGCGGAGAGGATAGTCGCCAATATCCCCCCAAACGACATTATTGAGCGCGTGGAAGTGGCCGGGCCTGGCTTTATCAACTTTTATTTGCTGCCCCTTTGGCTCCATAAGGTGCTTGAGCAGTGCTTGACCAAGCCGGACCGCTACGGTTGCAGTGACTACGGTACAGGCCAGAAAGTGCAGGTAGAATTTGTCAGCGCTAATCCCGTCGGGCCGATACATATTGGCAATGCCCGCGGCGGGCCCTTCGGCGATGCGCTGGCCAATCTCCTGGCCACTATTGGCTATGAGGTCCAGCGCGAATACTATGTCAATGATGGTCCCGAGAATACGCAACTGAAAATCTTTGGGGCCTCGGTGCAGGCCCGCTACCTCCAGGAGTTGGGCATTGAGACCGAATTCCCCGCCGACGGTTACCAGGCCGACTATGTGGTAGACCTGGCCCAGCGAATTGTCAAACAGGACGGTGACGCCCATGCCGATGTGCCGGCTGATGAGTCTGGCGCGTTGCACTTCTTCTCTCTGGTGGAGGAATGGATGGTAGAAGGGCTACACGAAGACTGCGCGGCTATGGGTATTGAGTTTGACCGCTGGTTCCGTGAGACCGAACTGTACGAGCAAGACCAAGTCCGCCAGCAAGTAAATGGACTGCTTCAGAGCGGGACTGCTTATGAAAAGGACGATGCGGTGTGGCTGCGGGCGGCCGAGTTTGGCGATGAGGAGGATCGGGTGCTCATTCGGCGCAGCGGTTCACCTACTTACATCGCCTCCGACTTAGCCTACGCGGTGGATAAATTCATTAAGCGGGAGTTTGACAAGGTTATCTACGTGTGGGGGCCCGACCATGCCGGCTATGTGGCCCGGCTGCAAGCGGCTCTGGCGGCGATTGGCGTGAAGAAAGACCAATCTGAGTTCATCATCTACCAGACGGTGCGCTTCCTGGAAGGCGGCGAGCCGTTGGCGCTATCCAAGCGTCAGGGTAATATCATCACTATCCGCGAAATTATTGACGACATTGGCCGCGATGCGACCCGCTTCTTCTTCCTGATGCGCAGCGTAGATGCCCACCTGGACTTTGACCTGGACCTGGCCCGCCAGCAAAGCCAAGAAAACCCGGTCTACTATGTGCAATATGCTCATGCCCGCATCTGTAGCATCCAGCGCGAAGCAGCCAAGCGCGGCTTTGAAGTGCTACCGCTACAGCAAGTTGACCTCTCCTTGCTCACTCATCCCGACGAATTGACATTGCTGCGCAAGATTGCCGACTATCCGCAACTCATTCAGCAGGCGGCTCTGGACCGGGCCCCACATCGTCTTCCCCACTTCGCTGGCGAGTTGGCCCAGACTTTCCACCAGTTCTACAGCACTTGCCGGGTCCTGGACCCTGACCAGCCCGCCCTCAGCCAGGCCCGTCTCAAACTGGTCCAGGGCACCCAGATGGTGCTGCAGAATCTGCTCGGCCTGCTGGGCATAACTGCTCCCGAGCAGATGTAGAGAGATTAGCTATGTAACATATTCGTACAAAATCCCCCCATAATCCCCCCGCAAGCGGGGGGATACAGGGGGGCAGGAACCTTTAGCCAGGGACAAAAAACTATAAGGGGTGATATTATGGGTTGTTCACGACTATTGGTTAATGGTACTGTACGGTTTGCTCTTCTGCTGGCCTTATTGATATTGCTCGTCGGGAGTCTTTCGGGCTGCGGTAGTCAGGACGTGACTATTGGTGAGGGGACGGCGGAACTGGTGTTCACCAACCGCGGCGACACCTCGGTGCCCGTCACCGTGCGGTGGACGGGAGCAAAGGAGAAGGTGGCTACAGAGCGGTTCACCGTGCAAGTATTAGGTAGGGTGACCCTGAAGGTGCCGCCGAGATTTAGTTATGACATTGAGATGCGTCCGGACTGCCCCAGCACCAGCCAGGCGCCCGCAGGTGAGAGTGCTCCGGCCCAGGATGAAGTCATTGACGCCCGCCAGCGGTGAGCTAATTGCATTAGGGCCGGCCTCACTGCGTTCAACCGGCCCCTCCGAACGACAATAAATGGCTCAGGCGCGACGCCGGGGCCATTTGCTTTAGGCGAAGCCCCCGCGTAGCGCAGGTTCTTAACCTGCGTGCTCTAAATGGGGGCGAGGTTGGAGAACCTCGCCTGCGCGCCTGTTCGTGGCACAGGCATACCGCCTGTGGTCGGTGGGACAGGCGTCCCGCCTGTCCGTAAATCCGACGGGCGAGACGTCCGTCGTACCAGGTTTCACCGGCTGGAAGCCGGTGCCACTATATCGGGCCGGGGACGGCCCTCACACAAAAACTTATCATTCTACTACCCTAGGAGCGGCGTCCCCGCCGCGACCGAATCCGGCTGGCCTCGGCCGGCCCCTCCGAACGACAATAAATGGCTCAGGCGCGATGCCTGGGCCATTTGCCTTAGGCGAAGCCCCCGTGTAGCGCAGGTTCTTAACCCGCGTGCTCTAAATGGGGGCGAGGTTGGAGGACCTCGCCTACGCGCTATATGGGGCACCGCGCGTCGCCCGAAACAGCAGCAGCGCTACGGCTATCATACCCAATGATATGACTATCGGCAGCCATACCGGGGCGTACCAGGGCTGGGGTATCAGGAAGAGGCAGTCCATAGTAGTCAGGGAGGCGGGCCAGTTAATCAGCGCCTTCAGGCCGACATAATAGAAGATGTCCCAGACCCCGAAAGCGAATAAGAAAACGGCCAATTTCTGGACGCGAGTGCGCCCGGCCAGCAGGGCCAGCGCCACCAGCATAATAATGGTCGCCGCTTCGCGGGTCTGCTCGGTGGAGATGAGCCAGTCGGGCACCTGAGCGATCGCCTCGGCGTTCAACTGCTCGGGCGCCGGAACAATACCCAATATCTTGCGGATGTACACTACCACCACCGCTTCCAGATAGCCCATGGCTATGCCGAAAGCCGTCAAAGTTGCCAATAAATTGTAATTCAAGCCTCCTCGCTTGCTTGCCATTGGCTCACTCGTCGTCTATCATTGCCTCCAGGACCTGTACCTGCCCCTGCAATTTGGCGATATCCTGCTCAACTTCTTCTATCCTATCACGCTCTTTAGCCACCACCTCAGCCGGCGCTTTGGTGAGGAACTCTTCATTGTCCAACTTCTTTTGGCTCCGCTGCCGCTGGCTTTCCCGATCGGCAATGTCCTGCCGCAGGCGCTGAATCTCCTGGGCGGGATGAATCGTTCCCGCCAGGTGCAGATGCACTTGGGCACCACTGACCACCGCGGTGAGGGCATTAGCCGGCGGCTCGGCTGGTGCAGTGCGCACCTGTAGTGACTCAACCCCGGCCAGCAGGCTGATGATATCCTGTTGGCTTGCCAGCATATCGGCCTCTTCCGCACGGGAAGCGGTCACCGTCACGGCCACCTTCTGGTCCGGAGGCAGCCGCAGGTCGGCCCGCAATGATCGGATGGCGACAATAGCCGATTGGAGCCTGCTAACATCGGCCCCGGCCGGCTCATCATACCAGCGCCGGTCCGCCTCCGGATAAGATTGCCGCACAATGCTGCCGGCTTCGGGGGCCAGCCGCTGCCAGATTTCCTCAGTAATGAAGGGCATAAACGGGTGCAGCGCCCGCAGAATATCGCTGAGCAGATGGCGCAGGATGTTTTGAACTGTAGCCTGGCGCTCGGCGTCTTCCCCATATAAATCCAGTTTGGCTATCTCTAAATACCAGTCGCAAAACTCGCCCCACACGTAATCGTAGAGTAGGTCAGCGGCCTGGGCCGAATTGTAAGCCGATAACTGCCGGTTCAGTTCGGCCAGCATCCGATTGTGGCGCGAGAGTATCCAGCGGTCAGCCAGGGAGAGGTCAGCCTTGTCCAGATTTACCTGCTCAGCCCCTTCAACATTCATCAGTACCAGCCGGGAGGCGTTCCACAGTTTGTTGCAGAAGTTGCGGGCACCCACCATTCGGTCGGGTGCGTAAGTCAAGTCCTGACCGTGGGTAATCAGTTGGGTCAGCCCAAAACGCATCGCATCTGTGCCATATTCATCTATTAACTCCAAGGGGTCCACGGCATTGCCTCGGCTCTTGCTCATCTTCTGGCCACGCTCGTCGCGCACCAGACCGTGAATGAACACCTCGCCGAAAGGCTCGGTGCCACACAAGTGCATCCCCATCATTATCATCCGTGCCACCCAGAAATAAATAATGTCATAGCCCGTTACCAGCACCGAGGTCGGATAGAAATACTGTAGTTCGGGCGTCTGGTCGGGCCAGCCCAAAGTAGAAAAGGGCCACAGGGCGGAACTGAACCAGGTATCCAGGACATCGGGGTCCTGCTTTATATCACGGCTGCCGCAGTGAGTGCACTCTGTGGGGTCTTCGCGAGTGCACGTCAACTCGCCACAGTCATCACAGTACCAAACTGGGATAGGATGGCCCCACCACAATTGCCGGGAGATGCACCAGTCCTGGATATTCTCCAGCCAATCCTCGTAGACTTTCGTCCACCGGTCGGGAACGAATCTAACTGCTCCATTGCGCACTGCTGCCAGACCTTCTTCGGCCAGTGGCGCCATTTTCACAAACCACTGCGTAGAGATCAGCGGCTCGACGACCGTATCACAGCGCTGACACTGCCCCACAGTATGCTCATAATCTTCAATCTTCTCCAGCAAGCCCTGCTGTTGGAGGTCACCTACTACTTGCTGGCGACATTGGTAGCGGTCCAGGCCTGCATACTGCTTGGTATCAGAGGTCATCTTACCATTCCGGTCGATAGCCACCACCGACGGCAGGTTATGGCGCTGGCCGATCTCCAGGTCATTGGGATCATGGGCCGGGGTTACTTTCAGAGCCCCAGTGCCGAATTCAGGGTCAATATAGTCGTCGGCAATGACCGGGATTTCCCGCTCCATCAGGGGCAATATGACCGTTTTGCCAATCATATCTCCGTAGCGCTCATCGTCGGGATGGACGGCCACCGCCGTATCACCCAACATTGTCTCCGGGCGAGTGGTCGCCACTACCAATCCTGGCCCGCCATCCGGGGCGGGATAGCGGATATACCACAGGTGCCCCTGGCGCTGCTGGTGGTTGACCTCCAAATCAGACAGACTTGTCCCGCAGCGCACACACCAGTTAATCATACGCTCGCCGCGATATATCAGGCCTTCTTCGTACAGGCGCACGAAGGCCTCGCGCACCGCACGGGAAAGTCCCTCATCTAAGGTAAAGCGTTCGCGGCGCCAGTCCACGGAAACTCCCAGGCGCTGGAGTTGGTCGGTAATCTGGCTGTGGTGTTCTTCCTTGACGGCCCACACCCGCTGCACGAACTTCTCGCGGCCCAGGTCATGGCGCGTCAGGCCCTCCTCGCCGAGCATGGCTTCCACCACATTCTGCGTGGCTATCCCGGCGTGGTCGGTCCCCGGTAGCCACAGTGCTTCAAAGCCCCGCATCCGGTGCCAGCGAATCAGTAGGTCTTGAATAGTCTCGTCCAACGCATGGCCCATATGCAGAACACCAGTGACATTGGGCGGCGGGATGACTATACAATAAGGCTTCTTAGTGGGGTTGACTTCGGCATCAAATACCCCTTGGTCCAACCAGTACTGATACCATTTGCCCTCAGCCTTGTGGGCATCGTAGGCTTTGTCCATATTCATTGATGTAGCCATTATTACACCTCTTGCGTGCATCTGGAAAGCAAAACCTCCCGACCCAATTGGGACGAGAGGTATGGAAGTTATCTCTCCCGCGGTACCACCCAAGTTCCCCGCCGTAGCCTTGGCCAAGGCGCGGCCCTCTGGCGCGATAACGGGCGCTTCCGGTATTGCTTACTGACTTCAGCAATACAGCTCAGGGGTGACGTTCTGCGGACCGAGGCGCCGGCACTCTCACCTTATCGCCGACTCGCTGTAGCCTCTGCTCCCCGCCTACTCCTCCCCGTCATTGCTTGTGTTGTCTGGTTTTGTCTACAGTATACCCGAAGCAACTGGCGTATGTCAAGACTGGGCAGCCCACAGAGACGCGGGAGCAGCACTCAAGCCAGTCCCCTCTCCTCGCTGTATTCGTCCACTGCCTCCAACATCGCCTCAAAGTGGGCCAGCGGTGTGCCGTCAAAAATGTTGTTGGAAGTCGCCAGGATATGCTTGTAGCCTTCACTTTGTTCTAATATTTGCCGGGTCTTACGCTTGATCTCCTCAATGGGCCCCTGCCAGAGCAACGAGTCCTCCAGGTTGCCTTTAGTGACGGTCCCCTCGGGGACGAAGCGACGCAGCCGGGGCCAATCATCCACATCGCCGGCCGGTGGGTAGTTGAGGCATTCCAGGATGTCCACACCGAAGCGGTGATACATCTTCTGCTCTAACAGTCCCTTCATATACCCGCAGGTGTGTATCCAGAACAGCAGCCCGGCGGCGCGAGTCGCATCACTTATTGGCTTTACGTACGGAATTATGTAGTCCTGGTAGATCTTGGGCGAAAACTGGTCATATCCCCACAGGGCAGTCTGCATCGCATCCACCCCGGCTTCGGCGCCTATCTCAACCTGTAGCAGGTTGTAGTCCAGCACTTGATCCATCAGTTCGCGGGCGAGCTGCGGGTAATCATGCAGGAAGTAGTGGAGGGTTGTCTGGCTGAAGTGGGGATAGACAACTTCAGTGAGTGGGCTCCAGAAGTGAATTATTGAGAGTCCATGCCCCTTGATCTGCTTGGTTTTCGGTACGAGGTTGGTCAAGGCGGCTTGCTTGATGTCCTCGCGATGCTCAGCAATGACCCGGGCACTCTCGCGGATAATCCAAGTCAGGGCCTTCACATCCCCGGCGTCCTTGATCATTTCCTCAACGTGCTGAGTCAACATTTGCTCCTTGTGGTAGCGCGTTGTCTCCCGGAGCTGCCCGTGAGGGGTCGTCAGCGTGCGCACCTGCTCGATAACGGTTTCGCCTTCTACAGATTGCTGCTGCCACTGGAGGTGCTCTGCCCACCGGGCAGCCGTGAGAACGAATGGGGACCAAAGGACAACAATGTCGGGAATATAGTTATACCGCTTAGCAAAGGCTAATTGTTCCGCTACGGTACAGTCCCGGTTGACCACGTCCACTGCCGCAAGTCTGTCCTGTACCACCGTGATCGGTTTGCCCAACTGCTCCGGCACAAATTTACTGGCGCTCAGGTTCGGCATTACCAACGGCCGCCCGCCGAGTGAGCGATCGGCTAATTGAGCTACGGTTTCCTTGGTCAGTTCCATATCGCGTGGGCGTGCTGCTTAGCCCAATCCTCTCTGCTGGCTGTATTCGTCCACTGCTTCTAACATCGCCTCAAAATGGGCCAGCGGTGTGCCGTCAAAGATATTATTGGAAGTCGCCAGGATATGCTTGTAGCCTTCGCTTTCTTCTAATATTTGCCAGGTCTTGCGCTTGATTTCCTCAACCGGCCCCTCCCAGAGCAACGAGTCCTCCAGGTTGCCTTTAGTGACCGTCCCCTCGGGAACGAAGCGACGCAGCCGGGGCCAATCATCCACATCGCCGGCCGGCGGGTAGTTGAGGCATTCCAAGACATCCACGCCGAACCGGTGATACATCTTCTGCTCTAACAGTCCCTTCATATGCCCGCAGGTGTGTACCCAGAACAGCGGCCCGGCGGCCTGTGTCTGAGCACTGATAGGCGTGATGTAGGGGATTATGAAATTCTCGTACAGTTTCGGCGACCACTGCTCGTATCCCCAGATCGCAGTTTGCATAGCATCCACCTGGGCCTCAATACCGATCTCAACCAGGAACTGGCTGTACTGCATTGCCTCATCCATCAGTTCGCTGGCCAATTCCGGGTAGTCGTAGACAAAGTAGATCATGCTCACCTGGGTAAAATGGGGACACATTACCTCTTCATTGGGCATCCAGAAGTGAATTACGGAAAGGCCGCGGCCCCTGATTTGCTCTACCTTGGGGACAATATCATCAAGCAGCGCTTGCTTTATCTCCGCGCGCCGCTCGTTGAGCACTCCAACGCTTTCCTTGATAATCCAGGTCAGGGCCTTGAGGTCGTCGGCGTCCTTGATCATCTCTTCCACATGATGGGTCAACTGGTGCTTCTTATGATAACGAGTCTGCTCCCTCAATTCGCCATAGGGGGTTGGCAAGGTTCGCGTCCGATGAACAACCGCTTCATCTTCTATGGTTTCCTCCTCCCATTGCAAATGCTCACCCCACTTGGCGACCAGGTCAACAAACGGGGAGTAGAAGATACACAGGTATGCGGCATAGTCATATCGTTCGGCAAAGGCCAACTGATCCTGTATCGTCGCCGATTTCTTGCCTAACTGGTCGGCTACAAAGCGATTAGCGAGCAGGTTAGGCATAACCAACGGCCGTCCGCCGCGGGAACGGTCGGCCAACTGACCCAGGTTGTCTTTGCTAAGTTTCACCGGGACACCTCGAGTATGTACAATCTGGGCTGGGCGTCAGGGCAGTATGTCTGTGGGCTGGAATCACTTAGGCAGTCTTCTGCTGGCGGTCGGCCTGGTCACCCGACCGGATTAGGCGCGGGGGCTGGCCGTCTTGGATAGTGGCCTTGGTTATCTCGCAGCGCACGACATCCTTGGCCGACGGGATCTCAAACATTACATCAAGCATAACTTCCTCAATGATACTCCGCAGGGCGCGGGCCCCAGTATTGCGCTCCAAGGCTTTGCTGGCAATGGCGTCCACGGCGTCGTCGGTCACCACCAACTCCACATCATCCAACAGTCGCAGGGTCTTTTGATACTGTTTAATGACTGCGTCCTTAGGCTCGACGAGAATACGCTTGAGGGCTTGGGCGTCTAAACTTTGCAGGGTCGCGACAGTAGGGAGGCGGCCGACGAATTCCGGAATCATACCGAACTTGACCAGGTCTTCGGGCATAACCTCGGCCAGCAGTTCGTCATCGCTCAATTCCACCGTCCCCAAGGCCACCGCGCCAAAGCCCATCGCCCGCTGACGCGTCCGCTCGCGGACTATGTCGGCCAGCCCGCCGAAGATGCCTCCGCAGATGAACAATATATTAGTAGTGTCAATCTGGATATATTCCTGCTGGGGGTGTTTGCGTCCGCCCTGAGGGGGGACGTTGGCCACAGTACCCTCCAGTATCTTCAGTAGCGCCTGCTGGACACCCTCGCCCGAGACGTCGCGAGTGATGGAGGGACTCTCCTCCTTGCGGCCAACCTTGTCAACTTCGTCAATATAGATGATGCCGTGTTCAGTGCGTTCAACATCGCCGTCAGCCGCGATAAACAGTTGCAGCAGAATGTTCTCAACATCCTCCCCCACATAGCCCGCCTCGGTCAGCGAGGTAGCATCAGATATACTAAACGGTACATCCAGTAGTCGGGCCAGGGTTTGGGCGAGCAAAGTTTTGCCACAGCCGGTCGGTCCGATGAGCAACACATTGGTCTTGGCCAGTTCGACATCATCATCCTCCTGGCCAACATAGACGCGCTTGTAGTGGTTGTAGACGGCTACCGACAATACGCGTTTAGCCCGTTGTTGGCTTATCACATACTGGTTCAGGTAGTCGCATACTTGTTCCGGGGTGGGCACGGCGGCCGCAGTGCTGGGCCCCTCTTGCCGACGGCGACTGCGCAGAATCTCGTTACACAGTTGCACACATTCGGCACAGATATACACGCCCGGCCCGGCGATAAGTTCCTTGACTTGCGTTGGCTTCTCCCGGCCACAGAAACTACACCTTAACCGACGCCCATTTTCAGTAGATCTATTATCGTCTTCCATCAGTACTACCTCAATATATGAAGTTACTGCTGCAATTGGTATGACTCATTTTAGGCTTCGTCGCTTTCTTCGGGTTGTTTCTGGGCCACGGTATCTATGATGCCATATTCCACGGCTTCTGCGGCAGTCATATAATAGTCCCGCTCGGTATCCTGCTCAATCTTTTCCAAGGGCTGGCCCGTACAGTCAGCCAGGATTTGATTGAGCCATTTGCGGATGCGCAGAATCTCGTCGGCCTGAATCTGAATATCAGTGGCCTGGCCCTGCAATGCTCCCCAAGGCTGATGTATCAGCACCCGGGAGTAAGACAGGGCATAGCGGTGCCCCGGTTCACCCGCAGTCAGCAGCACGGCGGCCATACTGGCCGCTTGGCCGATACACCAGGTATGTATTTCAGGCTGAATATACTGCATGGTATCATAGATAGCCAGACCAGCGGTGGGGGAGCCGCCCGGAGAGTTAATATACATGGAGATAGGCTCCAGCGGGTCTTCGCCTTGCAAATACAGCATTTGGGCGACCACTAAACTGGCCAGAATGTCGTCTATGGGCATACCGATGAAGATTATCCGCTCGCGCAGTAGCCGCGAGTAGATATCATAGGACCGCTCCCCGCGGGGAGTTTGTTCAACGACCATCGGAACTAACATGTCTCATCCTCCTGTATGTCTTCCTGAGTGGTGGGCGGCTCACCACTGTCTAAATCAGGCTCTACCTCGGCCTTGAGTTCTGGCTCATCCTCACCCGCCGCAGAACTTTCTTCCTCAGCAACTACTTGTTCATCAGCCTCCGCTGCCAGCAGGTCTTCTCTGGTCTGGCGCAGTTCTTCAGGATACTCTTCAATATACTTGCGCGCCCGGACCGCAAAGCCTTCCCAAGGCACTTGCTCAATCTCGGCATTGTCGACCAGAACCCGAATTACCTTCTGGCGCAGCGCAAAATTGCGGACCCGGCCTTCTACCTCCTCGTGGACTTCCATCGCCTGTCTGACCATCTGTTCATCCAGGTTATTGTCCTGGGCATAGCTGCTTACGGCATCCTGCACCTCATCGTCACTGATTTCCAGCTCTTCGGCCTCGACAATTTCCTGAAAAATATAGCGGAGCTGCAGCCCTTGCTTGGCCTGCAGGGCCGCCTCACTAACCACGCCACCCTCATCATCTTCCACCACCTGCAGGGCTTGCTCGGCGCTCACGCCCTCCTGCTGGAGGTACTGCATATATGATTCCACTTCGGAAGCGGTAACACTATTGACCAGTTCCTCCGGCAGGTCAATATCCGTAGCCGCAGCCACCACGCCCACGGCCATATTAGCCACGGCCTGCTCAGCACTACGCTTTTTGCTCTCCCCCAGTTGCTCGCGAATCCGATCGCGCAAGGCCTCCAGACTCTCCAACTGTTCATCTACCTTAGCCGCGAATTCATCATCCAGTTCGGGAAGTTGCCGCTCTTTTATATCCTTGATGGTGGCCTTAACAATCACTTTTTGCCCGGCCAAGTCGTCGTCTTCGTGGTCAGCGGCCACTGTCGTTTCATCGGTTACCGTCTGGCCCAAGATGTGTCCGGCCAGTTTGCGAGCAATAGGCTGATCACCTTCGCGGTCCGCGATAAACTGGCTGGTAGCCTCTTCAATGATCTCCTCACTGTCGGCTCGACAAACCTGGACTTCAGCCCGCACGACGTCGCCTTCGGCCACTGCATCACGATCCACCTGTATCTCTTCGGCATAGGCTTGCCGCAATTCTTCAAGTTGATCATCAACTTCTTCATCAGAAACTTCGGTAGAAGGCTTCAGCAACTTGAGTGACTTGTAATCAGGCATTCGGGGCCGGGGGTGGACAGTCAGCACCATTTTCAGCTCCATGGTCTGGCCCTCAGCAAAGTCTTCCACTTCTTCCAGGTCGGGCAAATCCGGCTGCACCAGCAGCCGCAGGTCGCTGTCTTCAATAACCGGCAGGTAGACATCCTGCACAAACACCCCCCAGGCCAACTGGCGGATGGTATCCTCATCATACCGACGCTTGACGAGCGCCGCCGGGGCCTTGCCCGGCCGAAACCCAGGCACCTGGCCTTGCCGGGACAGGCGCTCATAAGCCTGGGCAAAGGCTCTATCTATGTCTTCAGGTTCAGCCGTAATCTGCAACTCTACTTTACTGCCGGGCAGTTCAGTTGTGTCTACTTTCATGGATGATACCGCTTCCTAATATGTTTGCGTCTCGGGGATGCCTGGGCCAACTTCGGGAAGATTTGCTGCGCCCCTTCGGCAATATCTTACTAACTGTGCTTCTTATGGTGGTGGGCGCGGGGAGATTCGAACTCCCATGGGTTGCCCCACATGATCCTAAATCATGCATGTCTACCGATTCCATCACGCGCCCCGGTCAGCCATAGGCAGTCGCGACAAGAATGTCGCTCCTACCAGACCCCAAGCCGTTGCACCCTTGCCTGCCATTATCTGTTACTGTCCACTGACGACTGTTCACTATCTGCCTGGTGGGTCGTGCAGGGATCGAACCTGCGACCTGAGGATTAAGAGTCCCCTGCTCTGCCGGCTGAGCTAACGACCCACCTAATAGTGCACGGGCCGGATTCCTGCCTTCGCTGTGCAGACAGCTTCGGCGGACAAACACTTCGTTCAAGCCTCCTCCGCCATAGTAGTCTTATGGCTACGGCGGCTGAACCGGCCCCTCCGAACAGCAGTCGCGGCAGGGATGCCGCTCCTACAGTATTGAAATTCAGCCGTATCTGCCGTTCTCTGCTGTTATCTGCCGTTGTCTGTCGTTGTCTGCTGTTTTCTGCTGTTGTCTGCTGTTGTCTGCCGTTAACTGGCGCGCCTGGAGGGATTCGAACCCCCGACACCCGGATCCGAAGTCCGGTGCTCTGATCCACTGAGCTACAGGCGCGCGTAGGCAGCGTTCCGCAGTCAACATTCGGCCTCTACTGCCGGCCACCCCTGCTACTGCTGTTCTTGCTGAAAGCTGAATGCTGAACGCTGCTACCTGTTCAAATGGGGTGGGCGAGGGGATTCGAACCCCCAACCACTTGAGCCACAGTCAAGTGCTCTACCTTTGAGCTACGCCCACCGTCTATATCGGCGTGCAGCGCTCGGCATTCAGCATTCAGTTCCCCCGCCACCCCACCGCCATCTCTGCCGTTGTACCTGTCGTTAGACCTGCTGCTATGCCTGTCGTTACTCCTGCCGTAAAATGGCACGCCCGGCCCGATTCGAACGGGCGACCGGCGGCTTAGAAGGCCGCTGCTCTATCCCCTGAGCTACGGGCGCATTTGCACATCAGCCGTCAGCAGTCGGCATTCAGCATTGAGAAATACCTTTTCTTTTAGGCTGAATGCCCGACGCTGTCTGTGGAGCGGGAGACGAGACTCGAACTCGTGACATTCAGCTTGGAAGGCTGACGCTCTACCAACTGAGCTACTCCCGCTCTCAACGTCCCTTCCAGCCCCTGGCCTATTGACTTTAGGGGTCGGGCGAGACGCCCGACCTACCAGGATAGCCAATGGTCGGGGCGGCCGGATTCGAACCGGCGACCTTCGGCTCCCAAAGCCGACGCGCTAACCAAACTGCGCTACGCCCCGTTGTCCGTTGACTATCTATAGTATACCCAACACGGACCCTTTCGTCAACCCACTGCTGACCTGCATTGGCTAATATAACTTGAAGAGGAGGCCCCTGCTGTGGTATAATTTTACCCGCTGATTTGATACTAATAGCGGAGATGAACGAACATGGCCGGACATTCTAAATGGGCCAACCGGGTCCATCGCAAGACTCGGCAGGACAAGAAGCGCGGGAAATTGTTCGCCAAACTGTCCAAGCAGATTACCGTGGCAGCTCGCGAGGGCGGTGGGGATCCGGAGGCTAACGCTCGGCTGCGGCTGGCAATTGAACAGGCTAAGGCTGCGGACATGCCCAAAGATAACATTGAGTCTGCTATCCAACGGGGCACCGGCGAAACAGAAGGAATTGAGTACGAACACGCTCTATATGAGGGTTATGGGCCTGCGGGGATAGCCCTGATGATAGACTGCCTTACTGATAATAGTCAGCGCACGGTAGCCGAGATTCGCAGCCTGATGAAGAAACTGGATGCCAGTCTGGGGGCAGCCGGCTGCGTGACCTGGATGTTTGAGCAAAAGGGCGTTATTGTGGTGCCCAAGCACCAGGCCGACGAAGATGCAGTGTTCGCCGCAGCGATAGAGGCAGGAGCCGAGGATGTGTTAGAGGAGGAAGATGTCTGGGAAATCAGGACCCTCCCCCAGGACTTTTCCAGGGCTCACGAAGAAGTTGGGGCCGCGGGCATACCTACCGAGCGAGCCGAAGTAACTATGGTGCCCATCACTACTGCGCCGGTGCCAGATGACCAGGCTAAGAAGGTCATCCGACTGCTGGATGAACTCAACGACCACGATGATGTCCAGCACGTATTCTCCAACTTTGAGATTTCTGACGAAATATTAGAAGAAGTAGAGGCTTGAATATCTCCCAGCACAGTGGCTACTTGTGACCACACTGCAGTTACCGAACCACCGAGGAGCAATAAAGATGCGGGGCAGAGAACTAATTGAGTGTGTTTTGGCTGGAGAAACACCGTCGCGGATGCCCGTTTATGGCGTAATCACCAGTGACGGATTGATAGAGCATGAGGGTGGCGAAGTACTTACCCGGCAGAATGCTGAAGAACTGGCCGCCAGGACTTATCGCCAACATATAGACCTCACTCGACCATTCAAGGAAAACCTCGGTCCAACTTTTGAAGAAAGTTTGACAATAGATGACTTCGGCTATACCTGGCAAGAGGAAAGATGGACTCAGTGGCGGGTGAAAACACCCTACCAGACTATTGCGCAGATGAAAGAAGTCTTAGGTAAGCAGATAGACTTTTTCCGCTCATGGCAACCCGATCCCGAAAAAAGAACGGAGGAAGTCTTGCCTATAGCGGCACCCAATGCTGCCGAAAAAATCCAGAAGATGTTGGGCAGCGATACTCTCGTTACCGGCTGGCTGCCTATCGGGACTGCACCTGGTTGCTATTTTCGGGACGGACTGGAAAATTTTTGCTATCTTTTGGCTGATTTCCCCAAAGTAGTCACCGAGTGGGCCCAGACTCGCCATCAGATGAATCTAAGGAAAATAGATGCTATGGCTGATCCAGTAAACTGCCCACTGGAATTCATAGATGCCGATATCGCCTACCGCAACGGACTGCTCTTCTCTCCGCAATACTTCCGAGAAACCGGCTGGTTCACAAGACTGGCAGAATTGGTAGATTGCTTTCATTCGCATGGTGTCGCGGTTGTGTTTCATTCCGATGGCGACCTGCGCGCGATTATGCCGGAACTGGTAGGCACAGGCATTGACGGTCTGAATCCCATTGAGACCGCCGCCGGGATGTCTATAGGCCATCTTCATAAGGCGTTCCCTCGCCTAATCCTTGTAGGAGGGTTGGACAACCACACTCTAATCAACGCTACAACTGATGAAGTAAGAAAAGTTACCCTCCAAGCATTGAAAAACGGCGGTAACAGGCTAATTGTGGGCAGTTCTACTGAAGAGTTTGATGCCAGTATGAAAGTGGAGAATATTATGGCGGCTCTGGAGACTATCTATGAATACCAGCCGCAGTAACCACCCGAGGAAGATCTGAGTTAGTGGCATTGGCTATCTGGGATGCTGACCATGGCTGACTTGACCACCGACTTCTGTGGCATAAGACTGGACAATCCGGTAGTCGTGGGCCCGGCTGGTATCACCGCTACAGCCGAGCGGCTGCGGCGCTGTGAAGACAATGGTGCGGGCGCGGCGGTGATGAAGAGTTACTTTGAGCACGAACTGCTGCGCCAGTCTCCGACCCCTCACTTTAAGGTCATCCAGCGCCGGCTCGGGCCCTATCGCAGCTCCACGCTTTACTCCTTTGAACAGGCCAGCCCCTATGGTCTCCAGGAGTATGCCCAACAGATTCAAGCAGCCAAAGAAACCTGCACTATGCCTGTTTTCGGCAGCATTGATTGTGTGACACCGGAACATTGGCGGCAGGCCGCCGCGGCTTGCCAGCAGGCCGGGACCGACGGCCTGGAACTAAACGTATCCTGTCCACACGGCCCCCACGCTATGACCCAAATGACGATGTTTGAGGCAATGATTGCCGCCCTGGACGCTGCCCGGCAAGGTGCCGATCGTATCCCCCTCATCCTCAAAGTCTCCCCCCAACTCGACAATCCTGCAGCCACTGTCCATAGGCTCAATGCCGCAGGCACCGACGGGGTAGTAATGTTCAACCGCTTGACCGGTTTGGAGATTGACTTGGATAGCGAACAGCCGATTATGCACGGAGGTTATGCCGGCCACGGCGGCCCCTGGGCCTTACACTACACACTGCGCTGGATATCGCAGACTTATCCTGATTTGGACATCCCCATCGCCGCCTCCGGGGGTGTATGTACCGGTACGGATGTGGCTAAATTGCTCCTGGCCGGGGCTACGGTCGTAGAGACGTGTTCAGCAGTGGTCCTCCAAGGCTATGAGTACATTAGTCAGTTGGTGGACGAACTGCACCAATTTATGGCGAAAAAGGGGTATGAGTCGCTCAGCGAGTTTCGCGGCAAAATCTGCCATCGTATCCAGACCAATGAGCAAATTCAGCGCGCTCGCACTCGCGTCGCCGAGATTGATGCTTCCCAGTGCACCGCTTGCGGAATCTGCGCCACCGTATGTATATACCGCGCAGTACAGCAGGACGGGGAGGACTACGGTATTAGCGCGGCGCTGTGCCAGGGTTGTGGCTTGTGTGCTGAGTTGTGCCCTATTCAGGCCATAGCAATGATCCCTGTGCCTTAAATGTGTTGTTTGTGCTTCATTGTGCGGCCCGTAGAGGCGCATGCCATCCCCGCATCACTCTGTGCTGAATTCATACATGCTAACAAAGCCAGGCCGCGGCCTCAAGATTCCCGCGAGAATGCCGATAGACAAATGGCAGCACAGCGCAATACAAATACCTGGGTAAGTGCCGGGCAATTGGTGTCAGCATACTTCTATGAGCCAGCCCACCGAGCAGTTAACCTATGAAGGGGTAGTAACACCTACGCCTGAGCCGTGGAGTACCCATCAGCAGGGCCTGGTACGGGCATTAAGCCACGAAATCCGCTCAATACTGGCTTCGGCCAAGATCTGTGCGGAGGCCCTGGGCGAGCCGCACCCCCCGGCCGAGGACATCAGGCGGCGCTACGCGACGGCAGTGGACGAACAGGTTGACCATATCGCCCGTCTATTGGACGATTTCATCGCCGTTATGAATTACGACAGTGACAATGAAGCCCTCCCACCGAGTTTGGTGGACATCAATGCGACCGTCTGGGAGGCGGCTCACCAACTGTATTCCCTGACTCAGCAGCGCTCCGTATCCCTAAGGCTGGTGCCTTCAGCATCACCAAGTATCGTAAAGGGCAGCAACGCCCGACTTACTCAAGCCCTCCGGGGTTGCCTGGAACATATTCTCCAGGCGACACCTGAAGGTAGCGATATCCAGGTGACGGTTGAGCATATTGCCGACCGCAGCGGCGAGCCGGCAATAGCAGTTCGGATTGAATGTAGGCAAGTGCCCCAAGGCAGCCGGCGGCTGCGGCTGGTAACTTCCTCAGCCTGGGATACAGTTACCCTTAGAGCCGTACAACATATAACCAATGCTCACCGTGGTTACATTGAAGTCCTGGGGGACGGGCACGACGGCTTGTGCATGATTCTGCCCCGGTGTCGAGCGATGGCGGCCGGCCAATTACCCGCTTCTGGGCAGTGGCGCGCTCAAATCCTGTCTGACGTTGCCCTCCCCCAGGCCCAAGCCATGGGCCTGTAGCCGCCTCAGTTTCTCCCCTGAGATTTAGCCCAACCGGTAGAATCGGTGCTCCCTGTCCTTGCTGATCTTTTGCTATTGGGTCAGTAATACGGTTCTGCCTAAGCCGGGGCAGTACGCTCCGGTTTCGGGTCAACTGCCTGAATTACTGCATCAAGCATTGTTTGTAGCAATTCCTCACGAACCGCGCGGTATGCCGGGTCCTGCCAGCGATTGTTTAATTCGCCGGGGTCATCCCGCAAGTCGTAAAGTTCGCCATCGGGCTCATCGTTATAGTTCAAATAGTAACTGAGGCGGGAATCACGGGTGCGTAGGGTCCTAAGATAGCCGTAGCTGCCCTCATCAAGCAAGGGTAGATCATCGTCTTCCAGCAATACCCAAGGCCGACCTTCCCCCTGACCTTGCTTCAGGGCCTCGGTATACGAAACCCCTTGCACGCCACGGGGTATTTCCACACCTACCAACTCCAGCACGGTACTCATGAAATCAAGGTGGCTCACCAAGCCCTCCAGCCGTGCCCCCGGTGGGAACTTGCCCGGCCACCGCCAGATCAGAGGTAGGTGGGTTAATTCGTCATAGGGTGAGCACTTGTAAATCAGCCAGTGATCACCCGCATGCTCGCCGTGGTCGGTGGTAAAGATAACTACGGTATCTTCGGCTATGCCTAACTCGTCCAGTTTGGCCAACACCCGACCCACATTCTGGTCAATCAGCGAGACCATCCCATAGTAATGGGCAATTATCTCCCGAATATGTTCTTCCGGCATCTCCAGGGGGTGATAGCCCCAGGCGTTCTCAAACTTTTTGAGGCGATTGTGATAATCTGTGGGCTTACCCTCTACTTCAGCCCGGCTGCGGTTGGGCATAGGAACGTCAGCCGGGTCATACATATTGCACCAGGGCGCTGGCGGACAAAACGGAAAATGCGGGTCGGGGAAACTGGCAAATAGGAAAAACGGCTCCGATTCGCGGGCAAATTGCTCCAGAAACTTGATACTCTCATTGCCTACGAAAGTAGAACTATGATACTCCTCGGGCATACCTGATTTCCAACTGGAAGGTGCGCCACTGGGCGGCTGAAGGGCCTTGTCTTTGGACCATAACTGGGGCAGTTCAGGGTCTATTTCGACCAGCCATTGATAGTAGTCTGTCCAATCCGTGGGATGACCGCAGGCCATTTGCAGTTGTTGGAAGCCATGATAAGGCATCGGCACAGGCTTACCCGCCTCGTGCCACTGGGGACTTTCGGGTGAAACTGCCAGAACATCTCCGTGCGCGTCGCGCTTGGTCTCGCCGTGGGGGGCGAAGTGCATCTTCCCCACCGCGGCGGTGCGATACCCGGCTGCGGCCAACACCTCAGCCAGGGTGGTCTCTTCGTCGGGTAGAGCAACCCCATTGGTGACTACACCGTGGACGCGGGGATACCGCCCGGTGAACAGAGTGGCCCGGGAAGGCATACAGATGACATTAGCGGTGAACGCGTTCTCACATAGTACCCCCTCGGCCGCCAACCGGTCCAGATTAGGGGTCTGAATAACGTCGTTACCGTAACAGCCCAGGGTTTTGCGCTGCTGCTGGTCGGTGATAAAGAATATAACATTGGGCCTATGCTTAGCGTTTTGACTACCCTGTGACATTGCTGATCTCCCTTCAGTTTGCTGCTGAATTGCCGCTGGCACACCAGTAGCCGCGACCGCTCCGACTATGGATGCAATAAATTCCCGGCGACTCAGTAGCATCGCGAACCTTACCTCACTTCAACGCTGTGCTTCTGCCAGGTTCTGCGTGCTACAGCACAAACCTTCCTAATCATTAGAGAATTCCCACTCGCAACTTCGCATTCAATTGAGTTGCGCAGTCGGGTATTGTATAATAATAGGGAATATCTATTCGGGTGAGAGTCTGTAGATATGGCCGCTGATATTGAGACTATAATCAAGACCGTCAGTAATTACTGGGCTGCTGAGCAGGTTGAGCAACTCCGAGATGCTTATGAGTTCGCCCGGCAGGCTCACGATGGCCAGCAGCGCCTCACCGGTGATCCCTACATCACCCACCCCCTGGAAGTGGCCAACATTCTGGTAATGCTGCAAGCCGACCCCGCGGCGGTAGCCGCGGGCCTCCTGCATGACACGGTCGAAGACACTGATATTGTGCCCCAGCAAATCAGCGAACGATTCGGAGACGAGATTGCTCAGTTGGTGGAAGGAGTCACCAAACTGCGCCGGCTGGACCTCTCCAGCCACCAGCAGGAGCAGGCCCGGAACCTGCGCAAGATGTTCCTGGCTATGGCTGACGATATCCGAGTGATTCTAATCAAACTGGCGGACCGACTGCACAATATGGGAACTCTGGCTCCTCTATCCCCGGAAAAGCAGCAGGCCACGGCTACCGAAACTCTTCACATATTCGCGCCTCTGGCCCACCGACTGGGGATTTGGCGGCTCAAATGGGAACTGGAAGACCTGGCCTTGAAATATCTGGACCCTGACAAATACTGGCAGATAGTGGCGGACCTGGGCCAAACCCGCGAGCAGCGAGAAAGCCAGTTAGAGGCAGCCCGCTGTCATCTCGAACAACAACTGCGTAGCGTCGGCATCTCCGGCCGGGTAGAAGGACGGGCTAAGCATATCTACAGCATCTACACTAAGATACACCAGCAGCAAATTGACTTCAGCCAAATCGCCGACTTGATGGCTCTGCGGGTCATTACCAATGATGTCGGCGACTGCTACGCCGCTCTGGGCTTGGTGCATGCGCTCTGGATACCTATTCCGGGAATGTTCACTGACTATATTGCCAAGTCCAAGTCCAACAATTATCAATCGCTGCACACCAAGGTCATCGGCCCGGATAAACAACCTGTGGAGGTACAGATACGCACCGAACAGATGCACCAGCAGGCCGAGTATGGTCTGGCGGCCCACTGGCACTACAAAGAGGCCGACACCGACCCCGAACTTGACCAGCAGATATCCTGGCTGCGTCAACTCCTGGAGTTGGAGACCGACTTGAAGGAAAGTCATGAGTTCCTCGAGCTGCTCCAACTTGACCTGTTCCAGGATCAGGTCTTTGTCTTTACCCCTGACGGGGACGTCATTGACCTACCCCGAGGCGCCGGACCGGTGGACTTCGCCTACCATATTCACACCGAGGTCGGCCACCATTGCATCCGAGCAAAGGTAAATGGTCGAGTAGTCCCGTTGGACTATCAATTTCAGAATGGCGACATCTGCGAGATTATCACCTCTCCGGCGGCCCAACCCAGCCGCGACTGGTTGGATCTCATCCACTCCAGCCGCGCCAAAGCCAAAGTGCGCCGATTCCTCCGTGACCAGACCCAACAGCAGAACATTGAGCAGGGCCGTCGGCGGTTGGAAGAAGCCTTAAGTAAACTTGCTGAGGTGAACCAGGATAAACTGCCCGAGGTGGCCGAGCACCTGAACTATGCCGATACTGATACCTTGCTGGCTGCGGTCGGCTACGGGGAGGTGGAGGTAGCGACCGTTATCAATCACCTCCGTGGTGAGGGCCCCCGGGCCCGTCCCCGCAGTCTGACTGAGGAAGTCCAACTGCTGCTGCCCGAAGTACCAGAAAAGCCCGCGGTCAAGGAAGGCATGCTGGTTACCGCCGAGGGGGTGAGGGATGTCCACTCGCGCCTGTCCAAATGCTGCAATCCCCTGCCTGGCGACGACATCACCGGCTATGTCACCCGCGGGGGCGGTATGACTATCCACCGCAGCGATTGCAAAAACTTGCAGTACCGCGCCCAGCAAGAGCCGGACCGGATAGTATCCCTACAGTGGGCCACTGGCCAGCGCGAGTTGGTTTTCCGTACCGACATTGAGATAATCGCTGGGGATCGCGTCGGCCTGCTGTCCCATATTACCGCCATAGTCAGCGACTGCGGCATCAATATCGCCGCCGCTCACACTGATGCCACCTCCGGGGAGTTTGCCCGCCTTCACCTGACTCTGGATATCGGCCACCGCCGCGACCTCCAACAACTTATAGAACGCTTAGAAAAACTAATTGACGTCGTCAGCGTGCGGCAGTTAGGCCACTAACCCCCACTTCACCCCCGCAGACACATCCCAGATGCTCCCCGTTACGGGCATCGTTGTCCTCACAGGTACTGGCCGAAGAAATCAAAGGCCTTGTTGGCGGCGAAGGCATGCTCGCCGGGATGGATGTCAGCCCAGAGCAGTTCCGGCACGCCAGCGGCCTGGTATATCTGCTTGAGCGTCTCAAATCCAGTTAATTGGTCCTCAATGGGGAAGCAGGTGTCATGTACGCCCATCTCTATGAGCACCGGCCGCGGCGCGATGAGCCCGGCAATGTCAGAAGTGTCAAAGTATTTGAAGATCTGCGGGACCATCTGCGAGCCGCAGAGGTTGGCGCGGTTGATCCCAAATCTCTCCCACGGGTTAAGGTAACCGATGATGTCGGCAGCCTTAATGCGCGGTTCGGCGGCGGCCGCGAAGGTGGTCATAGTGCCGCCCTGGGATAGACCCATCATTCCGATCCGTTCCGTGTCAACTTCGAGCCGCGTTTCCAGATAGTCAATGCAGCATTTCATATCCCAGATGTTCAGCGTCAGCGTATAGATGCCCAGCATAGCCCCGCGTATGAAGTGCACATTGCAGGGGTCACGTCCCGGGTAGGGATTGCCACCGTCACAACGCTCGCCGAAGACGCGCAAATCCGGGCTTATGGTCAGATAACCCGCCCGCGCCATGTGCTCGCCATAATTGTAGTTGTGCTGAGCTATGTTCGCGGCTAGCGCCGGGGTCGTGGCGTTTCCGGCGACTGGCTCCTTCCCAAAAGGCCCGTGACCGTGGCTGCACAGAATCGCCGCGCCACTCTTATCTTCGCGCATGTCCGCGGGTCGCAGAACCACGCAGGGCACAGACATATATTGTTCCGAGTCAAAGATGACTCGCTCGCGGATTAGACCATCCTCCTCCACAGAGTAGATGACTTCCGCTGCCAAGTCTACTGGTGCCGGAAAATCTCCCAATAACTCAAAGAACTTCTCACGAGCCACCTGTTGCCATGCGGCGAAATCCGCCCGCGTAGTGCCTTGGAACGCCATCAGCGGCTGCCAATCTTTGGCGAGTCTGTCAAAGTATCCAATCATCGAGAAGTTGCGGTTGGCCATCTTAGTGCGTCCTTTCCTTCGGATGTCTCCTTCACTTAACTGTTGGGCGTGATGTTCTTTGATTGACGCAACAAGACCTCCTCGCGCCACAGTTAGGACTCTGCCTATCCAAGTTCCCTTGATAGACCTGAAAGCCGAATATCAGCAGGTTAAGGGGGACTTGACGGCGGCGATGGAAGAGGCCCTACGCTCTATGCAACTGTTACTGGCGCACATAGAAGGGAGCAAACAACCGCTCACTCAGCGAGATGGCCGCTTCCCCCGCGCCCCGTCGGGCTGAGGACTCTCGCTCACCAAGTCAGCCGTAGCTAAGATACACGCCGGCTGCGGCTGCAGTTGCTCAATCTCCGCCAGGGCCCAGCGCAGGTTATGCGCCGCTTCCCGAGGATTGAGGCCGCCGCCAATGTGGATGTCGGTAATCTGGGCGAAGATGAGCGGATTGGCATTGCTCATAGTAGTCGCCCCGCAGTTTTACATTTGCAGGTTCAGGCCCAAACAGCCGGTAAGTCGAACCTGCTCAATGTCCTTCCTCTCCCGGCGGGGTTGAAAAACCCCGCCTACGCGATGATACCTCTACTGACCGCTCTATATGCAACTACGATAGATTTTGTCCACCAGTTCCATACTTTTGACGGCATCCTGGAACGAACTGGAAGGCTCTTGGCCTGATTTGACGCAGTCAATAAAGTGTCGGGCCTGGTCATAGAAGCCGTAGAACTTGAAGTTCTCCTCACTACCGGCCACTTCTTTGGTGTTCAACCTCACGACAAATTCTTCCCCCTCAGCGTGAATAACCGCCTCGTAGTCGGGATTGACGAAGGCCGAGATACCGGCGGCGTGCATCTCAAACTGATGCACCCGCCCCCCGCAGCGCCAGTTGCTGAGCAGAATTCCCAGGCAGCCGTTGTCAAACTCTACCAGAGCATTAAAACTGACGTCATATTTCATCCCCAGACTGCGCACCGAACTGGCCACCTTGGTAGCCTCGCCGCCGGCCAGATAGCGTATGGTGTCCACCGCATGAACGGCATCAGAGGTGAGGATGTCTACGGCCCCGTTGTAGTAGGGATGCATCTCGGCATCCATCCACTTGTAGAAAGTGGACACTACCTGGTGCATCGGGCTATCATGCGCCAGAACCTTATCCCGACAGAGATTCAACAGCGGTATATAGCGCCGATTGAAGCCCACCATCCCCAAGACTCCATTCTTTTCGGCAAATTCGGCCATCCAGCGTATCTGATGAGTGGTGACGCCGGGGGGCTTCTCAATGAACACATGCAGCCCGTGCTCCAGGCAATCAATGACCAGGTCATACAAATGGTGCGGTGGCATCAGGATATAGACGGCGTGCGGCCCGGTCTCCTCCAGCATCTGCCGATAGTCGGTGTAACGGTTCTGGATGCCAAACCGATCTGCCGTTTCGTTAAGTTTCTCCTCTACGAGGTCACACAGCCCCACCATCTCCACATCATCAAACTCGGCCAACGACGGGTAATGCACCCGGTTGGCCATCCCTCCTGCTCCGATTAGAGCAACTCTCACTTTTTCATTCATAAGGTATGCCTCCCATAGAATGCCAAGATTACCGGGCTCAATAAGACGTCCTGTGTGTTATTTGCCGTTAAACTGTCGTTATCCGCCGTCGTCTGCCGTTGGACTGTCGTTATCCGCCGTTGCTGTCGTTGCTGCTGTTGCTGCTGTTGCTGCCGTTACTGCCGTTTACGGTACCACCAGCAGCATAGCATCGGGCAATTGCAGCACAGTATGGTAAACAGCAGGCAGCCGCCAGGACCCTACCATCAAACGCGTGTGAGGCATCACTATTAGGCTCGGGGTTCGCTCCAGAGCCAGAGTAGTCAGCGCCTGTGAGAGCGAAGCGGCCGATGAGTCGAAGTTGCCTTCCACGTGATAAGCCTGGAGGCCGTGGCGAGCCGCCGCTAACCATCGGTGCAAGGTTTGCCGGTCGTGGCCAGCCACCACTACATCTACCGGCACATTCAATTTAGCCCCCACTTCTCCCGCCACCGCCAGAGCGTGGCCCCCGATCACTGACTGCTCATAAACTACCATCAGCGAGGTAACGGTGATGTAGTTCTCGGCGCAGACCAGGGTCGGCTGCTGTGCCGTCTGCAATAGTCGGTGAGCAGTGCGGCCGATTTCCCCTGCTGTTAGCCGCCGCCGGGAGCATCGGCCTACCACCAACAAATCAGCTAACCAACTGCACTGCCGCAGATACCCGGCAGCGCGCTGCCGGCCTACGCTCACCGCACAGGAGATATGCGCTTCCTGGCAGCGTAGCCGCGCTTCTTCCAGATACGCGGGTATAGTCACCCGTTCCCCCTCCGCCTCTTCGCCCAGACTATTGGCGGCATCCAGGATATCCAGCACATCCGGCTGATGGAGGATATCGGCCTCACTGTCGGGACTAAATTCTTCAATAGCCGCGGCTATATGAATCCGTGCGGCACTCGCCTCAGCCAGGTCCAGGGCTTGCTCCAGAGCCACCTGGGCAGGCGGCGAGCTGTCGTAACCCACTACAATATTCTTTATCATTATTATTGCAACTCACTTTTTAGCATCCGACGAATTATAACAACTTTGCCCACAATATTCAAGGTACACTGGTCGCCCCACCAGGAAGGAGAAGACCGTGCTGTCCACGAAATAGACAAAACAATTCTATGTGGGAAGGATAGAGGTGACCAGGAACCAACATACTATCAGGAGTGAGTACTGTGACTGTCAAGTGGGGTATTATCGGCTGTGGCAATGTTGCCGAATACAAGGGGGGGCCGGCTCTTTATAATGTGGCAGGGTCCGAATTAGTGGCGGTTATGCGCCGCGACGCCGCTAAGGCGGCGGACTTTGCTAAGCGTCACGGAGCCAAGCGCCACTACTCTACGGTTGAGGAGTTGCTCGCTGATGAGGAAGTTAATGCCGTCTACATCGCCACCCCGCCGCACGTGCACGCCGAGCAGACTATCCAGGCGGCCCAGGCCGGCAAGCACGTGCTATGCGAGAAACCAATGGCGATGAATGTAGCCCAATGCCGGCAGATGATTGCAGCCTGTCGCGAGGCGGGAGTGGAGTTGTGGGCGGCTTACTACCGCCGCTACTGGCCGATTGTGCAGAAGATGAGGCAGTTGTTAGCCCAGCAAGCCCTCGGGCAGCCGACAATGGCCCGAGTAACAGTTACCGGCCTGTACCAGCCGCCAGCCGACGGCTCCACACCCTGGCGGGTGCTGCCCGAGATTGCCGCCGGGGGCTTTCTCACCGACGTCGGCAGCCATCGCCTGGACCTGCTGGTCTATCTGCTCGGTGACGTTACCGAAGTTAGCGCCTTTGTTGACACCATAACTTATGATATCGCGGTCGACGATTCGGCATCGCTATTGCTCAAGTTTGAGAATGGCGCCCAGGCAGTATTCTCCTGCCATTGGAATGTAGGCACCGGGGTTGACGAGTTGGAAATCGCCGGCACTGCCGGCCGCCTTCTGGCTCATCCCCTCGGTGAGGGGAAACTGACGGTGTGCAGCGACGACGAAAGTGAGCGCTTTGACGTGCCACCGCCGCATATCACCCATCTGCACTTAATCGAGCAGATTACAGGCAGCCTCACCACTGGGGGGCCCAACCCGCTCTCCGGCGCCGAAGGCATGAAGACTACGGCTATCTTGGAGGCCGCCTACCGCTCTTCTCGGCAGCGCAGTACCGTGGCCATTTCTGATCTGTGAGAGAAATGAATCGGATTACAATAACACACTATGCGGCCCTTACCATAGGCATCGTTCTGCTCACTTTGGCGGCGTGCTTCCCGGCGGCCTCGGATCGCCCGGCGCGCGCCGCCTTCTATGTTTCTACCCACGGCAATGACACCTGGTCGGGAACCCGGCCCGCCCCCAACCGCGACCGCACCGACGGCCCCTTCGCCACCATGTTGCGCGCCCGTGACGCTATCCGCAGCCTGAAGCAGACGGGTCCGCTGCCCGACGGCGGCATCACCGTCTGGATCCGCGGCGGGACCTACCCGCTCACCGACACTTTCGAACTGACACAGCAGGACAGCGGCACCGCGGGTTCGCCCATTGTCTACCAGGCGTACCGAGACGAAGAAGTCCGCATAATCGGCGGCCAGCAGGTCACGGCCTGGCAGCCCGTCACCGATCCGACTATCTTGGAGCGCCTTGACCCCCACGCCCGTGCACATGCCTGGCAGGCGAATCTTCCCGCCCAGGACATCACCGATTTCGGTGAACTTACCGCCCGCGGATTCGCCAAGAAGATGAATCCGGCGGGATTGGAGTTATTCTTTGATGGTCAGCCCATGACATTGGCCCGCTGGCCCAACGAGGGCTGGGTGACGATCGCCGAGGTGGTAGATCGTGTGACGTTCGTCTACGACGGCGACCGGCCCCAGCGCTGGCTCAATGCAGATGACATATGGCTCCACGGATATTGGTCCTGGGACTGGGCTGATGAGTACCTCAAAGTTGCGTCAATCAACCCCGACAAGCACGAAATCACACTCGCGGCCCCCCATCATTACGGCCTCGGTGGCAAGCATCCCGACCGCCGCTATTATGCTCTGAACATTTTAGAAGAACTTGACGCACCCGGCGAGTATTACCTGGACCGCAATACCGGGATTCTCTACTTCTGGCCGCCTGCGCCTGTAAACGAGGGCCATGCCCTCGTCTCAATGCTGGAAGAGCCGATGGTGAGGATGCAGGACGTCGCGTACGTCACCTTGCGTGGGCTGACGATTGAGGTATGTCGGGGAACCGCGGTGGGGATTAAGGAGGGATCTCACAACCTCCTCGCCGGCTGCACGCTGCGCAACATTGGCAAGGCGGCTATCAGCATCAAGGGCGGCACAGAGCACGGCGTAGCCGGCTGCGACATCTACCAGACCGGTGACGGCGGGATTCGTCTCAGCGGTGGTGACCGCCTCACGCTTACTCCCGGTGGCCATGATGTCTGCAACAATCACATCCACCACTATAGCCGCTGGGACAGAACTTATCGCCCCGCCATGCTGATAAGCGGCGTAGGCAATCGTATTGCCCACAACTTAATCCACGACGCCCCGCACAGCGCGATCATTCTGCACGGCAACGAGCACGTCATTGAATACAACGAAATCCACAACGTCTGCCTGGAAACGAGCGACGCCGGCGCTTTCTATATCGGCCGAGATTATTCCGAGCGCGGCAACATCGTGCGCTACAATTTCATTCATCACCTCGGCCCGGGGAATGTGACCGCGCTCTACTTAGATGACTTTGCCAGCGGCACTACCCTGTTCGGCAACATTTGCTACAAGACCGGCCGCGGGGTCTTAATCGGCGGAGGCCGCGACAACCTCATCGAGAATAATCTCCTGGTCAACTGCAAACCGGCGGTACATATAGATGCACGCGGCCTGGACTGGGCTCAGTCTTACTTTGACGGCAGAAACACAACACTGATGGACCGACTGAAGGCAGTCAATTACACCCAGCCCCCGTACAGCACTCGCTATCCCGAGCTGCTCACCCTTTATGATGACAACCCGGCGATGCCCAAGTATAATCGCATCGTGCGCAACGTTATCTACCGCGGCCGCTGGGCTGATATTCTGCCTGATGTGGAGCGTCAGTTCTTGACTATCCAGGACAATCTCACTGATCCGGACACCAATCCCGGGATTGTTGACCCCGCTAATATGGATTTTCGGCTTACCGATAACTCACCCGCATGGGACCTGGGCTTCCAGCGCATCCCGCTGGAGAAAATCGGCCTATACACAGACCGTTATCGCCGCTGCCTGCCCATGCAAAGAGAGGATGAATAACCATGAGAAAGACACTATTAATCGTATCTGTTGTAGTAGGTATGCTCGGTTTAGTTGGCGGATGTACCACTGAGGAAGAGGGGGACCCCAGCATTGACATTGAGGCCGAAATACAAAGGCTGAGTTCCTCAGATGCCCACACCCGCGTGGAGGCGGCTATGGCATTAGGCAGAGCCGGCCCTCCTGCTGCCCCGGCGATTCCCCACCTGGTAGACGCTCTGGGCGACAATGCCGAGGTGCCCTGGGGCCCAGGAGGAGGCACGATTAGTGTGGGCAGTGCCGCGGCCCTGGGTCTAAGCAGCATAGGCAACCGCGCTGTCGAGCCTCTGATAGCCACTCTCCAGACCGATGATGCTCAGATTCGGCAGAGAGCGGTCGTGGCACTGGGAGAAATAGGCGACCGCCGCGCCACGGAGCCCCTGGTTACTCTATTAGGCGACGAGGACAAGGCGGTGCGCTCGGCGGCGGTACAGGCTCTGGGCAATATCGGGGACCGACGGGCCACTGAGCCGCTCATCACTGCCCTAAGCGATGACGACCCAGAGGTGCGCCGGAATGCGGCTCGTTCCCTGGCACAGATAGGAGGTCGCGAGGTAGTCGAGCCGCTGCTTGCCGCTCTGAGCGATAACAATGCTATGGTGCGTCTGGGGGCGGCTCAGGCCCTGGGAGAAGTCGGGGGCTCGCGAGCCGGCGAGCCGTTGATTACTCTACTAAACAACGATGCCTCTGAGAATGTGCGGGCCGTGGCCGCCCAGGCCTTGGGAGAATTAAGAGAACGCCGGGCTATAGAACCACTGGTGGCCGCGCTCAGCGATGACTACAATGCGCTCCGCCTGACTGCCGCCGAGGCCCTGGCCAATATAACCGGCCAGGACTTTGGTCAAGACCCCGCCGCTTGGCAGGAGTGGTTGGACCGCTAATCGGCCTGTCGGCCAGTCCTCATACCACACAATGACACGCCAATATCATTGGCAAGCGCGGGAGAATACCAAAGGGGTCTACTACAACTACGTGGTGGTCTACGACGAGGAACAGTTAGGGGTCAGCCACGCGAAGTTTCTCGAGGCAATCAACGCCGAAGGTATACCGGTTCAGTCATTCTATTTCCCCATTCAGCGACAGGCCACATTCCAGACCGGGGACGCTTATGGGCGAGGCTGTCCCTTTGCATGCCCCTTCTACCTCCCATCCACAGGCCAGCCGCCCGAGTACAATGAAGCCGACTGCCCGGTGGCAGTGCAATACTGCGACCGCCGCATCCTGGACTTCAAAATCCATCCCCCCAGTACTATTGAGCACATGACCGACATCGCCACCGCCTTCGACAAAGTCACCAGTGACATCCATCAATTACGGTAGCGACGCGGTAGTCTCACCAATGAGTTAGCAAAAGTCAAACTCTCTGCAAATCGGTCAGCGACCCCACTTTACGGCGCAGGTAGATTTTGTTCTGGTCGCGGAGGTGGTCGTAGACCTCGCAGTCCAGCGCCTCAGCCAACGGGCGCAGGTCGCAGCGGGTGGTGCCATCTATTAGTTGCGGATGACAATCAATGACCTGGCTGCCGGGCAGCAACACCACTTTGAGGGACAGGGAGGCAGGGGGGCAGGGAGGCAGGGGTTCAGTTCGCAATGCGGCTACTTGCTGGCGGTATTCCGCCAGGTGCAGGCGGGTGCCGGGGCAGGTTTTGTTGGCGTACTCCCGGTGGAAATGGACGTCGTCGGGTGTCAGGTCAAACCGCGCTAACAGGGCGGCGACCACCTTCTGCCCCACCTCCAGGCCCGGATATTCGTCAGGGTCTTCCTCATCAAAGTTAGCGATATATGACAGGCCGACCGAGTGCTGGTTCTGACCCCGGCAGTGCGCGCCAACGCGGGCCAGAGGGCGACAGAAGAAGATGTCGCCCGGCGGGCTAATCATTATATGATACCCGTTGTCGGACCAGCCGCGCGTCTGCATATGATAACGGCGGACGCCGCGCACAGTCGCCAGGCCCTGGTACTGGGCGGCGGTGGGTCGCCAGGTGTGATGCACAATTACCGACCCGATGTGCCGGGCAACGGACACCCGTTGGATATAATCCAGACATTCGGGCAAAGCCACTTGTCGTTCAGTAGGCATCCTGTACATCTCCCTGCTCATGTTCACAACTGTTGCCCCAACCTGGTAGGAGCGGCGTCCTCGCCGCGATAGATGTCGGGGCTAGGAAGCCCCTCCCTCAGTATAACAACAGTCTCGGGCGGAGGACGGCCCTCCCACGATGGCCAGGTCAAGTGCGAGGGCCACCCGTGCCCGACCTGATTGTCAATCAGCGGCTCCGTCATTGTGCCTTGTGTGTTCCTGAGCGGCGTTAAGTTGATGGACGGCAGCTTCTACTTCCTGGCGGGTGACGTCGGGATAGCCCCGCTGTCGCGCCTGTTGCAGCACATAGCGGCGCTTGGCCGTCCCCTTGCCCGGGCCGTAATAAATCTGTTCCGCCGCTTGGACCAGCTCCAGCAGCAACTGGCGCAGTCGCTCGTCCTTGATGCGCCGGATATAGTGGCGTGCCAGGTTAGCCAGGAAGCCGATGAGCAGCGCCCCGGCTCCGGGCACCACCAATTCCTTCAGGCAAAAAGAGATACTCTGCAGCATATCACTAACCTCCTTGTTATGAGTCTACAATGCCTAATCAGGGCGCGGTCGCCCCGGCCGGCTGGCGACCTGAGTCACCGAAGCCGGCTGCCGCATTGACCTCGGCCAACTCTGAGGGCGCCGCTGGTGACCGGTCACGTGGCGACGGGCGGCCTCAATCAGCCAGCCGATATGCACCATCATATACACAAACACGAAAGCGAAGGCCATTCGCCACAGCCAAATCCAGGGGTTCGCGGGCACCAGGCCCTGAGGCCAACGCTGGACCAACTCGGCAGCATGTGCTGCTCCCAGCAGCACCAGGCTCAACTGACAGGGCCCGTTAACCGCCCGACGCCACAGAAATAGCCAGGTAAGAATAAGACAGCCAAAAAAGCCGACGTCAACGACGCTGACTAATAGGGTGGTTAAGGGCATTTGCTCATTCCTCCTCGCTCAGTCCATCTATCTCCTTCTGGAAGGCGTTTTCCATCCGCGTCTTAAGGCTGCGCAACGTAGCCGTGCCACACAGTGCGGCAAAAAACGCCATCTGGAAACTGTGGTCCACCATCACGGCCACAGTGAGACAAACTATGAGGTTGCCGATGAATCCCAGATAAAGTCGGTGGCCCTTCATACGTGGCAGCACTACCGGCTTACCCTCCAAAGCCACGTTAGCCAACGCTCCCAGTAGCCCGGCCAAGCCAAAAAGCATATAGGCCGCCACGGGAGACTCAGCCAGCAGGTGGGCCAGAGCCGGATAGATTGCCCTCATCGTACAATTCCCTCGCATAATCAAAAGGGCGCCTCACCCCGAACCCCTCTCCTTGCAGAAGAGGGGCCAGGGTTGAGGCACTCTGCCGTCTCGTACACTACTGTCCCCTGGCTCCCACCAACTCTTCCACCGCCTCCATCACTTGTCGTGGCGTGATGGCCCGCAGGCATTCATATTGGCAGCGCAAGTGGCCCGGTCCCTCACAGCAAGGCACGCAGTCTACTGTTTCGGCGGCGGTCAGGCAGCGGTAGTTGTAGTAACAGTTGAGCCGCAAGTGCGGCGGGACTGCACCGAATATGGCCACGAATGGTGTCCCTACACACGCCGCCAGGTGCAGCAGGCCGGTATCAGGCACTACTACCACATCACACTCAGCCAATAGCGCCGCGACCGTCGGCAACTCCAGGCCGTAAGCCGAGGCGTCGGCAGCAAAAACTATCACATCACCATAACTTGCCGCGAACCATTGCGCCAACTCAAATACATACGATACCAGCCAACTACGGTGCCCATAGATGCCGCGCAGGGCAATGCCCAGACAAGGACGGCGGCCAGCGCTCTGTTGTTGGAACCACTGGCGGGCGTCCTGTTGGTCAGCCGCCGTCGGCTGATAGCGAATTGCCTCAGGCACTGGCCGAATCTCGAAAGCAGTTCCGACCAGATCAATGCGCGGCAGTGACCAGGTCAGCGGATGGCGCTCCATATAATTGCTAAGGTCGGCGAAGACCACCCCCGGCGCCGTCACTTGCCTTACTGGCTTCAACGGCATAGCCTCGTCTACCAGCGCGAAGCCGGCCAGCAAGTCAGTATAGCGCAGCGGCACCTGGAAAGTGATTTGCAGGCGCCGATACTGCCGTTTGAGCGCGGCCAGAGTAGGCAGTATCATCAGGCAATCGCCGAGGCCGGCATCGCGACGGACGACCAGTTTCTGAGCGGCGGCCAACTGGCGATGATCGCACAGTGGCCCGGGCGGAGGTGGTAGGATCGCTTGTACCTTTTCCTGGTGCCGCCGTTTGCCTTGTATGGCAAATTGATGGTGCAGGCTTACCCGCCGACCTGACTGAATCATTGGATAATTCCGCGGCGTTGCCAGGTGTAGCAGAGGTCGTGGGAATAACTGGTTTCGTTGACTGCTACGACCTGGAAGCGATCAGGTTGATAAGTCTGGTACAAGGTGACACTGAAGGCCTCACTGTCGGCCTCAAAGATGATAGCCCCGGGTATGGCGAAACTGCCAGCCTCGGAGTGATTGACTATGAAACTGACCTCGGTCCCGCCGGGAACCGCCTCAATAATGCCACTGCCGGCGAAGGTGTCTGTCTTCAGCGGGAAGCAGCCTCGGTTAGCCCCTCCCTCGTTGTCAACAGCCACCACCTCACCCTGCGCATTGAGTTCAATGCTGCCTAAACAAACGCTGCCCGCGGGGCCGCCGGGGGTGAGTTGGGCCACAAAATCCACAGTGCCCTGGGGCGGGGATTGGTCATTACTCTGAGCGAAGACGTAGTTAATCACGCCACTTTGCAGGCCGGTTATATCCTGCGCGGTAGCCGTGGCGCACCAGCAGCCGCCCACTATTCCCCCGCCACTGGCGACGGTCTTATCACTGGTTATTAGCCAGCCACTGTAGACACCGGCGGCCAGAATCTGCTTGACAATATTGCCGACCACCCGGTCCAGAGTCTCAGCCACGCGGTTTTGGTGCCCAGGCTGAATGAAGTCATCAGTTACTACTCCAGCCGCCAGGCCATAATTCTCAGTTTGTGTGGGCATAAACACGCCCCCTTTGTGTAGTCCTTACAGGATCTCTGATTAAAGCTTTGCCGAAAAATGCCGATAAAACACACGAGTTGGCACATCCACATACGAGTGTGGAGGGCCTAATAGCCCTCCCCCGGGCCTCACAGTCGACACGGGAAGGTGGCTGGCTGTGAGGCCTTTTTTTGCTTGAGGAGACTGCTGACAAACCTGCAGGAGCGGCATTCCTGCCGCGATAGAGGTGGTCGGGGCTGGGAAGCCCCTCCTACAGCATAACAACAGTGCCGGGCCGAGAACGGCCCTCCCACAGGAGACTTCTTATCCTCTGCCGTGGAACCGGCGTGCTCCCGATGATAGCTTCCGTATTATGTAGGAGCGGCATTCCTGCCGCGATAGACCTCTATTGTGTAGGAGCGGCATTCCTGCCGCGATAGAGGTGGTCGGAGCTGGGAAGCCCCTCCTACCGTACAAAGGAAATAAGACCAAGAACGGCCCTCGCACGTCAATGAATGAAAACTGCCAAATAATCTACACCAGCCCCAGATACCTTACCGCCCCATACCGGCTGCGACCGTACAGCCCATAGCGGTGGTTAGTCTCATCATCCCAGTCGTAACGGTTGGTGACGGTAGTCTTGGTGGAGCCTAACAGCGAGGCGGTCAGCAGACGATTAGCCACGGTAGCGGCCCCCGGCTGACTGGGTCTGGTCCGGCGGTCAATCTGCTGGCGAACTTGAGACACATCTGACATAGTTCAGACCTCCTCGGTGCCCAACCAGCGGCCTTTGATAGTAGTGATAGCCACACGGCCGGCGGTGCGCTGCACGCGGTGGCGCAGGGAGACGATGCGATATAGTTGGCCGCCCGCGCCCACCTGCTCGGCGCCGCGTACTGCTACTACTTGCCCGATGCTCATTTGTGGCTCCAGCGGCGTGAGGATATGAACGAACTCAGGTCGGCGGGAGCGATCAGCGAAAATCTGCTGGGCCAGCCGATTAGCCTCGGCCTGGGTAGTATAGTTACTCAGGGCGGCGACTTCCATCTTACGCCAGCCCACGAAGCGGTCGCTGGTAGCATCATATAACGAGGCCGGGTCATAGGCCACTGAGCGGATAGGCTGGCCATCTTTGCCCAGGCCACAGACCGCAACGTAGTTCACATACTCGCCGGCCGACAGGCTCAGCCGCGGTCGGCGCAGGGCCAGGACCTCGCCAGGCTGGGTAGGATCTTCTACCTCGGTGGGCCGGGTATACAAATACCAGGATACTTCCGAGCTGCACGCGCCCTCCGGCGACCCGTCGTGCTGAGTGACATCAGTAGCCGTCCGCGCCTGGCGACAGTGTGGGCAGGCTTTGACAAAGTTGCCCTGGGCATCAAAGAATATGGCCGCCGCGTAATCAAACTGAGCGACCTCTTCCAGAAACTCCAGCCACGAGCGACCCGCCTCGGGCAGCCAGTGAGGCTTCTCGGGCTCGCCGGCGCTCAGGCGCACCCCCGTGTCCTCAAGGGATTGCTGGCTGCGCGGAATACCGCAGCGGTCCAGCACCCAGTGAAACACGGCCACCACCGGCCAGTTATCAAATATGGGGACACGGCCATCACACTTCTCATCCTGCAAGCGCAGGATACCGTCCAGCACAGTCACATCCAGTTCGGCTTCCCCGCCACCCCACACGGTGGGCGGTGGCGCCACCAGGTATCCGTCCACGGTTGCTGTCCGCTGCTCGGAGGCATCGCTCATCTTCCAACCCAATTCCACCTCCACCCGCCGATACTCCTCAATGTCAGCGTATTGCCCCAGTTGATTATCCACTGACAGACTATACTTGACTCCGCGCAGTCGGTCGGAATGGTCGCCCTCAGCGGCCTTGACCTCGGCGGCAATATCGGCATATTCCAGCGCCTCCAGCACATCTATCTGCGGATACTGAGCCATAGTCACGCTGAAAAGTTGCGGCGAGACCATAGTTTCAAAGTCCACCGGCTGCATCGTCTCGGGGTCTATCCCCACCGCCGTCTGCTGATGCAGATACGGCTCTAAAGTAGCCTGCCAGGCCCGTTGAGTGTTAGTTAAGTCGGTGCGTTCCTCAGTGGTGTCGGTTACCGCGACCTCCTGAAGAGGGTTGTCATTGTCATCGGTTACCGGCAGGTGGCGATAATTAAGTATCAACTCGCCACTGCTGTCCTGGGTCTCGTAACCGGCCTCTACGGGCAGGCTATCTACCACCGCAGTCGGCATTTTGATGGGGAAGAACGAGAACATAAACTGGCCGGCATTGTGCCAAACAGCCACTTTGCCCTGTTTGACCTTAATCTCCCAACCCGGCACTTCGTAGACCCAGATGTCCTTCGCAAAGCCATCGGTGGACACCACCAACTTCCCCCGCCACAGGGCAATCCAAAGCAGCAGTCGCTGGCCGGCGCTGAAGCCCTCCAAAGTAGGCACTTTCACCGATTTCTCCGACTCCGGAGCCTTGTACCACTGACCATTGTAGCGGCGAATCAGGAACATCGGCCCGCCGTAGGGGATGCTCAGGGCCCATTCGTCACTCTCGCACACACCGAAGTGAATCTCGGTATAAGGGGCGGCCTGGTTCCAGTTGTGGTCGG
Source organism: Candidatus Zipacnadia bacterium (assembly GCA_029820565.1). Lineage (GTDB taxonomy): Bacteria > Armatimonadota > Zipacnadia > Zipacnadales > Zipacnadaceae > JALGTV01. The sequence continues at coordinate 86,922 of JALGUR010000014.1, forward strand.
TGGGCGGGTCGGCGCGGTACAGCGACAGGGCGAATATGGGATCGGTGGGCAGCGTGAAATTGCTCAGGGCGCCCGTAATCTGATTGGCCGCACCATCGTACTGGAACAACTGGACTTCTCCGGCCAGCCCACGGTTAGGCAAGGCTACCCAGTAGCCGTTACAGACTGTGAAGTGGCCCAGGCCGATGCTCTGAGTGGTATCCAGGAATGGTCGGGCGACGATGCAATTTACATCTGGGTCGTCCACCAACATTGCCGAGGGCATCTGCAAGCCTGTCCGGCCCAGCCCAGGCAGGCCCAAATCAGTCGGGTCAATGGGCTGTACGGTGACCCGGCCGCTGCGGACCAGTTCAGGCAGCAGGTCATTTTGGCCGAAGCCGTCATAGGTGACCCGATATTCGCGCCCCGGCTCATACAGATTGACCCGCGCGATGGGATGCACTCGTTGCGCCATCTTATGTCTCCTTAATCAAGGGCCTCGGCAGGACAGGCGTCTCGCCTGTCTATTTACCCTACCTGTGGTTGCCGCTGCCGTTCGGAGGGGCCGGTCGAGCGTGGCGAGCCCGGCCCGCTACCGCATTTCGAGTTGCTCAAAAACCCCCGCGTAGCGCAGGCTCTTGACTCAGCGGCACGGGCTTCCAGCCCGTGAAAAGCAGAAAAGGCCACAGGCAGGATGCCGGTGCCACCGATTAGGCGAGGTTGGAGAACCCTCGCCTACGCGACAAGCGGGAGATCTATGCGCCCGGATGGTCGGTGTCGTCGTACCACCACCAGCCGCACCACCACCTCAGTCGGGCCAAGGATGGCCCTCCCACAGCAGGCAATTCTGTGGGAGCGGCATCCCTGCCGCGATAGAGGTGGTCGGGGCTGGGAAGCCCCTCCTACAGTACAACGGGCCTCTGGGGCCAGAGATGGCCCTCCCGCAATACAGTCAGAAATCGGGCCGTCCCTGTCCACTGACGACTGTCCACTGACCACTGTCCACTATACCCGACTATCCAATTCCCAGTGCTCTCCATCATCCACCGAGACATATACATCAATATGCGGGTAATTAGGCACGCCGACTACCAGCCGGCAGCCCTGGGTTTCCATCTTCACAAATGCCACCCGGTCGGCATCCGAGGGCGTGCCGACTAACTTCTCGGTTTCACCATCGCTGAACACCAGCCAACTGTGCCCGCCGTCGGGGCTGCGGCGCAGGTACTGCGCGCCGCCACGGTAGCCAATCAGGTAGAGAAGCCCGTTATGTTCAAACGCCATGGGGTGCGAGATGCTCTCAGCCATCGTCATAACTCCTCCCAGGTGTGGCCGTCGTCGGCTGATTGCATCAGGCGGACCTGACTGGTGCCGAACTGCCGCGCCAGGATAATCCGGCCGCGGCTGTCCTTGCTGGCCCACGGATAATCGCTCTGGCCGTCGGAGGTCACCCACCGCGGCAGTTCCCAATCGGCCAGCAGTCCCGCGCGCCGCCGCATGCGGATGTTGGCGTCGGCCACATCAAACAGGAACAGTTGCCCCACGCCATCTTCAAAGATATGAGGATGGCCGGCGGGCGGGATTAACTGGAGAGCAACAGGACTGGCCTTCTTACTCTCCACCACCACGCCCTGCGGATGGGCCAGCAAAGGTACATCAGCAATCACAGTGAACCGGCAGCCCGGAGCTTGTTGCGGGTCTACGAGCCGAATATCAGCCACCGCCTTATACAGTCCACAGCCCTCGTACGGCTCGTCTTTGCGTTCGGCGGCTAACTTTGGCACTGGCCGCAGAGGTATGACATCGCCAAACGGATGCAAATCGTTGGGGCCACTGGTCCCCTGCGGTATGGAAACTGCAATTGTCTCAATCGCATCATCACTGCGAACGCAATCAATCTCTACGGTGAACTCTAACGGCACCTGATAATCCGCTTCAAAGCCCAGTTTGAACTGGGCCAGGCCCAAGTCCCGGCCGATGTAAGGCAAATTGCCAAAGTACTCCAGGTCGTGGCCGGAGATATATGATGGACTCTGATCACCGTCAAACTGCCCCAGGCCCTTGCCATCGCTTACCTCATTAAGGTGCTTGGCAAACCAGCGCGGGGCATTGGTAGGCTGCCCGGGTCCGGACTGGATCAGGAAGTAGTCAGTCTCATCGTACAAATCGGGCCGCCAGTGGTAGTCTACCGGCCGCTGGAACCCGCTGTTGGTGGTTATAGCCACGGCGCGGTGGCCGTAACGGTAATCGGGTCGGGCGGGCAGCGTGACGCTGCGGCTGTAACTGCGAGCATCCATCGCTGAGGGCAGGCCAAAAGCCGCCGCACATTGGAGGCAAAATCCCCGAGGCACCGCTTGGCCAGGGTCGCGCTGGGCAGGTCCGCCACAGTACGGACATAGTAACTCAGTAACGGCGGTGGAATGCTTCGCACGCTGCCGCAGTTCCAGATACGGCTGGAGTTTGCCGAATTCCAGTCCTACTCGCGCCGCGTCGGGCTGGTCTTCATCCAGCCGGTCAGCACTGCCGATGACCACGTTGGCCTTTATCTTCCCGCCGAGCAGGAATTTGCGTTCCGGATAATACCCCGCAGCCCGAAATTGGCCCGGCAGGGTCGGGGCCTCCTCAAAGGACTGGCTGCGCAATTTGAAATCAGGGTCTATCGCCTCGCCATCAGCGTACAGAGCATAACTTTTCAGTTGCGGGCCATACAGAATAAGTTGGATGAGGTCAGAGATATAGGCATATTTGGGCGCCGTATCTATGGTCATCCACCCGCCGTAGGGGGCTTGGGTGGTTGGGTAGGTTTGACCGGTATCATTGTCCTCAACCCAGACCGCGGCGTCCACATATTGGAAGTTATTGTGCCCGTAGGTGCCGGTGCGCCAGGCTTCGGGCTTGAACTCTTCTATGGAAGCCGCGTAGGCCCGAGCGCCCAGAACCACATCTGAATAGGGATTGCCCAACACCCGCAGGCTGCCCCAGGTGGAATCCAGGATATACAACTGGCCGCCCAGTCCCCCCGGCGGGACTGCGGCTGACCAGAAGCCCTCCTCGTTGGTCGTGGCGATAACTCCGACAATTTCTCCGACTTCGGTGTCTACCACCACTATATCAATGCCCGGGGCCGGTATGCCCATCCGCTGATAGACCCGCCCACAGACTATACCACCGGTCGGTCCGTAATACTCCAGAGGCGGCATAGTCACGTTGGTAGTCTGACCCGCCTGCACTTCGGCGATTACTCGCGGACAGCCCCAGTCGGGGTCCCAGTCGCCCCCACTGCGCCGATACTGGACGATGCTATGCTCACCAGTCGGCAGCCCGGTGATCTCTACCAGGCCCGACGGCGGCACTAAATAATTCTGCCCGGCGTCGTCCAGCGTTCCCACCCGCAGGTAAGCGCCCGCCGTGGCGTAAATATTCAGCATGCCGCTGAGAATGTCAATGACAGCCGGCTCACCTTCGGCCACCGCCGCCTTACGGCCGCGGTAGGCGACATATATTTGCTCTACCCAGCGCGGCAGCGGTTCAGCGGCCGTCTCAGCAGTGTCATCGCGGTAGTCGCCTGGCCGCTGGTATATCCCGCCATGGCCTTGGGGGACAATAAAGTTCCAACTGCCATCGGCCTGCGTGCGTATCGGGGCGAGCACCGTCGAGCCGGACACGTAGGTATCCTTCTCAACGGAATAAACTAACTCATTGTATTCCTCGCTGTCCCAGAACCTGACGAGGCCGTCGGTGTGGGTGCCCAGAGCCACTTCCAGGCTGACGTTGGCCCCTTCCTGGGGCTGGCCGTCGTGCAGGATCTGCCCCTGGAGTCGGTAGCCCATTACAAAGTCTTCACTGAACGGGGCTGCCTGGAACGCAGCGGGCTGAATGCGCCGGCCCCAGTAGGCATCATCTACCATCAGAACATACTCGCCGGTTAACTCCCCGCTGGCGGCAAGCCGCTCAACCAGATACACATAGCATCCGTTCAGGGGCTCATCGGGCTGACGCGCCTTGTAGACCGAAGCGGTGATGGTTCCTTCCGGCGTGGTGAAACTGGCCACGCCGCTCACGGTTCGCTTACGGTCTACGGTCAGGCCGCGGTGTTGGGCAAGCGTAATTATCTCGGCAGGCCATGAAGTATCCTCAGTGGTGGTCAGGTCAGCCAGGCAGTCACCCAGCACGTCAATCTCCGGCCAGGCGCGCACTGGCTCCTGGGCCAGCAGCCACAGGTAGAAGGCCAACAGCAGCACGGTCTTTGATTTCAGGAAATTCTCCTCGTTAGTGCGCTGCTGGTCGTCATAATCCAGGGCATTAGTCTGGTCATCCCGCATCAGCCAGTCAATGACTGCCAGTAGCGCGCCACTAATCAGGCTCTTCCAGTGGCCCAGAGGTTGCGGGTTGCCCGCGGCGACCTCGGCGGCCTGTACCGTCTGTACAGCCGCCCGTAACCGCTGGGCTAATCCGGGATTGAGGTGGGCCATTTTCGCAAATCACCTTTACGGCAGGGATTCAGGGAGACAGGCATCAGCGGCCCGTGCATATCTTTCTGTAGGAGCGACATTCTTGTCGCGACCAGCAGCGGCAGGGAACGGCATAACGACAAGTGGGTAGTGGACAGTCGTCAGTGGACAGCAAACAGGGGACCGGGAACGACAGTCGTGGCCATCTCGGGTGTCATTGCTGTCTTAGCTGCCGTTCCTGTCGTTGCTGTTGTTGCTGTTTTAGCTGTCGTTATCTGTCGTTATCTGCCGTTATCTGTCGTTATCTGCCGTTGTCTGTCGTTGTCTGTTGTTGTCTGCCGTTGAACCTGTCGTTATGCCTGCCGTTGTCCCTGTCGTTACACCTGCCCTTACCTGACCAAATCAATACTGTACTCCAAGGTTTCTTTATCACCCAGCTGCTCTCGCCCAGAAAATCGCGGCGGCTTAGCAGTAGCCAGATGCCGGGTAGGTGGTCGCCCTCGCAGACCTTCAATAGACAGCCGACCCCGGCCGGCGCTGCGCGCCGTCGGCCCCTCAGAGGTGGTCAGGGGAAGGCGGCCAGGTACTGCTCCGGGGACCGGCCTCGGCTGCGGCCACCGGCTGTCCTGCGACGGCTGCGTTAGCGGTGGAGCCGCGAGTGCCCCCCGACCGGCACTTGGGCCTGGCGGCTGAGTTGTCAGCCTTGGGGCACTTACCAGTGGTCGCTTTGTGCCACTGGTACTGTCCATAGTCGCGGGATATTCGCCCACACTCAGTCGCCGTGACCACCAGGGCCGCAGGCCCAGGGGCAGCCGGCGAGCAGATTTGTTGGAATAATCTTCACTCATATTCTTCACCTGTTAACGGGTAGGGTAATGGGGGCCAATCGGCAGCGGCCGACTGCGCCTGCCAGAATGCCTCCCACAGTTCCACTCGCCAGGCCGGCTGCTCGGACCAGGACACATCGCCGGGCAACTGGCCCGTTTGCTCAAACATGCGCAGTTCGCGCAGCAGCACCGCAGTTAACTGAGCCACCAGTGGCTGAACCTCATAGCGGACCGGGCTATCCCGGTGCAGGGCTTGCCACTGCTGCTGGGTGCGGAAATCCTGGCCTTCGTGCAGCGAAGTGCCAACCGCTACTGTCGGCTCATCCCTGAGCAAATCAGCCAATTTCACTATCCCACCTTGAGCCAGAACCCGCGCCGCAGCGCCTAACTTTTTTTTACCGCTGATAGCAATTTCTGGTCAGGTAGGCAGCGCAGGTTCACCTCGTCCAGAGCCTCATCCAACCAATCTGCTAAAGCCGGCGGCAAATTGTCCAGCAGACAATCGGTATCAATCCCTTTATCCGGCGAAGGCTGGTAGGGCACAAGCCCGCCTTCGTTGTCCTCGCGGGGCAGACAGAAGTCCACCAAGCAGTGTTCGTAGTCGTAGCGGGTCACCGCCGCCCGGTCATAGCGCCGCACTACCCGCTGGATGTTGCCATCGTTATCCAGGTGATATTCGTCATAGGCCCCCAGGCTCTCGCGCTGGAGGGCTTCATAGGCGGTTAGCGGCCGCACCTTCACCCAGGGCCGCTGCTGCCAGCCGTCAATTTCCACCGGCGCTTCAAACACCCGCTCATAATTCCGCCCAACCGCCCCGATTATCCAGGCTTGCCGTTGCCGCTCATCATCAGGCATATCATTTCACCGCATTGAATAGTACACAGGAAGTAGGGGCTCAGGGAGGCAGGGATGCAGGTAACGGCCGGCCCCCCGCTGGAGCCGGGCCAGGGATGGCCCTCCTACAGTGACTGAATATCCCCCCCAATAGACATAGTCTCCCTGCCTCCCTGCATCCCTGTAGTTCACTGTCCACTTGCCGTTATGCCGTTCCCTGTCCCCAGTTCCCTGTTCCCTGTCCCCTGTTAACTCAGGGTCAGGGGTGGCGTTTCGCCGTCCACGCTGCCCAGGGCGAGGAAGTCAACCTTCTCCACTATGCGCTGGCGATTGGAGCCGGGCAGACCCAGGTCATCGCCCGTGTACAGGATGCGGGGCAACGCGATCTCGGCCGTAGCGGCGCCGCGCTCCAAGGTAATCGTTAGGGCCGCTTCAGTGCCGGCGGCAAAGTCGGCATAGACTTCGTTGTCCACGAAATCGCGGCTGAAAGCGCCCCAGCAGCGCAGGCCGGCCAGGTTATACAGTTGCACCGGCCCGGCGCTGGCGGCCAGCCGCAGGCCCTCGTCCACATCTTCCAACGCGGCATCGGCCACGATACGCATCTTCTCGCAGTTAACGTCCTCGGCCAGACTGCCGCCACCGGTGGCAATCTCCACGGTGGCTTCCCGGAATATGTAGGGCGCGGCGGTGGGCATCGTCGGTGACGGCGTAGTGCCGCTTTCCATTTGCAACGCGGCTACCTGCAGCGTGCAGACCACCGGCTCGCCCTTGATCAGATCAAAGGTAGCCTGGCGGACCTTCAGGTCGGTGAGTTTTTTCACTTCCTCCACGCAGTCAATGACTGCCGAAGCCCACTTGCCCTGATTGTAGCTATCGCGGTCCTGTATCCACGAGAATACATTGGACAGGACCCCGGGGATCAGGGGAAAGCGCAGAGCGCCTTCCGCCCACTGGCCGGCGGCGAAGTACTTACTCTGATAGGCATTGACGTCCGCAAAATCCAGCGGGACGTAATTGTTTTTCAGTTGGACCGAATCAGCTGGCCCTCGACCGCCCGACTGGATAAGGGGCAGCCAGGTATCGGGATTGACAAAGGTCCCTTTGGCGGACTGAAGGGCGAAGCCAAACACCCCTTGATGAGAAAGTGCCACTGGCATAGATCGCACCACCTTTAGTAAGGCTATTCTTCGTAGAAGCGACGTTCCTGCCTCCGCGCCGTAGGGCTGTGGCCCGCAGGCGGGCAGGCGAAGACCTGTCGCGATTGAGGTCGTGTACCGCTTGCCACCTCAGTCGGGCCGAGGACGGCCCTCCTACAATACACTGATGAATCGGGCCAGAGATGGCCCTCCTACAGTAACTAATTATCCCTGCCGCGGTCACTGAATATTTGTCGTACTGTGGAAGCGGCGTTCGGACCGTGCTTGGGATCGGACATACCTCCTCACCCCTGGCCCCTCTCCCGCCGGGAGAGGGGAACGGGGTGAGGCAGCCGTTGTCTATTGTTGTCTGCCGTTCTCTGCCGTTGTACCTGCCGTTGGCTGTCGTTGTACCTGTCGTTATACCTGGCGTTGTGCCTGCCGTCCTATGTCGTTTCCAGCCGCCGGGCGACCAATTCCAACTCCACGACGCTGACTGGTATATCCTGACGGCGCAGTTGCTGCTGGACGGCTGGCGCGGGCTCCAGGCGAACAATCTGCGAATACCAGCAACTGCCGCCCAGGTACATATCTTGCATCAGCAGGTTGAACAGTTTGCCGGCGCCGTCCAGGGTCTGGGGACTGCTGGGGTCCCCAGGGGCCGGGCGGCACAGATAATATACCAGATAGTGGTAATCCTGGCGCAGAGCCTTATTGGTGCCTTCGGTCAACGGTTGCTTGACAGTGGCCGGCTGCACGATGACAGCCGGAAGAT